>NZ_JAKJTJ010000022.1:0-369338 GCF_050337905.1 Vibrio clamense | reverse complement strand
GAGCAAGGCTCAAAGAGAGAAATTGGAGCGATACATCGGGTTCGAACCGATGACCTCAACCTTGGCAAGGTTGCGCTCTACCAACTGAGCTAGTATCGCATGATCGACCGCTAAAGCGTTCAATCTAAATGTGGTTGCGGGAGCAGGATTTGAACCTACGACCTTCGGGTTATGAGCCCGACGAGCTACCAAGCTGCTCCATCCCGCGTCCGGATGCATTGYTTAAGACAATGACGCTTTTCCAACTCTTTCTGAGCAARRCTCAAAGAGAGAAATTGGAGCGATACATCGGGTTCGAACCGATGACCTCAACCTTGGCAAGGTTGCGCTCTACCAACTGAGCTAGTATCGCATRATYGACCGCTAAAGCGTTCAATCTAAATGTGGTTGCGGGAGCAGGATTTGAACCTACGACCTTCGGGTTATGAGCCCGACGAGCTACCAAGCTGCTCCATCCCGCGTCCGGATGCATTGTTTAAGACAATGACTCTTTTCTATTCTTTCTGAGCAAAGCTCAAAGAGAAAAATTGGAGCGATACATCGGGTTCGAACCGATGACCTCAACCTTGGCAAGGTTGCGCTCTACCAACTGAGCTAGTATCGCAAACTGAAACGTCTTTCGTCGTTCAGGGCTGCGAATTATAAGAGCATTTTTTTGTGATGCAAGTCCTTCCTTCAAAAAAAATTAATTTTCTACTATTTTGATGGAAAAGCATGCAAAAAACGCATTTTTTAACCAAGTGTAACCATGACGCGTACCATAAAACCCGCTTTTACAATCAACTAGATACTAATAATTGTTTTACGGTAGTACTGCAATTCCGCAATCGACTCACGAATATCGTCCAGTGCTAAATGGCTACCTGTTTTTGAAAAGCCATCAAGAACCTCTGGTTTCCAACGACGAGTCAGCTCTTTCAAAGTGCTCACATCGATATAACGGTAATGGAAGTATTGCTCTAATTCAGGCATATGTTTGTAAAGGAAGCGACGATCTTGCCCAATACTATTCCCACAAATTGGCGATTTTCCTTTTGAGACCCATTTTTCTAAGAACGCGATCGTTTGATCAATTGCATCTTGCTCGGTGACTTGGCTCTCTTGAACTCGCTTAACTAAGCCGCTACCAGTATGCGTTGTCGTACACCACTCATCCATTTTCGCTAATTCATCATCAGATTGGTGAATAGCCAAAACAGGCCCTTCTGCTAGAATATTTAATTCGCTATCGGTAACAATGGATGCAATTTCAATGATTTTATGAGTTTCAGGATCTAAGCCTGTCATCTCCAGATCGACCCAAATTAAGTTCTGATCGCTAAAGGACATAAGGGAGCTGCCTATTTGTTTAGGTATAAAAGAGGTACTATACCCAAATATGTATACTCAAACTAGGTTTAGCACGACCGAAATATCGTAGTGTCAATAACATAGCGTTGAGTACTCAATCATCAATTTAGATGTGTTAAGTGGAAAATTGTGGCTAAAAAGAAAAAGTTAACCAAAGGTCAAGTACGACGCGTACGCAGCAACCAGAATAAGCGACTTAAAAAAGAAGACTCTGTTCAGTGGGACGAAAACATGCTGGGCGGCACTAAACGTGGTTTAGTGATTACTCGCTTTGGGCAACATGCTGACATTGAAGATCTAGAAACCAATGAAGTTCACCGCTGTAACTTACGCCGTAGTATTGAAACTTTAGTGTCTGGCGACAAGGTCATTTGGCGCGCAGGTCTGGAATCAATGGCTGGTATTTCTGGTGTTGTTGAAGCCGTTGAGCCAAGAACATCAATGCTAACTCGCCCCGACTACTATGATGGCCTAAAGCCTGTTGCAGCAAACGTTGACCAAATGATCATTGTATCAGCCGTGTTACCAGAGCTATCCCTTAACATTATTGACCGCTACTTAATTGCATCAGAAACAGTAAACATAGCCCCACTTGTCGTACTTAATAAAGTCGACCTCCTCACAGAGAAGCAGATCGCTGAATACCAAGAAACATTAAAAGCTTATGAAAAAATTGGCTATAAAGTGCTTCTTGTCAGTAAAGAGTCTAGCTACGGCATTCCTGAGCTTGAAGCTGAACTTAAAGGCAGAATTAATATTTTCGTAGGTCAATCAGGCGTAGGTAAATCCAGTCTGGTTAACGCATTAATGCCAACTCTCGATATTGAAGAGGGCGTGGTTTCTGAAAACTCAGGGCTTGGTCAACATACTACGACGGCTGCTCGTTTATACCATTTTCCATCTGGTGGTGATTTAATTGACTCCCCTGGAGTTCGAGAGTTCGGTTTATGGCACCTTGAACCCGAAGAGATCACAGAAGCTTTCATCGAGTTCCGCCCATATTTAGGGGGATGCAAATTTAGAGATTGTACGCACATGGACGATCCTGGTTGCCTCCTAAGAGAAGCCGTAGAAAGCGGGAAAATAAGCAAGCTACGATTTGATAATTATCACCGCATCATCGAAAGCATGGGTGAAAACAAAGCGAATCGTCAGTATTCTCGTGGAAAAAAAGCTGACCTCTAAGACTAGAATATCGGTAAATAAGCACCATATTATGAACAACTGATACCACGCCTACTCATTGTAGGCTGGGCATCCTCTTTTAAAACCTAAACATAGAGCACTGGAAACTCGCACCATGGATAAAATCAAAGTTGGATTGCAATACTGTATTCCACAGCACGGGCTAACTCGCCTAGTCGGTAAAATTGCATCTGCAAAAGCAGGCGCTTTAACCACCGCGATTATTAATTGGTTTATTAAGCAATACAAAGTCAACATGGATGAAGCTCTGCACAGCGATCCTAAACATTTCAAAACGTTCAACGAATTTTTTGTCCGTGAGCTTAAAGAAGGCATGCGCCCAATCGCTGAAGGTGAAACGGTAATTTCTCACCCAGCAGATGCTCGCGTTAGTCAATTCGGACCAATTACTGACGGTCAGTTAATTCAAGCGAAAGGCCACAATTACTCAGCACAGGAGCTACTTGGCGGCGACGCTAACCTTGCTGAAGAGTTTAAAGATGGTGAATTTGCGACACTTTACTTATCGCCAAGCGATTACCACCGTGTTCACATGCCATGTGACGGTACGCTTCGCCAGATGATTTATGTTCCTGGCGACCTTTTCTCAGTCAATCCATTAACTGCAGAAAATGTTCCGAATCTATTTGCTCGTAACGAACGTGTTGTCTGTATCTTCGATACTGAATTCGGTCCTCTTGCTCAAGTTCTTGTAGGCGCAACCATTGTAGGAAGCATCGAACAAGTATGGGCGGGAACCATCACCCCTCCACGCGGTAATTCCGTTTACAAATGGGACTATCCATCAGAAGGCAATACCGCTGTGAGCTTGAAGAAAGGTGAAGAAATGGGCCGCTTTAAACTTGGCTCTACTGTTATCAACCTTTTTGCTAAGGATTCGATTCAATTTGATGAATCAATGAAAAATGGTGAAGCGACCGTAATGGGTACCGCTTACGCACACATTAAGAGTGCTGAAAATAAGACACAAGCGTAACCAACCATCCTTAACTCTCTTTAAAAAGTTGGTACTTCGGTATCAACTTTTTTATATCTATCGACAAAAGCATCAGTTCATTTTCTTGACCAAAGACAAACCTCTCACCGAAATATGCTACGAGTTTGTAAAAGTCATACTCCCGTCTAGGTACCTAAATCGTTGATAATTTATTCTATTTTGAGTTCATTTATTTATGAGGTTGGTCATCTATGCCGAAATTACGTTCAGGAGTGCTGTTGAAGCTGCTAGTCTGCTTTTCAATCCCCTTAGCTGTGCTCTTTATGCCAATAGATGCTATCCCTATCGACGACCTCACTTTAATTCAGCATCGACTACTCGCTATTTTCCTACTTGCCGCTCTTTTGTGGGTGCTTGAGCCTGTTCCCGTATTTGCCACCTCAATTCTCATTATCGCTTTAGAGCTAGTGATGATCTCAGACAAAGGGCTTCATCTTTTTAGATCGCCCCCTGCGGGACATGATCTTGGAGAGTTAATGAAATACACCGACATATTCAGTGCATTTTCGTCTCCTATTATTATTCTATTTATGGGGGGATTTGCTCTTGCGATTGCAGCCTCCAAATATGAACTCGACAACAACTTAGCCCGAGTGTTACTCAAACCTTTTGGTACACAGCCTCGCTTTATTATGCTTGGGCTCATGTTGATCACTGCTGTCTTCTCTATGTTTATGTCCAATACCGCGACCACGGTTATGATGCTGGCGCTACTCGGCCCCATCGTCGCGTCTGCACCAAGAGGTGATTTAGGTATAAAAGCATTGGTTTTATGTATTCCGATTGCCGCGAATACCGGTGGCATCGCAACACCAATAGGAACCCCTCCAAACGCCATCGCTCTTCAATATTTAACCGGTGAAAACAGTATCGATTTCCTTTCATGGATGATGATGGGGCTACCTTTTGTCATTATCCAACTCACCATCGCTTGGTTTTTATTGCAGAAATTCTTTCCATCGTCAGAGAAAGAGATGATTTTAAAACTCGACGGAAAATTCAAGAAGAGTTGGCGCGCGATCGTCGTCTATGTCACCTTTGCGGCCACCATTATTCTATGGATGACGACTAAACTACATGGGATGAATACCTATGTGGTTTCTATTATCCCGCTAGCCGTATTTACGCTGACTGGGATCATGGGCAAAGAGGAGCTTAAGCAGATTAACTGGGATGTATTGTGGTTAGTTGCAGGTGGTATTGCTATCGGGATCGGTTTAGATAAAACAGGGCTAGCCGCAGCGCTTGCTCACGCTATTGATTATGAATCTCTTTCTCCAATGTCGGTGGTGTTCACCTTATCGATAATCTGTTGGTTAATGGCGAACTTCATGTCGAATACCGCCACCGCCAACTTATTAATGCCCATTGCTGCCGCGATTGGAGCATCAATGGAAAGCTTAGTCAGCATTGGTGGATTGCAAGGTTTACTGGTTGTTGTCGCCTTCTCTGCGTCATTAGGGATGATCCTTCCGGTCTCTACGCCACCAAACTCTTTGGCTTATTCAACAGGACTTATCGAAAGTAAGGACATGGCAAAAACAGGTTTAATCATGGGCGTAATTGGCTTACTCATTGTTTATATTGCCGCCCTCATTATTACCTAAATTATCAATAGTGGGATATACGTAGGCTTGAATGAGCATGTAACATTTATAAGCCTACATAACCGCGATTTTAATTTAATAGACAACTGTGATTTCGCTTCACATTTTATCCAACAAACCGCTTATAGGTTTGGATTTATTTGATTCTAAACACATTTTTTATACATCAATACAACGACACTACACGCGCGTCAATCACGCATCCACCAGCACCATGCATCATTTTGACTATCGATTTTCTAAGAGGGAGGAATAGACCTTGAGGCATACCATCAAATTTAAAATTCAAATCGCAATAGCGGTTATTATCGCCGTAGTTAGTGGCGCTCAAGCTTGGATTTCCGTCAATCAGCTCACCCAAGAGACTGAAGTTGCGATTAGCCAAGAAATGAAGAATGTAAGTGTAAGTACAACCAACTATATTGCCGATTGGCTCTCTATTCGTAGCGATATGATGGTTGCGAATGAACCAACCGTTTCTAGCAATGAAAATTCAGATCGCGAACTCCTCATCACCAAGCAAGCGGGGCAATTCTTATCTGTCTACGCCGGGTTTAGTGATGGCACTATCGCATACGGTGATAAGGGTGAAGATTGGCCAGCAGGCTACGACCCACGAACTCGCCCTTGGTATAAAGATGCAAATGCAGCGTCAGGGCTCATTATTACTGAACCTTATCAAGACTTTGATGGCAGCATTGTCATCAGTTTCGCCAAAGCATTTAACGGTGAACAAAAAGGTGTTCTCGCCGCTGACTTAACCGTGACGAGCATTATTGATGCCGTTCTTAACGTAAAACTTGATAACGATGGTTTTGCATTCTTGGTCGATGGTAACAACAACATCGTGGCTTACAGTGATGAAGAGTTAAGCCAAAAACCACTAACAAGTCTGAACCCTGAACTTACGGCAAGCAAAGTTTCACAACTGATTCAAAACCAAACGATCACGACTCTCGCTTGGCCTAAACAGAATGAGAAGATGATCTACATCGCCAATGTACCGAATACCGATTGGTCACTGGGTATTGTTATCGATAAAGAGATGGCGTTTTCTGCGGTATCTGATGCTATCCAGTTCATCGCGCTAACTTCATTTATTTTGTACATCGTCATTTCAATCGCAAGTACCATGGTCATCAACCGCTTGCTTTACCCATTACAAACGCTATCTGAAGCACTCACTCAACTCGCACAGGGCCGAGGCGATCTGACTCAGCGTATTGATATTACTCGCATGGATGAGATTGGAAAACTTGCCGAGCTTGTGAACCAGTTCTTAAGCCAAATGCAGAGCATGCTAAAAGGAGTCATTGAGCACAGCCATGACTTAAACAATCATGCCGAGCAAGCGAATCAGCTGGCCACTCAATCTTCAATTCGAGTTGAAAACCAGCAAAACGATATCAATCAAATAGCAACGGCTATCCATGAGATGTCAGCAACGGCGGCAGAAGTAGCAAGCCACGCAGAATTAACCGCATCAGCGTCTCAAGCATCAGCAACCGCATGTAATGAAGGCCAAGAAGTGATTCAACAAAACCGTGATGCGATTACTGGTCTTGCAACTCAGGTAGAAGATGCCGCTAACGTTATTCGAGAACTAGAGAGTAACGCGCAAAGCATCAACCAGATCCTATCAACCATCCAAGGTATTGCTGAACAGACCAACTTACTTGCGTTAAATGCGGCAATCGAAGCAGCTCGCGCTGGTGAACAAGGTCGAGGCTTTGCTGTAGTTGCTGATGAGGTACGAGTACTCAGCCAAAGAACGCACGGCTCAACAGAAGAGATCCGCGTCATGATTGATACTCTGCAGAAGAATACTGAACATGCCGTTGAAAGCATGACAACCAGTACTCAACTGGCAGAGAACAGCGTTGGCTTTGCTGAGCAAGCGCATGGCAGCTTAACCAAAATCACTCAAGCAATCACTGAAATCAATGATATGGCTCTACAAATCGCAAGTGCTGCCGAAGAGCAACGCGCGGTAAGTGAAGATATCAGCCGTAACACCCAAGGTATTAAAGATGCTTCTGACGATCTTGCCCATCAAGCAGAGAGTAGCCGTAATAGCTCGAACGATATGAGCAAAGCCGCTGAATCTATGCGTCAAGATGTGGAACGTTTTAAGGTATAACGCCCAAACGTACATCTTTTAATATCCGTAATACCGCTACCGAGACTGAAACAAAGCGATCCTTTTCATAAGAATCGCTTTGTTCTCAGCTCGGTTTCATGCATATTTATGAGCTAATTTATCCCAATCACAAGGATGTTGTTCACATGGGATTTGAATGGTTAGCGCTTGCAGCGGCTTTTCTATGGGCGATCTCAAGCCTATTATCTGTCTCTCCTGCTCGTCATCTTGGAACATTTGCCTATAGCCGTTGGCGTATGGGTTGCACCGCTTTAATTCTTTCATCCATGGCTTTTGCGACTGGAGGGTGGTCAAGCGTTGAACCTCACCTTATCACTCCAATGATGCTGTCAGGTTTAATTGGCATTTTTATCGGTGACACCGCTCTTTTCGCTTGTTTAAATCGAATGGGTCCAAGGCCAGCTGGGCTTCTATTCTCTTGCCATGCGGTCTTCTCTGCCATTTTAGGATACTTCCTATTTAGCGAAACCATGCAAGGCACTGAGCTTGTTGGGGCCGTATTGGTTTTCTTAGGAGTCATCACCGCCATTTTCTTCGGAAAAAAAGCGAATACCCATGAACTGGAATCAATCAAAGGGAAGATTTGGGTGGGCGTCGGATTAGGTCTTACCGCTGCGATATGCCAAGCTTTAGGGGGAATTATTGCTAAACCCGTCATGCAGACAAGTATCGATCCCGTTGCAGCATCCGCCATTCGTATGATCACCGCTTTTCTTGCCCACAGTCTATTCCGTCTCAGTGGCGCGAAGTTGGCTCGTCCAATAAACCCAATGACAGGAAAGATGTTAGGTATCACCGCTCTCAATGGCTTTTTAGCAATGGCCGTGGGTATGACTCTGATTTTGTATGCGCTACAAGAAGGAAACGTAGGAATGGTCGCCCTGCTCTCTTCTACCACACCTATCATGCTGTTGCCTCTTCTCTGGGTATATACAAAAAAAAGACCCAATCGATATGCATGGTGCGGTGCGATTTTAGCCGTTGTCGGAACGGGAATATTAGTGAGCTAGAAATCGAATACTGAAAACAAAAAAAGCCATAACACGCTAAGTGCAATGGCTTTAATCAGTCACACTATATTGACCGATGACTAGGCTTTTGGGAACGGAAATGCCGTGACATCATCAATGTGATCACAATTCAACGCGAGCATAATTAAGCGATCAATCCCCAGAGCAACGCCCGCACATGCTGGTAATCCAGCCTCTAGCGCCGCAATCAAGTGGTGATCGATAGGCTGTGGTGATAATCCCATCTCCACTCGTTTTTGATTATCCGCTTCAAACCGAGCCAATTGCTCTTTTGCATCATCAAGCTCATGAAAACCATTCGCAAGCTCGATACCTTTGAAATAGACTTCAAAACGATCAGCAACTCTCGGATCTTGCTTATTAATTCGAGCCAATGCCGCTTGTGACGCAGGGAAATCATACACAATGGCAGGAACTTGCAATCCAATTTTGTTTTCAACCCCAACGCTGAACAGAAGTTGCAGTAGTGTATCTCTATCCTCTTCTGGCTCCGCAATATCACTCAAGCCTAATTCATTCGCCACAACTTTAAGTTGCTGCATCGACGCTTCAAGTGGGCAAACCCCTAGAACCTGTAAAAATGCGTTCTGATACGTCATTTTCTCAGCAGCTTCACATTGAAGAACTTGCTGTAATAATGCGTCCATTTCAGCCATTAGATCATGATGATCAAATCCAACGCGATACCACTCCAACATCGTGAATTCAGGATTATGATAGCGACCATTCTCCTCATTACGGAATGCTTTTCCTATCTGGTAAATACAACCACTCCCAGCCGCCAGTAAGCGTTTCATATGAAATTCAGGACTGGTCATCAGATAAAGATGACTACCGTCAGCATAGCCAGGGCCAATAAAATCAGTTTGAAAAGTATGTAGGTGTACATCCGTTACGGTTGCATGACTAATCGCAGGTGTCTCAACTTCAAGAACCTGACGTTCTGCAAAAAACTGTCGAATTGAAGCCAGCAATAATGCACGTTGTTGTAATTTAGCTATTGAAGCGGAGGGTTGCCAATCTGAACCAATCATATCGAGTTACACATAAACAAAAGTTATGCGAATTCTAACGCTACCATCCAATAAATCCACAATTGAATGTGATTCAAATCACACAAAAAACAAATAGTATGCTTACGATTTCACTACCGAAGAAAAAACCTAGCAGCATCAATTTTTTGTTCACATGGCTCTTTTAGAATACCCACTACCACTTAAGGCTTATTATTAAAAAACTCGATAAGCAAGCCTTTTACTATAACAAGTGAGTTAATTTAAAACTCACATACACTGGAGGATAACTGTGAAGACTATCACCACAGATATCGCAGTCATCGGCGCTGGCGGCGCTGGTTTACGTACTGCAATCGCAGCCGCAGAAGCAAACCCTGACTTAGAGGTCGCTCTGATTTCTAAAGTTTACCCAATGCGCTCTCACACGGTGGCTGCAGAAGGTGGTTCAGCAGCAGTTATCAAGGAAGAAGACAGCCTAGACAATCACTTCAACGATACCGTTGGCGGTGGTGACTGGCTATGTGAACAGGATGTTGTTGAATACTTTGTAAAAAGTGCAACTCGTGAAATGGTTCAAATGGAACAATGGGGTTGCCCATGGAGTCGTAAAGAGAACGGCGACGTCAATGTACGCCGATTTGGAGGCATGAAAGTCGAAAGAACGTGGTTCGCGGCTGATAAAACTGGCTTCCACATGCTTCACACTCTATTCCAAACATCGATGAAATACGATCAAATCAACCGATTTGATGAATACTTCGTGGTTGACCTATTGGTTGAAGGCGGCGAAGTTCAAGGCCTTATCGCTATCCATATGTCGGAAGGTGAACTGGTTACGATCAAAGCAAAATCTGTTGTATTAGCAACAGGTGGCGCAGGTCGAGTTTACCACTGTAATACAAATGGTGGCATCGTAACGGGCGACGGCATGGCGATGGCTTATCGTCACGGCGTTCCACTGCGTGATATGGAATTTGTTCAATACCACCCAACTGGCTTACCAGGTACAGGCATCTTGATGACTGAAGGTTGTCGTGGTGAAGGCGGTATTATCGTCAACAAAAATGGTTACCGTTACCTACAAGATTACGGCATGGGACCAGAAACACCCGTTGGCGAGCCAAAGAACAAGTACATGGAACTTGGCCCACGAGACAAAGTATCTCAAGCATTCTGGCATGAGCAGCAAAAAGGCAACACAATCAAGCATGCACTAGGTGATGTTGTACACCTAGATCTTCGTCACCTAGGTGAAGATTACCTGCAAGAACGTCTACCGTTCATTTGTGAATTGGCAAAAGCGTACGTTAACGTTGATCCAGCAAAAGAACCGATTCCAATTCGTCCTACCGTTCACTACACCATGGGTGGTATTGAAACTGACGGCCTATGTGAAACTCGCATTAAAGGTCTGTTTGCAGTAGGTGAATGTGCTTCAGTTGGTCTTCACGGTGCAAACCGTCTTGGCTCTAACTCTCTAGCAGAATTCGTTGTATTCGGTCGAGTTGCCGGTGAAAACGCCGTGAAACGTGCCGCTGAATTCAAAGGCTGGAACGATGAGTCTATCGCTAAGCAAGTAAAAGCGGTTGAAGATCGTATTGCAGGTTTGATGAATCAAGAAGGCGACGAAAACTGGGCAACAATCCGTACTGAAATGGGACACACCATGGAAGCGGGTTGTGGTATCTACCGTCAAGAAGATTTAATGCAAGCGACGATCGATAAGATCAGCGAGCTAAAAGAACGTTACAAACGCATCAGCATTAAAGATAAAGGCAAAGTATTCAATACTGACCTTCTTTATGCAATTGAAGTGGGATACGGCCTTGAAGTGGCAGAAGCAATGGCATGTTCAGCAATCCTTCGTAAAGAGTCTCGTGGTGCACACCAACGTCTAGATGAAGGTTGCACAGAACGTGATGATGTTAACTTCCTCAAGCACTCTTTAGCATTCTACCAAGAAGACGCTGCACCAACGATCGATTACAGCGGTGTAACTATTACTAAATCGCAACCAAAAGCACGTCTGTATGGTGAAGCTGCCGAGAAAGCCGCAGCTGAAGAAGCGAAAGCAAACCAAGAACAGTCTGCCGAGGAGCAAAAATAATGTCAGCAAATCGTATCCAAAAAGTAGATATTCTGCGCTACGACCCTGAAAAAGATAACGAACCGTACATGCAATCTTTTGATGTGCCGTTTGATGAAACCATGTCAGTGCTTGATGCAATTGGCTATATCAAAGACAACCTAGACAAAGACCTATCTTACCGTTGGTCTTGTCGTATGGCGATTTGTGGCTCTTGCGGCATCATGGTGAACAACGTTCCAAAATTAGCATGTAAGAGCTTCCTACGTGATTATCCAAATGGCGTAACCATTGAGCCTCTAGCAAACTTTGCTATTGAGAAAGATTTAATCGTTGATATGACGCCATTTATTGAGCGTTTAGAAGCAATTAAGCCTTACATCATTGGTAATGACCGCACTGTAGAAGATGGTCCAAATAACCAAACGCCTGCGCAAATGGCAAAATACAAACAGTTCGCTGGCTGTATTAACTGTGGTCTGTGTTACGCAGCATGTCCACAATTTGGTTTAAACCCTGAATTCATCGGCCCTGCGGCATTAACGATGGCTCACCGTTACAACCTTGATAGCCGTGATAACGGAAAAGCTGAACGTATGAAGCTTATCAATGGTGAAAACGGTGCTTGGGGTTGTACTTTCGTCGGTTACTGTTCTGAAGTTTGTCCGAAGAGCGTTGATCCTGCGGCAGCGGTAAACCAAGGCAAAATCGAATCTTCAATGGATTTCGTGATCGCAATGCTTAAACCTGATGGCCAACCAACATCAGTAGAAACAAGCAAAGAGGACGCATAAGATGACTAATCGTAAGCCTTATGTTCGTGAAATGAAGCGCACGTGGTGGAAATCTAGCTCTTTCTACCGTTTTTACATGATGCGTGAAGCCACTGTATTACCTTTGATCCTATTTACTCTGTTCCTGACTTTTGGTTTGGGTAGCTTAGTAAAAGGCCCAGAAGCATGGGATACATGGTTAAGTTTTATGGCAAACCCAATTGTTGTGGCGATTAACATCGTCGCTCTATTAGGTAGCCTATTACACGCGCAAACCTTCTTCAGCATGATGCCTCAAGTAATGCCTATTCGCATAAAAGGCAAACTTGTCGATAAGAAGATTATCGTTCTAACTCAGTGGGCCGCTGTTGCGTTCATTTCACTGATTGTTCTCATTGTGGTTTAAGGAGCTGAGTGTGTCTAACAATTATCAGGTAAATAAAAACCCAAAACGTTCAGATGAACCAGTATGGTGGGGCTTGTTTGGCGCTGGCGGTTCATGGTTTGCAATGATCACACCAGTGACTATTTTGGTTCTTGGTATCCTTGCTCCTCTGGGTATTATTGATGCTGAAGCGATGAGCTACGAACGTGTATCTGAATTTGCAACGAGCATCATCGGCGCTCTATTCATTATCGGTACTCTAGCGTTGCCAATGTGGCATGCAATGCACCGCGTACATCACGGTATGCACGATCTTAAGATTCATGCAGGTGTTGCAGGCAAAATTGCTTGTTACTTCTTTGCTGGCTTAATCTCAGCATTAGCGGTTATTTTCATCTTCATGATCTAATTCATAGATAGAAAATCAAAGAGCTCAGTCATTCGTTACTGGGCTCTTTTTTTATCCATGTTCCGGATAACTATAGGTTTCAGATAAAAAAGTACAGATAACAAAAATGTTTCAGGTAACAAAAAAGGCCACCGAAGTGACCTTTATGCTTAGTAACCTTACTTAAAGAAGATTACTTCACACGACCAACGTATTCACCGCTACGAGTGTCAACTTTAACGACTTCGCCAATCGCAATGAATAGAGGAACACGAACAACAGCACCTGTTGCAAGCGTCGCTGGTTTACCACCAGTACCTTGAGTGTCGCCCTTTAGGCCAGGATCAGTTTCTGTTACTTCGATTTCAACAAAGTTTGGTGGAGTAACCGTGATAGGGTTATCATTCCACAATGTTAGAGTACAAACATCGTTTTCAACCAACCATTTAGTCATATCACCCACAGCTTTTACATCAGCGGCGATTTGTTCAAATGTGTCATTGTCCATAAAGTGGTAGAATTCGCCATCGTTGTATAGGTAAGCTAATTCGATATCAACAACATCAGCAAGCTCGAAGCTTTCACCTGATTTGAATGTTTTCTCTAACACTTTGCCTGACAGCAGTTTACGAAGTTTTACACGGTTAAACGCTTGGCCTTTACCTGGCTTAACGTATTCATTGTCGATAATTGAGCAAGGCTCGTTATCTAACATGAACTTTAAACCGCCTTTGAATTCATTGGTGCTTACTGTCGCCATGATTATATCTTCCACATCTTTGAGTTAATTTCAATGCCGCATATAATAACCCGAAAAGCCGAATCTGTTGAGCAAAACTGGCTCAAACAGCTATCGAATGCGATCTCAGACCCCGCAAAACTCCTAGAACAGCTAGAAATTGACCCTCTGCATTGGAAAAAAGGCTTCGAAGCGAAACATTTATTTGCTCAACGTGTGCCACAAAGCTTCATTGAGCGTATGGAAACAGGCAACCCTCACGATCCATTGCTACGCCAAGTGCTTCCTCTAAGCGAAGAGTTTGAAGTTCACCCTGGCTACTCCACAGATCCACTGGAAGAGCAAGGCAACGAAACACCAGGGTTACTGCATAAATATAAGAATCGAGCATTAATGATAGTGAAAGGCGGCTGCGCCGTTAATTGTCGCTACTGCTTCCGTCGCCATTTTCCCTATCAAGAAAACAAAGGCAGCAAACAGGTTTGGCAGCAGAGCCTTAGCTATATTGCTCAGCAACCTGAGATCAATGAGATCATATTGTCAGGTGGCGATCCTCTCATGGCGAAAGATCACGAACTTGAATGGTTAGTGGCCGAGATAGAAAAGATTCCTCACGTCAAACGTCTGCGTATTCATAGTCGATTACCGGTGGTGATTCCCGCTAGAATTACTGATGAGCTATGCTCCATACTCAAACAGACATCGCTACAGACGATCCTAGTTACGCATATCAACCACGCCAACGAGATCAACGCAGAGCTAAAAGAAAGGCTCACGAAACTCAAAGCAGCCAATGTCACTCTTCTTAACCAAGGAGTCATGCTAAAAGGTGTCAACGACTCAGCATCAGCACAAGTCAACTTAAGCAATACCCTATTTGATGCAGGTATATTGCCATACTACCTGCATGTTTTAGACAAAGTTCAAGGCGCTGCTCATTTTTATATCTCAGATAATGAGGCGAAAAAAATAATGGCAGAAGTGATGGAGCAAGTGTCTGGCTACCTAGTGCCAAAGCTCACACGGGAGATAGGAGGAAGAAAAAGCAAAACACCACTCGATCTGCATTTAGAGTAAGTCGATATTTTTATCGTCACTACTAATTTTCTGATTCGATTAGCTATACTTTTCCATGCATACTCCGCAATTTAGGAGCTGACCATGCAACCCATCGTTTCAGTTTTAGATCTTGGCCCGTTTAGTTGGTCAGCTTTAATGTGTTGTGCGATAAACGGAGTACTCATTGGGGTTGAAAGACAAACTCGTGGTAAACCCGTAGGAATAAGAACATCGATACTCATTATAGCTGGCACCTACTTCTTCATGTCGATGGCGATATCTTTATCACCGAACACACTTGATCAAGCGAGAGTACTAGGCCAAATTATTACTGGCGTCGGTTTCTTAGGCGCGGGAGTAATGATGACACTCGATGGGAAAATACATGGCGTGACATCTGCCGCTATCATTTGGATGCTGGCCGCGCTTGGCATGATGATAGGTCTAGGTTACTTACAGCAATCTGTCGTAATCACTCTATTAGCGCTTTCTGTTCTTTTAGGTGTTGATAAAGCCGAGAACTCCTTTAAAAGCTTACGCCGAGGCGTACACCAAAAGTTTCGCCAAAGACCAGTACCGCCCAATAAAAAATAAACCCAACAAGCCGTAATCAAAAAAGCCCAGACACACAACGCGCGTCTGGGCTTATCTATTCGTATCAAGAAACATTTCGTATCAAGAGGCATCTGAAATTTGACTTCAAATGCCCTAATATTTCAATTACTTCGCAAAGTTAATGATTGGGAAGCACTTAAAGAAGCCATTGTCAGCACAGTTGATCAAGCCAACTTGAACGCCTTCTATTTTCGCCGTTTTATTGAAGAAGCCAAGTTGGACAGTTGATGCATCAGAGAAGTTTGCCGCACCAAAATCAACCAAAGTGTTACCTTCTGAATAGTTCACAAAACTCACGTTAGCGCCTTTCACATTATTAGTAATGTTCACAGCACCAATGTTCGCTCCCGTCATATCACCGCCCATCCAGTTAAAGAAACCCAACGACGCACCCGTCATCTCTTGGTTAACTTTAGCCGCACCAAAGAAACCTAAGTTAACACCCGTAGTTTTCTGAGTTTCCGACATACCAATTATTGCGATATCCAGACCTTTCACTTCATCAACCTGACCATGAAGGGCTGCAACACGAACACCTTTTACACTGGTGTTTGATGGTGCATTAAAGTCATTGATTGATGAGAACATGACAGGCGCACTATCAGCAAGAGCAATAGGAGAAGCGACTGCTGCCGATACAGCAAGAACTGAAAGTAGTTTATTCATGATAAAAATCTCCACTGGCTATAGTTAGCCCTATTTATTTAAGGCTTTATTTTATATGTATTATCAATCACTAATGTTAATACCAAGTCATGATTGATCGTTGAGGTAAGTACTCAAAAACAACACTAGATGTGCAACTTACCACTTATATAACTATAGCCCTTATCATTGTAAGTGCAGACTTTTTAAACGCGCACAACAAAACCGCAAGCAATAAAAAAGCCGAAGGCATGAACCTTCGGCTTTCGAATCAAGACAGGAAGTCTGTCGGCTTACATCATGCCGCCCATTCCACCCATACCGCCCATGCCACCCATATCAGGCATTGCAGCAGCAGAATCTTGAGGCTTATCTGTTACCATCGCTTCTGTTGTGATCATAAGACCCGCAACTGATGCTGCGAACTGAAGTGCAGAGCGCGTTACTTTAGTTGGGTCAAGAATACCCATTGCGATCATATCACCGTATTCGCCCGTTGCCGCGTTGTAACCGTAGTTACCTTCGCCAGCGCGAACGTTGTTAGCAACAACAGAGTCTTCTTCGCCTGCATTCTTCGTGATTTGACGGATAGGAGATTCCATCGCACGAAGTGCTACGCGGATACCCACATTTTGCTCTTCGTTATCACCAACAAGGTCGGCAACTTTAGATGCAGCGCGGATAAGTGCAACACCACCACCAGCAACCACACCTTCTTCAACCGCTGCGCGAGTTGCGTGAAGTGCATCTTCTACGCGGTCTTTCTTCTCTTTCATCTCAACTTCAGTTGCTGCGCCAACTTTGATTACTGCAACACCGCCAGCTAGTTTCGCTACGCGCTCTTGAAGTTTCTCTTTGTCGTAGTCTGAAGTTGCATCTTCAACTTGTTGACGAATTTGAGCAACGCGACCTTGGATCATCACTTCTTCACCAGCGCCATCAATGATCGTTGATGTCTCTTTAGTGATAGAGATACGTTTTGCTTGACCAAGATCTTCTAGCGTTACTTTTTCAAGATCTAGACCGATCTCTTCAGAAATAACCGTACCACCAGTAAGAATAGCGATATCTTGAAGCATTGCTTTACGACGGTCACCGAAACCAGGCGCTTTAACAGCAGCCACTTTCACGATGCCACGCATGTTGTTCACAACAAGAGTTGCAAGCGCTTCGCCTTCTACATCTTCAGCAAGAATAAGAAGTGGACGAGACGCTTTTGCTACTGCTTCTAGTGTTGGAAGTAGTTCACGGATGTTCGATACTTTCTTATCAATAAGAAGAACAAATGGGCTTTCTAGATCAACACTGCCCGCTTCTTGATTATTGATGAAGTAAGGAGATAGGTAACCACGGTCGAACTGCATACCTTCAACAACGTCTAGCTCATCTTGTAGAGCTTGACCTTCTTCAACTGTGATAACACCATCGCGGCCTACTTTTTCCATTGCTTCAGCAATCAAGTTGCCCACAGTAGAATCAGAGTTAGCAGAGATAGTACCCACTTGTGCGATAGCTTTTGTATCTTCACATGGAACTGATAGTTCTTTCAGTGCTTCAACAGCAGCCACAACCGCTTTATCGATACCGCGCTTAAGATCCATTGGGTTCATGCCAGCAGCAACCGCTTTTAGGCCTTCAGCAATGATTGATTGTGCAAGTACTGTTGCAGTTGTTGTTCCGTCACCCGCCGCGTCATTCGCTTGCGAAGCCACTTCTTTAACCATTTGTGCGCCCATGTTTTGGAACTTATCTTCAAGTTCAATTTCACGAGCAACAGAAACACCATCTTTAGTAATGGTTGGAGCACCAAATGATTTGTCTAGTACAACGTTACGGCCTTTAGGACCTAATGTTACTTTTACCGCGTCAGCCAGAACGTTTACACCTTCTAGCATTTTGATTCGTGCGTCGTTACCAAATTTAACGTCTTTAGCAGCCATCTTTATTTTCCTTTTTAAATCTGTTTTTTATCTAATTAGTAGAATTCGAAAAACGAATTACTCAACGAGTGCTGGTTATTCAACAATAGCCATGATGTCGTTTTCAGACATGATCAACACTTCTTTGCCGTCGATTTTTTCAGATTTAGTGCTGTAGCCTTCTGCAAAAATAACGCTATCACCAACTTTAACATCCAGTGGTTGAACTGAGCCATTTTCTAAAATGCGGCCTTTGCCTACCGCTAGAATAATACCGCGAGTTGATTTCTCAACAGCAGCACCAGTTAGCACGATGCCACCAGCAGATTTTGATTCAACTTCTTGGCGTTCAACGATTACGCGATCGTGTAAAGGACGAATGTTCATTGGTCGTCTCTCCTGATTGAGGTTAATTTGATGAATGTCGATTTGTCGACTAGTGAATATTAAGTGGGGTGCGATCCCTGATAACCCAAGGGGTCAGCAATTAAAAAGTGTGATTAATATAACGAAATAGATCAAAGTTTTAATCGTATTGAATAAGGAATCCACGCAAGAGAGATTTTCAACTCTTCCTGCCGACTTCGAGGGGGAATAGATAAGAGCTTGATGAGTGTTTAAATAAGCGCGGTGCATTCTATAATCTCCACTTTGTATCCTGTATCCTACTCACTTCCCAGAGACACGTTTTCATAACGCTCATTTTTTCATAACGCTAGTTGTCATAAAGCTAATTGTCATAAAACTAATAGCCATAGAGCTAATTGTCTTAAAACTAATAGCTACGAGCTAACTGGCTACAGAGCGGATTTCCATAGAGTAAAGGTTATTCATGCAAGATAAGCACGGCTTACTGACCGCCCCTATCACCAATGTGCTGCGCCAAATGACCATCCCGATGATTTTCGGCTTGGTGGCGATCTTGATGTTTAACTTAGTGGATACTTTCTTTATCTCGTTACTCGGTACTCAAGCGCTCGCGGCGATCAGTTTTACTTTTCCCGTCACGTTTGGCGTGAACTGCATCACCATGGGTATTGGGATTGGGTTATCGACAAGCATTGGTCGTCTACTTGGACAGGGCGATGCACACTCTGCGGCTCGATTTACTAGCCACGGTTTATTACTTGCGGTGTTACTTGTCGCGCTAACGTCTACGCTCGGTTTTTTCACCATTGAACCTCTGTTCTTAATGCTTGGTGCAGAGCAAGAGCTGATCCCTTTGATTGAGCAATATATGCAGGTTTGGTATCTCACCATCCCATTGCTAGTGATCCCGATGGCGGGCAATAGCGCCATTCGTGCCACTGGAGATACTAAAACCCCTGCCAAAATCATGATGCTCGCTGGACTTATCAACGGAATTCTCGACCCATTGCTTATTTTTGGTTATGGCCCATTCCCTGAACTTGGGATTCAAGGTGCAGCGATTGCAAGTGCTTTCAGTTGGTTTGGAGCGTTAGGGGGATCATTCTATGTTCTGATTCTGCGTGAAAAACTACTGGCTCCCCCTCGCTTATCAACTATGTTCAATGATTGGA
Organism: Vibrio clamense; assembly: GCF_050337905.1. Classification (NCBI taxonomy): domain Bacteria; kingdom Pseudomonadati; phylum Pseudomonadota; class Gammaproteobacteria; order Vibrionales; family Vibrionaceae; genus Vibrio; species Vibrio clamense. The sequence goes on along the minus strand of NZ_JAKJTJ010000022.1, from coordinate 349,820 downwards.
AGTTAATCCTAAAAGTCGGCACGCCTGCGGCTCTATCGAGTGCAATGAATCCTCTTTGTGGTGCTATCTTGATGATGCTGCTTGCGAGTCATGGTACGGCTGCTGTCGCGGCTTATGGCGCAGCACAACGAATTGAATCTATCTTAATTATCGTATTAATGGCGCTCACTTCCGCCCTCACCCCTTTTATGGCTCAAAATCTAGGGGCCAAGAAACCACAACGTAGTTTCAATGCTCTTTTCCTGAGTATGCGTTTTTCAATTGTTTTCCAACTGATCATTTTTGTCATGATGGTGCCGCTTAGCATTCCACTTTCCGCTCTGTTTTCTCAAGAGCAAAGCGTGAGAGATTTACTGTGGCACTACCTTTTAGTCGTGCCTTTTAGCTACGGTTTTCAGGGGATTTTGATGATGTTAGTGAGCGGGTTAAATGCGATGCATCAACCGATGAAAGCATTTCGTTGGAGCTTCATGCGTCTGTTTGTATTCACTCTACCAACCGCATGGGTCGGGAGTTTACTCTACGGTATTGAAGGCTTATTTATAGGTATCGCTCTGGGGAATGTACTTGGTGGCGTTTGCGGTTATCTCTATGCATTAAAGCTAAGAAGAGAGGAGCATGGTATCGAGACTCATCACGCATAAGGTCAATATAGGATGTCGATATAGAGTTTCTCTAGCGGGTTTTGATATAGATTCATAGGCAGCCGTATTGATGTTAGTGGCGACTCTTTAATAAAAGATAAACAACGCTACCACTAACATCAAACAAGAAGAGGCTCGAAACAGAACGTCTAGATACCATCCCCACCCGTAAAGCTTTGTGATTTACCGTTAAACTGCTGGTCCATATCGAGCGAAGGCTTACTGCTCTTAGGTTTACCCACAATCTTAGCCGGAACACCCGCAACCGTTGTATGTGCAGGAACCGCTTGAAGTACAACCGAGCATGAGCCAATTTTCGCCCCTTCTCCCACTTCGATGTTACCTAGAATTTTAGCCCCAGCACCAATCATGACGCCTTCGCGAATTTTAGGATGACGATCACCGCACTCTTTACCCGTACCACCTAGCGTCACGTCTTGCAGGATAGACACATCATTTTCAACCACTGCAGTTTCGCCTATCACAATACCTGTAGCATGATCGAGCATGATCCCGCGGCCAATACGCGCAGCAGGGTGAATATCAACTTGGCATGCGACTGATATTTGGTTTTGTAAGTAGGTCGCAAGAGCAATTCGCCCCTGTTTCCACAACCAATTCGCAACGCGATAGCCTTGTAGCGCGTGATAACCCTTCAAGTACAACAGTGGCATTGAATACATTGCAACAGCAGGATCTCGCGTAACAGTCGCACAAATATCACAAGCTGCGGATTCCATGATCTTCGGGTCTTGCTCAAAAGCTTGTTCAACCACTTCACGAACCGCCATTGCAGGCATAGATGCGGTTTTTAGCTTATTCGCCAAAATATAGCTCAATGCAGAGGCAAGGCTATCGTGATTAATAATCGTTGCATGGTAGAAGCTTGCTAGCATCGGCTCTTGTTCCGACTGTTCACGCGCTTCGCGTACGATTGATTTCCATACTTTCTGTTTTTCGCAATGTTTCATGAATCGGTTCCAGTCGTCCGTGTTTTAAGCTCTAGCTCACTCATTTCACCATAGGGAGCTTTTCGCTCCCTTTAGCTATTCTTTTCTGTTTTTATGCTTCTGATTTCTTATCTCGCGCTAACAGATCTTGAGCAGCAAGATGTGCATCTTTACCTTGATACAATACTTGATAAATTTGGTCAACAATTGGCATCTCAACACCCATGCGATTTGCCAACATCCACACCTCTTTGGTATTGCGATAGCCTTCCACCACCTGACCAATTTCTTGTTGTGCGGTATCGACATCTTTACCCGAACCTAGCGCTAGCCCAAAGCGGCGGTTACGCGATTGGTTATCGGTACAAGTGAGCACCAAGTCGCCTAATCCAGCCATACCCATAAAGGTTTCAGGTTGCGCTCCTAATGCAGCGCCTAAACGACACATTTCAGCCAGACCACGCGTGATCAGCGCTGTACGAGCATTAGCACCAAAACCAATACCATCGGACATACCAGCACCAATAGCGATTACGTTTTTCACGGCTCCACCTAACTGCATTCCCGTAAAGTCGCTGTTCGCGTATACACGGAAGGTTTTGCTACAGTGGATTTTCTCTTGGAGGTCAGCGACAAATTGTTCATCTGGAGAGGCCACTGAAATCGCCGTTGGCATTCCCATTGCCAACTCTTTCGCAAACGTTGGACCAGACAGTACCGCTAATGAGTAGCCATCACCGACCGCATCATGCGCCACTTCTTTAAGCAAGCGACCCGTTTCAGGTTCAAGCCCTTTGGTTGCCCAACAGATACGAGTATCGCTGCGCAAGTGAGGCTTCAAGCTGTTAAGTACAATGCCAAAAACATGGCTCGGCACGACAATCAAAAGATCTTGGCTGGCTTGTACCGCTTTTTCTAAATCCGATTCAACAATCAGTGTTTCAGGGAAATCGATTCCTGGTAAGAATTCATGGTTGGCACGATCTGCTTCAAGTTGCGCCATGTGGCTCTCTTCATGTCCCCAAATGACGACATTTGCCCCATTACGCGCCAAAGAGATCGCCAGAGATGTTCCATAAGAACCAGCACCAATCACGGTCATCGCAATCTCTTTACCATAAACGTCATGACCAGATGCTTTTGCGTTTTGCTGATCTAGCGAATTTTGAGCATTCTGCTTTTGAGAATTCGGTTTTTGAGAATTAGAGTCTTGAGAGTCTGTCATTGTTTCACCTGATTATTGGTCGCTACGTTCAGCGTTATTTATTGGCTAGTATAAATAAAAAATGCACATCGCTCTAATGATCTCAATAAATCATTGTGGCTCTGTGCATTTAAAAAGCTTTCAAGAGAAGATTATTGCAACATTACATCGCGGCTCTAACCTTCTCTAATGTCTGGTCTCAATTATGCTTCAGGTTGAGCTTCAGCTTGTTGAGCTTGGTTTTGTAGGTAGTTCATGAACAATGCATCGAAGTTAACTGGAGCAAGGTTCAATTGTGGGAACGTACCTTTAACCACTAGGCTAGAGATTGTTTCACGAGCATATGGGAATAGGATGTTCGGGCAGAAAGCGCCTAGGCAATGTGCAAGTTGTCCAGCTTCCATTTCACCAGCAGTGAAGATACCACCTTGTTGAACTTCACATAAGAATGCTGTTTCTTCTTCATTCTTAACCGTTACCGTTAAACGTAGAATTACTTCGTAAACGCCTTCACCTAGCTCACGGCTTTGAGTGTCAAGATCTAGCTTAACATCTGGGTTCCACTCTTTTTGGAACATGTTTGGTGAGTTAGGCGCTTCAAATGAAACGTCTTTTAGGAAGATACGTTGGATTGCAAATTGTTGTTGTGCTTCTTGAGGTGCTGCTTCAGCCATTTTCTTAATCCTTAAAATACTTACTCAAAATAGAGAATCTGTTGGTGTGTCTGCCTTTAAGCGAATAAAAAGAGACTACCCGAGCTCCATTACAATGACTAGATTAAGCCTCCATTACGTGGAAAGCATCACAACTCTTAGGGATAAGTGCCGAGATTTTGCCCAGTCATTGCATAAATAAAACCAATTAATAGAGCGAACTATTTTTTACCACGTATTAGTGGCATGTTTGCTTCGCTCCAACCTGCTAAACCATTTTGCAGCAAGTTAACATTTTCAAAACCTGCTTTTGCCATAAGGTTTGCACTTTCGACAGCCGTTTGGCCTGTCTTGCATACAACAATGATTGGGTCAGCTTTATGGTTTTCAAGGCTACCAAAGTTACCCGCTTTGATATCAGACGGTAAAATGTGAACTGCGTCCGTAATATGCCCTTTCTTGAACTCATCTTTAGTACGGATATCCACAACCACACCATTTTCACGGTTCATCAGTTGTGTGGTTTCCGCTGAGTTGATCTCTTTGTATGCTGCTGTCGTTGATTTCACAATATTCATGATCACTGCAACAACCAAACCAATCCACGCAATTGCTAGGATCATATTCTCTTGAAAAAATGCTACGTATTCTTGCATATCTGCACTCTACAATATCGGGCTAAAAAGTTAGACAGGGAGTATAGCGAGGTTATAAGCGCGAAGCGAGAGAGGAAAATATTTCTAAGCAATAATTGAGATCTGTTGTAAATGATTATTCGTATCGGCAGAACTCATCGAAAAGAACAGCCACTCTTTTAGCCCCTCTTGATATCTATCTTGCATCCATCCAGTTGAATTGTGGTACTAATCTCTGAGTTCAAAAGAAAAAATGACAATATATGAAAGCGAGCAACGATAAACTGCGAACATTATTTGATCTTAGCCTACAGTTTCCACTATAAACTGTAGTAAAATTACGCTAATTTATTTCTTAAAATTACTTTGAATTGAACGAGGTCAGTCCTATGTCAGCTAAGAAGCCAATGGCTCTAGTGATCCTTGACGGTTACGGTTACCGTGAAGACAACCAAGACAACGCAATCGCAAATGCAAAAACACCTGTACTTGACGGTCTAATGGCAAGCCAGCCTAACACTCTCATCTCAGCTTCTGGCTTAGATGTAGGTCTACCTGATGGTCAAATGGGTAACTCTGAAGTTGGTCACACTAACATCGGTGCTGGTCGCGTTGTTTATCAAGATCTTACTCGTATCACTAAATCTATCTCAGATGGCGAGTTCCAACAAAACGAAACGCTAGTTAACGCTATCGACAAAGCCGTTAAAGCAGACAAAGCGGTTCACATCATGGGTCTTATGTCTCCTGGTGGCGTTCACTCTCATGAAGATCACATCTATGCAGCAGTAGAAGCAGCAGCAGAGCGTGGCGCAGAGAAAATTTACCTACACTGCTTCCTAGACGGACGTGATACTCCACCGCGCAGCGCAGAAAACTCACTGCAACGCTTCCAAGATCTATTCGCTAAATTAGGTAAAGGCCGTGTGGCTTCTCTAATTGGCCGTTACTACGCAATGGATCGTGATAACAACTGGGATCGCGTACAAAAATCTTACGAGCTACTTACTGAAGCAAAAGCAGAATTCACTTTTGATTCAGCGGTTGCAGGCCTTGAAGCCGCATACGCTCGTGAAGAGAACGATGAGTTCGTACAAGCAACTGAAATCAAAGCAGAAGGCGAAGCATCAGCAGCAATCGTTGAAGGCGATGCGGTTATCTTCATGAACTACCGTGCTGACCGTGCGCGTGAAATTACTCGTGCATTCGTTCCTGATTTCGATGGTTTCGCTCGTAACGTATTCCCAGCAATCGACTTTGTTATGCTGACTCAATACGCTGCAAACATCCCTCTACTTTGCGCATTCCCACCAGCATCACTAGAAAACACTTACGGTGAGTGGTTGTCTAAAGAAGGCAAAACTCAGCTACGTATTTCTGAAACTGAAAAATACGCACACGTAACTTTCTTCTTCAACGGCGGTAAAGAAGACGAATTTGAAGGCGAAGAGCGTCAACTTGTAGCTTCTCCAAAAGTCGCGACTTACGACCTACAACCTGAGATGAGTGCTCCTGAGCTAACAGAAAAATTGGTTGCAGCAATTAAGGGCGGCAAATACGACGCTATCGTTTGTAACTTCCCTAACTGTGACATGGTTGGCCACACTGGCGTATACGATGCAGCAGTTCAAGCGATGGAAGCTTTGGATGAGTGCATCGGTAAAGTAGTTGCTGCAATCAAAGAAGTAGATGGTCAAATGCTGATCACGGCTGACCACGGTAACGCGGAAATGATGGTTAACCCGGAGACAGGTGGCGTTCACACTGCGCACACTAACTTGCCAGTACCGCTTATCTACGTAGGTAACAAAGATCTAGAATTTAAAGAAGGCGGTAAGCTTTCTGACCTAGCTCCAACGATGCTTGCACTATCTGGTTTAGAAATCCCGGCTGAAATGTCTGGTGAAGTTCTAACTAAATAATCGTTCAAACTAAAATAATTAAAGAGACTTACTCTTTTAAGGCTTTTTAATCGCAAAACAGAGCGTCCGTATTTCTACGGGCGCTTTTTTTGCGCCATTTTTCCGCCAGTGCGTCGTTCGGTGTTTACATCCTCAGCAAGTACGATGAGTGATAAAACACAGGCTGAGATTCGCTCTTAGTGAGTTCTGTGGGTATACTTGCGATATACATGGATAGGGGCATTTAACGAAAATGAAGACACGCGATAAAATTGTGTTCGCAGCACTAGATCTTTTTAATGAAAATGGTGAACGTAATATCACGACCAACCACATTGCGGCGCACATCGAGATCAGCCCTGGGAACCTTTACTACCACTTTAATAACAAACAAGAGATAGTGCGTGAAATTTTTGCTCTCTACTCCGCTGAGTTATTGGAGCGTTTTACCCCAATCGAAGGCCAAAAAGAGACGCTAGTATTGCTGCGTAGCTACCTCGATTCAATTTTCACCTTAATGTGGAAATACCGCTTCTTCTACGCAAACCTGCCTGAAATTCTCTCTCGTGATGAAAAACTGCATGAAGAGTACATCGAAGTGCAGGACAAGTTACAAGCGAACCTTGTCAGTATCACAAGAGCATTTGTTGAAATCGAACTGCTTTCCGTCAGTGAAGAAGAGATAAAACCATTAGTGACAACGCTGCATTTAATTGCCTCAAGTTGGCTTGGTTATCAATCTGCGATGTCGCCAAAAATTCAAATTACAGAATCCGTTGTACATCAAGGCATGCTACAAATGATTACCGTAATGAAGCCTAAAGCCACCGCGAAAGGGTTTGAGCAATTACAGCTATTAGAAGATGGCGTAAAAGTCATGAATGCTTAATTGACCCTTTAAATAATGAGTGGTTGTGAGTAACAATCACTTTTCTCACCGCTTCTGACCTGACGCCTTCTACCTTATAACACATCCGTATTTTCCACTTACGGCCTATCTTGCATAAGATAGAGGCTGATAAACTCAATCAGAAATGGACCTTCATGAACTACGATATCTTCAATGGTGATGCCGACGGTATTATTGCTCTGCTACAGTTACGCCTCGCTACCCCTCAAACCGCAACCTTGATCACAGGTGTAAAGCGCGACATTAATTTACTCGCTCAGTTACCCACGACCAGTGGCGAAGATAGCGTGACGGTCTTAGATATTTCGATGGTAAAAAACAGCAAAGCACTGCATCAATTAATCGATTCAGGCGCTGATGTTTTTTATGCTGATCACCACCAATCTGGGGAGATTCCTCAAGCAGACAACCTAGATGCACACATCGATCTGGCTCCGAACACATGCACAGGTTTGATTGTCGATAAGCTGTTAAATGGAAAATACCATGCATGGGCCATTACGGCGGCGTATGGGGATAACTTACTTTCTATTGCCGACGCATTAGCCGATACCGCTGGGTTTGATGCATTACAAAAATCACAATTGAAAGAGCTTGGCACTTTAATTAACTACAACGGTTATGGTGAGCAGTTAGAAGATCTACACTTTCATCCTGCCGATTTATATCAAGCTCTGCTCCAGTATTCATCACCATTTGCAGTCATAGACGATCACCACTCCCCTTTCTATGTTTTACAACAAGCGTATCAAGACGATATAAAAACGATTTGTAGTTTAGCCCCCTTCTACCAGTCTTCTATTTTATCTGTATTTTCACTGCCAAACACGGCAACCTCTAGACGCATCAGTGGCGTATTTGGAAACCAACTCGCCAATGAAAGCCCGAACTCCGCTCATGCGGTACTAACAGAAAACAGTGATGGCAGTTTTAAAGTCTCATTACGAGCACCGTTAAATAATAAGCGGAAGGCTGGCGAGATTTGTAGTCAATTCCCAACGGGGGGAGGAAGAGAAGCGGCGGCAGGCATAAACGCTTTACCCACGAAAGATGTCACACGTTTTATTGAAGCGGTCACCGCTTGTTATCAATAGATACCGCGCAATAAATAGTGAAATGAACCGCTAATATCGAAGATCAATTAGCGGTTACGATGTAAAGGGTTCTATTTCACCAACCAACGTTTAGGGTTTTGTGCTTGGCTATTACGACGAATTTCAAAGTAAAGCGAAGATCGAGATTGTCCACCAGTATCTCCTGCAAGGGCGATCGTTTCTCCAGCTGCGACTTTATCTCCCTCTTTTTTTAGTAACGCTTTATTGTAACCATAGAGCGTCATATCACCTTTGCCATGATCCAGCAGCACCACCAGTCCGTACCCACGTAAATACTCAGCAAAAACGACAGTACCAGAATAGACCGACTTAACCGCCTGACCCGATTTGGCACTGATCACAATCCCTTTCCAGTTAATTTGCCCTGTCTGCTTCGTCCCAAAATTGTGTAGAACTCTACCTTTCAATGGCCAAGGTAAGCGCCCTTTTTTCTTTGCCAGCCCGTCCATCGGGATTGAGTTTCGTTTGGCTGCTGCGGCGATTTCAGCTTTCAAGCGCGTCTCATTACGCTGCAACTCCGCTAAGTAGTTCTTATCTCCCGAAATACTTCTTTTGATACTTCCAACGGTACTTTTACGCTTGGACTGCGTTTTCGTGAGTTGATCGCGTTTTTTCGTTTGCTGCTTAAGCAGTGCCGCTATCTGATCTTTTTCTAAACTGAGCTGATGTTGACTTTTAATCAGTTGCTCACTGGTGTGATTTAGCGCGGTGATGGTTTCAGAACGAGCACGAGCAAGATGTTGGAAGTATTGGCTGATCCTATCCTCTTCCACTCCATTATTCAGAATGCTCGTCGATGCTTTTGCTCTTTCAGTGACATAATAAGCTTGAATTAACTGCTCCAATTTAGCGGTTTGTTGTTTCTTCTGAGTTTCTAGAGTTTGAATCTTCTTCTTCAAATTCTTGATGTTCGCATCAGACGTTGCCAGGTGCTTGCGAGTCTGCTTAATCTCTTTCTCTAAATTAACAATACTCAGCTCTTGGTTCTTTAGCGATTTTTGCAGTTTATCTAATTGATTTTGCTGAGAGGTGAGTGTTTTTTTCTGACGAGATATTTCACTTTTCACACCGCTTAATTGATTCGAGTCGGCGGCAAACGCAAGCGAACTCAACGTCGTTGCAAGTACGAGAAGCAGTGGCAATAGTGCTGCATAAATACGGTTCATCAAAGATAGAGAAGGCATGCAGCCATTTGATTGAGAAAGCATCATCCGTTTGGTATATCCAAATACAACAAAAGAGTAGCCAACGAGTATACGTTAAGTTCTGAAAGACGAGAAATCACAAGGTAATGCTTTGAGATATTTAGCAAAACAAATAGAAAAAGAGAGAACAAAAGACCAAGCAGCAGGAACTCCAATCAACAGATACAAAAAAACCGCTGGCTGTGCAGCGGCTTATATTGCATTAAATTGAACTAAACCTTAGAACAACTCTTCAGCAACTTTGAACAGGTCATTACGCACTGGGCGCTTCATGTTCTCAATAGCGTCGATGATATCGTGGTGAACCAACTCTTCTTTTTGGATACCAACACAACGACCGCCTTCACCTTCCATAAGAAGATGTACCGCAAAGTTACCCATGCGAGAAGCAAGAACACGGTCAAATGCCGTTGGACGACCACCACGTTGAATGTGACCAAGAACCGTTGCACGAGTTTCACGACCTGTTGCCGCTTCAATCTCTTTTGCTAGTTCGTTTGCGTCCATCATCAATTCAGTAAGGGCAATAATAGCGTGCTTCTTACCTTTTTCGATTCCCGCAAGAATGCTTTTGATCAACGCTTCTTTGTCTAAACCATTTTCTGGTGTGATGATGTATTCACAACCACCAGCAATCGCTGAAGTCAGAGTCAAATCACCACAGTGGCGACCCATGATTTCAACAATAGAGATACGTTGGTGAGATGAAGATGTATCACGTAGACGGTCAATCGCATCGATAACAGTGTTCAACGCCGTTAGGTAGCCGATAGTGTAATCCGTACCAGCGATATCATTATCGATAGTGCCAGGAAGACCGATACAAGGATAACCCATTTCAGTTAGTTTCTTCGCTCCCATGTAAGAGCCGTCACCACCAATAACCACAAGTGCTTCGATACCGTGTTTTTTAAGGTTTTCGATGCCTTTTTCACGTACTTCTACATTTTTGAATTCAGGGAAGCGAGCAGAACCTAAGAAAGTACCACCACGGTTAATCACATCAGAAACACTTGAACGGTCAAGTTTCTCAATGCGGTCTTCAACAAGACCTAAATAGCCATCATAAATACCGTAAACTTCAATGCCAACGGATAGTGCAGTACGAACTACGCCACGAACTGCAGCATTCATACCTGGTGCGTCGCCGCCACTTGTTAAAACACCGATCTTCTTAATCATGCTCACCCTCGATTATTGGGAATCTATTATTAATTTTAGTGTGAGCCGCATGTAATTTGCCACTCACTAAATCTGTTATTTTGTGCGCTATGTTACATTTACCAAACAGGAATACCACTCAAATCGCACTAAATTATGTAATTTATCTACTTATGTAAGAGTATTACAGTTTTACTCATTTACTTTGTTGATTCATATCAGAATCACTTTGTTTTCTTTATATTGCAGAAAAGATAGTCAATGGCTACAAATTTGTCTTCTTTTCTTATATAAAAATCATCACCAATCTTGAGTCTTCTGCTCTTTTTCACTGCCAAACACCACGGAATATGGGTCTTGATGAATTAATACATCAGCTTCTGGGAAAAGGTGTATTAGCTTTGCTTCAACGAGATCAGAAATGCGATGCGCTTCAATAAGCACGATCTCATCTCCAAGCTCTAAATGCAGTTGAATAAAGCGAACAGGGCCAGACATACGTGTGCGAACTTGGTGTACACCTAAAACCCCATCAATTGAAATAGAAGCCTGCTTTATCTGTTCGATCTCCTCTTCTGGTAATTGGCGATCCAGTAGAGATTGCACCGCTTCATTGGCCATTTGAAATGCACTATAGAGAATATAAAGCCCAATACCGACAGCAAATACTGAGTCCGCCTGACCAATACCAAACCAGCTTAATCCTAGCGCAATCATAATCGCCGCATTCATATAGAGGTCAGTTTGATAATGCAAAGAATCCGCAGCAATGGCTTGGCTACCGGTTTTCTGCACCACGTGTTTTTGAAAACGAACCAGTCCAAACGTCATGATAATGGCAAAGAAACTGACATAAATACCGTACTCTGGAGAATTCAGTTCGTGCGGTCTAAAGAAACGCTCTACGCCGTTGAGGATCAAGAAACAAGCCGAACCCGAAATAAACATCGCTTGAGCCAGCGCCGCTAATGATTCGGCTTTACCATGACCAAAAGTATGCTCTTTATCTGCTGGCTGAAGGGAGTATCGAACCACAATTAAGTTGACGACCGAGGCTGCAATATCAAGCAGCGAATCGATCACTGAAGCCAATAAGCTTACCGATCCTGTCATCCACCACGCCACCATTTTTACAATCAATAATAGCGAAGCAATTGTCGTTGCAGCCCAAGCGGCCATAGTAACCAAACGTGCGTATTCTTGTTTCATAATGCCAATAATGAGTGTGAAGTGAACAAAGTATAACCTGCAAATCGATGCTTGAATATATATCCAAAAAAGCGAACGCTGAAAAAACTAAGTTGTGTAGCTGTAAAGTTGTATAGCAGTAGCGTTGTATGGCAATAACAGCATCACTGACAGAAAATCAGAGCGTTAGAGTGGCCCCATTAGCGAGCTCCAAACAGCAGACACAAAAAAAGCGACGCTAAGCCGCTTTTTTATCATGAATGTATGACGCTATTAATACGAAATACCGTATTAATTATTTTTCATGCGCTTTTCCATTTTAGCTGAACACTCTTGCATTCTCTCTTGCTGAAGCTCCTGCACTTTTGCTTTTTGCTCAGCCGTTAATACGCTGAACATCTCATGCTTTTTCTTCATCATTTGTACACGACGCTCAGATTGTTGCTCAACCATCTCTTTCGCAAGATCGTTAGCCGCCGCTTCATCAAAGTTATCCGCCAGCACAAGAGCTTGAACCTTCGCATGATGCGTTTGCATTTCAGCACGTTTCTCTGCGTACTTACCTTTCATTTCTTTACGCCCAGCTTCACGCATCTCTTTTAGTTGATCGCGCTGCTCATCCGTTAAATCCAATTGGCGCATCATGCCTTTATCGAATCCACCACATTTACCGTCAGGACCTTTATGGTGACCTTTACCACCACCGAATGCGAATGCACTTGCGGTACCAAGAGTAAGTGGAAGAACTACAGCGGCTAAAATTATTTTCTTTGCATTTTTCATAATAGATACCTTCATCAATGATTCGTTGGCGTGCTGTCTTCACAGCGGTTGAGTATAGAATAGAACCTTCGATGTAAAGTGGCGTATAGAGAGCGTAAAGAATCGTAAAGACTGTTAATCGGCTAAGGTTTAACAGTAATATAAATAGGTAATCACCTGGATAAAGGCAAAGCAATGGCACATATTCTTCTCATCGACGACGATACTGAACTCACCAGTCTACTAAAAGACATTTTGAGCTTTGAAGGTTTTACGGTCTCAGAAGCAAACGATGGTGAAGCAGGGCTTGACGCTATCACAGATGACATCGATTTAATTCTTCTTGATGTGATGATGCCAAAGCTTAATGGAATGGAGACTCTTAAGCGCCTGCGCACTCAGTGGGAAACTCCTGTACTCATGCTAACCGCTAAAGGGGAAGAGATCGACCGCGTGATAGGCTTAGAGCTTGGGGCGGATGATTACCTACCAAAACCATTTAGTGACCGCGAATTACTGGCGCGTATTAAAGCTATTTTACGCCGCACACAAACAGCACCAAATACCAAAAACAGTGATGGTATTGAATATCAAGATATCCACGTTTACCCAGGAAAACAGGAAGCTTACTGTAAAGGTGAATTGATCGATTTAACCACCACCGAATTCTCATTATTGGCTCACTTCATTCAAAACCCGGGAACGACGTTAACCAAAGAGGCCTTAAGCTTAGATGTGCTAGGCAAACGTCTGGCCGCTTTTGATCGCGCTATTGATATGCATGTCTCTAATTTGCGCAAGAAACTCCCAGAGCGAGCGGATGGAAAACCTCGAATCAAAACATTGCGTGGACGCGGCTACTTGTTGGTGGAGGAAGGGTAATGCGCGTACCTAAAATCACCAGCTTATACGGGCGTATCTTTGCCATTTTCTGGCTCACGATGTTACTCGTTCTTCTGGCCGTGTTAACCCTGCCCCATTTAGATCCTCGTGTGGCTCGCGATGTTCCCCCTGATCATTTAAGTCGCTTATTCTCCATCCAAAAGAATACCGAGGCTCGCTTTCAAAATAACGATAATCTCACCTCTATTATATACAGCTTAGAGAAGAGCGATCATCGCAGCGGTAAAGCACGCTTTTTCATTACCGATTTAGAAGGCAACATTCTCACGATCAGAAAGCATAAGGATTTTAAATTCAAGGCAGTGCAGAACTTTATCTCCAGTATTGATGACAATAGCCAACCGAAACAGAAACTGTATGGCCGATATATGCTGGCAGGCCCAATTCCTATTACTTTAGCGAATCAAGAACTGCAGATGTTTGTCGGGGTCAAGTGGGATCGGCCTCCGCCGTTTCTATTGCGACTGTTTGATAAGCCCTTCCAATTGCTGTTTGCCGTCATGATCGTCAGTACCCCACTCTTATTATGGTTAGCATGGGCATTAAGCCAGCCTGCTCGTAAATTAGAAAAAGCCGCCCAGCGAGTCGCCAAAGGTGAATTTGTGGCTGATCCTGAATTAGAAAAAGGGACGTCAGAATTTAGGCAAGCGGGCGCAAGCTTCAACCAGATGGTACTGGCGGTGAATCAAATGATGTCTGGGCAGCAACGACTGCTGTCTGATATCTCCCACGAATTGCGTTCCCCACTTACGCGTTTGAGAATGGCTAACGCATTGGCGACACGTAAACAGGGGGAAAGCTCAGAACTAGAACGAATCGATACGGAAGCGCAGCGACTTGAGCAGATGATCGGTGAGCTATTAGCACTATCTCGAATGCAAGTCGACAGCCACCTTGCTAGGGAGATCCAGCCACTTTCAAGCTTATGGGAAGCGATCCTTGTCGATGCTCAATTTGAAGCTGAACAGATGGATAAAACGTTAACTTACAGCGCCATTCCTGAAAGACACATCTCAGGTAGCCCTAAGCTATTGATGAGTGCAGTAGAGAACATTATCCGTAATGCCATTTGCTATGGGAAAACCACGGTTAATGTGGCGATGAGTGTCGATAAAGAGTGTTTGACCATATGTGTTGAAGATGATGGAAACGGTGTGCCCGAAGGTGAACTCAAAGAGATTTTCCGACCGTTCTACCGCGTGTCAACCGCCAGAGATCGTCATTCAGGAGGAACCGGATTAGGTTTAGCGATTACTGAGAACGCGATCAGGCAACATAGTGGAACGATTCAAGCGAGCAAAAGCGCTCTCGGTGGTTTAAAAGTCCAAATTGAACTTCCACTGCAAGAATAAATCGGCTGTATTTCCGACTATAGCCGTCTTATACTCCTTGCCTATCTTATTTATATAGTGGACTCATATGTTTGATATCGCTCTTTACGAACCTGAAATCGCGCCAAATACTGGCAATATAATTCGTCTTTGTGCCAACTGCGGAGCAAACTTGCATTTAATCGAGCCGCTAGGATTTGATTTAGAAGAGAAGAAAGTTCGCCGTGCAGGGTTGGATTATCATGATCTCGCACGAGTGAAGCGTCATAAAAGCTTAGAAGCCTTTCTAGAGTATTTACAGAATGAGCGTGAAGGTGATTTCCGAATCTTTGCCTGTACAACGAAGACAACGGGTCATCACGTGGATGCCTCTTTCCAAGCGGGAGATGTGTTGATGTTTGGGCCAGAGACTCGCGGCCTACCTGCTGAATATATTGAAAGCTTACCAATGGAACAGCGAATTCGTATTCCAATGATGCCAGATAGCCGCAGTTTAAACCTGTCTAACGCCGTGGCTATTATTGCGTTTGAAGCTTGGCGACAAATGGGCTTTAACGGCGCGGTTTAATCGAACCTAATTCATTCTCATGCAGATCGCGTCAAAGACGTCATCCATTTTTCGTGAATGATCAGACAAGTCGCTGAGAGCAAAAAGCAAAAAAGGATTGAGCATCACGCATCAATCCTTTTTTATTATCGGTAATCTTAGTAGAGATGACTATTTCAAGCGTTTGCCTTCATCATCTTCTCTTTTTTCAAACTCACCTTCGAAGGTATTACCATCATCTCTTTGTTGTGAATTGAACGGGTCGCGATGAAAAGGGTCTTGCTCAAATGGGTTATGCCCACTTTGATTTGCATTTCCTCCCATCGGGCCTGAGCCAAATGAACCGGCGTTAAATCCACCCGACATGTTATTCACCACCATTTTGCTCATTAACTGTTTTGCAATCATAGCTCGTGGCGCAGGCAGTAATACCAACATACCAAATGCATCCGTCATAAAGCCTGGCGTTAAGAGCAACACACCTGCTACGGCAAGCATGACACCTTCAAGAATCTGTTGAGCTGGCATTTCACCTTGCTGCAAACGGCCTTGAACCGACATCAGGGTTTGAATACCTTGGCTACGAACCAGAGAAGCGCCCGCAAATGCAGTGATCAAAACCAAGGCGATAGTTGGCCATAAACCAAGGAAGCCACCCACTTGGATAAATAAGCCAATTTCAATGATTGGCACAAATATAAATAGTAAAAGTAAAATCGGAAACACAAGTCCTCCTTTGGTTTTCTTCAGTGTATGCCGAAACCCCTTACAAGCTCAAATTTATCCTGTAAAAAAGCTTATCAAAACGAAGTCAACGAACTTTGCAAAAGAATGACAAAACAAAAGCAGAAAAGGTGATCTAGTTACTATTTTTATGCGCACAGTACAGTATTATGTGCCACATAAGTCAGGACGGATTTTACAGCCAAAAACTCTAGCGAATGGATTCTTTACGCACAGAATTGGCTAATAAACTACTATATTGTCAGAATAAATCTCTAAGGATCCTGTTATGGCTACCCTATCTGAAAAAAATTGCACTGCAAATCAAGCAACTCGTCTAGAAGAAGACCTTCTTGGTCAACGTCATGTTCCTGCTGATGCTTACTACGGCATCCATACTCTACGTGCAGTGGAAAACTTCAATATCTCTAATGTGACTATTTCAGATGTACCTGAATTTGTTCGTGGCATGGTCATGACAAAGAAAGCCGCTACATTAGCAAACAAAGAGTTAGGTGTTATCCCAAGTGACGTAGCAAAATTCATCATCCAAGCTTGTGACCTGATTCTTGAAACAGGCAAATGTATGGATCAATTCCCATCGGATGTTTTCCAAGGTGGTGCTGGTACTTCTGTAAACATGAATACCAACGAAGTTATCGCTAACGTTGCTCTAGAGCTTATGGGTAAAGAAAAAGGCGAATACGATTTCGTTAACCCTAACGATCATGTGAACAAGAGCCAATCGACTAACTGTGCTTACCCAACAGGCTTCCGTATTGCGGTATACAACAGCGTAACTAAGCTAACTGAAGCGATTGGCTACCTAAAAGGTGCTTTCGAACTTAAGAGCCAAGAATTTGATACCATTTTAAAAATGGGTCGTACACAGCTGCAAGACGCCGTTCCAATGACAGTTGGCCAAGAGTTCCATGCTTGGGCTGTAACGTTAAATGAAGAAATTAAAAACCTAGATTACACATCTAAACTGATTCTAGAAGTGAACTTAGGTGCGACAGCGATTGGTACTGGTCTTAACGCCGCTCCTGGTTACCAAGAGTTAGCAGTAAAACACTTAGCAGCAGTTACTGGTCTTGAGTGCGTACCAGCAGAAGACTTGATCGAAGCAACGTCTGACTGTGGTGCTTACGTGATGATCCACGGTGCACTAAAACGTCTAGCCGTTAAACTGTCTAAAATCTGTAACGACTTACGTCTTCTTTCTTCTGGCCCTCGCGCTGGTCTGAATGAGCTGAACCTTCCTGAACTTCAAGCTGGCTCTTCTATCATGCCTGCAAAAGTTAACCCTGTAGTACCTGAAGTAGTAAACCAAGTTTGCTTTAAAGTTCTAGGTAATGACAACACGGTTTCTTTTGCTGCTGAAGGCGGTCAACTTCAATTGAACGTAATGGAGCCAGTTATCGCGCAAAGTATGTTTGAATCTTTAGACATTCTAACTAACGCTTGTGTGAACCTACGTGACAAGTGTGTAGACGGCATTACGGTAAACAAAGAAATTTGTGAAGCGCACGTGTTCAACTCTATCGGTATCGTGACTTACCTAAACCCATACATTGGCCACCATGAAGGTGACATTGTTGGTAAGATTTGTGCTGAAACAGGTAAGAGCGTTCGTGATGTTGTTCTAGAGCGTGGCTTACTGACTGAAGAAGAGTTAGATGACATCTTCTCTGTCGAGAACCTTATGCGTCCGCAGTACAAAGGCAAACGCTACGAATAATAGATTAAAGAATAAAGGCTCTGGAGACAGAGCCTTTTTTTGTTTCTGACCAAATTATCAATAACTATATATTTAGGAGTCACTCATGTTTTTACTTGAGCTAATCGTCGTATTGGGATGTATCCTGATCGGTGCTCGTATCGGGGGGATCGGCCTCGGCGTTATGGGCGGTGTCGGTCTTGCGGTATTAAGTTTTATTTTCGGCATCCAACCAACAAGCCCACCAATTAACGTAATGTTAATGATCATGGCGGTGGTTGCAGCGGCAGCAGCAATGCAAGCGTCTGGTGGTTTGGATTACATGATCAAGATTGCATCTGGCATTCTGCGTAAAAACCCTCGTCACATCACTTTCATCGCACCTTTAGTGACTTACTTTTTCACAATGATGGCAGGTACTGGCCACGTTGCTTACTCTGTTCTACCTGTTATTGCAGAAGTGAGCCGTCGTAGTGGTATTCGCCCTGCACGCCCACTGGGTATGGCCGTTATCGCATCACAATTTGCGATTGTTGCAAGCCCAATTGCAGCTGCTGTTGTCGCTTTGGTTGCCTTCCTAGAACCACAAGGCATCACACTAGGTAACGTGCTTTCTGTGACGATCCCAAGTACTTTCCTTGGCCTTGCTTGTGCTTGTGTCATTGTTAACAAACTTGGTAAAGAGCTAAAAGACGATCCTGAATTCCAACGCCGTATGCAAGATCCTGAGTTCCGTAAAGAGATGGAACAAGAGGAAGCGGTTGAAGATATCATCATCACACCACAAGCGAAAAAATCAGTAGGCATGTTCCTATTTGGTGCGCTAACAGTGGTTATCATGGGTGCTTTCCCATCACTGCGCCCTCAATTTGATGGCTCTCCTATGGGTATGGCGCACACCATTGAAATCGTAATGCTAACGGTTGCTGCTCTTATCATCTTGATCTGTAAACCAGACGGCAATGCGATTAGCCAAGGCTCTGTGTTCCATGCTGGTATGCGTGCGATTGTGGCTATCTTCGGTATTGCTTGGTTAGGCGATACTTTCATTGGCGGCCATGCTGCAATGGTAAAAGAGGCGGTATCTGGTTTAGTTGAAGTGGCACCATGGACATTTGCATTCGCGCTATTTGCTCTATCGGTAATGGTAAACAGCCAAGGCGCAACAACTGCGGTTCTTGTTCCAGTGGCGATCGCTTTAGGTCTTCCACCAACGATCATCATTGCAACCTTCGTTGCGGTTAACGGCTACTTCTTCATTCCAAACTACGGCCCTATCATCGCATCGATTGATTTTGACCGAACCGGTACCACCAATATTGGTAAGTACATCTTCAACCACAGCTTTATGATCCCTGGCTTACTCAGCATGGTATTTAGCATTGTATTTGGTCTGATCCTATCGAACATCATGATCTAATCGAGTCAATTTTGCATTGAATAAAGAGGAGCGATTATCGCTCCTCTTTTTATTTCTCACCAGTCACCCATCGCTTTTCTTCACTGAATCATGCGCTTAATTATCATCCAGTTTTATTCAGCAATAATCTGCGTAACTTAGTGTAAATTCTTATATTTTTAGTTACTCAAAGCACAAAACAAATCTAGATCACGCTTCATATTTGATATGCATCAAACATTATCGAAATAACAGCAAAAACATAGCTGAATTTTCTTTTGCATAAAATTCCAAACATTTATGCACACGACCTCCTAGAGACCCGAAAATAAAAGAACACGCCTCAACCAGCAGCATAGATAACCACTTTAAGCACACTAATACCCTGATAATCCCAAGAACGGCTATTGAGCATAAAGTTAGCACAATAAAAGTGTGAACAACGCCTAGGATAGATTTCACAATGGGATTTAAAATAGCCGCCAGATAAATGAAACTTTAAATTTAATATCGGATTTAATTTAATAATCACAAATATAAATTATTGGTTTAATGCATTATTTAATTAACTAATCATTTCGCATTTTGATTAAAATTCTTTATTTACCCATTTTTGGATCAGCTATTTATTTTTGACTCGCGAATTCACACTGAACTGCCTTTAGAGCAATGACGTGAAAGGAGATTGCTATGACTACCGAAACTGTTCAAAAGGAAGAAAAAGGCGGCTTTTTTGCTAACTTTAAATTCCCTTCTGCTTACACTATTTTATTCCTACTGATTGCAACTGTTGCACTTCTAACTTGGATCGTTCCAGCAGGTCAATACGACCGCGCGATGAACGAAGAACTAGGCCGTGAAGTGCCAATCACTGGTACCTACAAAGCGACTGATGGTAACCCACAAGGCGTTGTTGATGTACTAATGGCTCCAATCGATGGTTTCTACGATCACAACAGCTATGAAGCGGCTGCGATTGATGTATCACTTTTCATTCTAGTTATCGGTGGCTTCCTTGGCCTAGTAACGAAAACAGGTGCAATCGATGCAGGTATCGAACGTGTAACCGCTCGTCTTGAGGGGCGAGAAGAGTTAATGATTCCGATACTCATGGCGCTCTTTGCTGCTGGTGGTACGGTTTATGGTATGGCGGAAGAATCTCTACCATTCTACACGCTACTTGTTCCAGTAATGATGGCCGCTCGCTTTGACCCATTAGTCGCAGCAGCAACGGTTCTACTAGGTGCTGGTATCGGTACTCTAGGTTCAACAATTAACCCATTCGCTACTGTTATCGCAGCAAACGCAGCAGGCATCCCGTTCACTGACGGTATCGTGCTACGTGTTCTTATGCTTGTTATCGGTTGGGTTATCTGTGTTGGTTACGTTATGCGCTATGCAAAAATGGTACGTGCTGACCAAACTAAATCAATCGTTTACGATAAATACGAAGAGAACAAAGCGCACTTCCTTGGAAACCAAACGGGTGAGCTTCTTGATTTCACAACTACTCGTAAAATCATTCTAACTATCTTCGCTGCTTCATTCGGTGTAATGATTTACGGTGTATCGGTTGCTGGTTGGTGGATGGCAGAAATCTCTGCAATGTTCCTAGGTTCAACTATCCTTATCGGCCTTATCGCTCGCATGAGTGAAGAAGAGTTCACCACTAGCTTCATTGATGGTGCTCGTGACCTATTAGGTGTTGCGCTAATCATCGGTATCGCACGTGGTATCGTGGTAGTAATGGACCGCGGTATGATCACTGATACTATCCTGTTCGCTGCAGAAAACGCAGTAACTGGCTTGTCATCTATCGTGTTCATCAACGTGATGTTCTTACTAGAAATTCTACTATCATTCCTAGTTCCTTCATCTTCAGGTCTAGCGGTACTAACAATGCCAATCATGGCTCCACTAGCTGACTTTGCTGGCGTAGGACGTGAACTCGTTGTAACGGCTTACCAATCTGCATCTGGTCTAGTGAACTTAATGACACCAACGTCTGCAGTGGTTATGGGTGGTCTTGCTATCGCTCGTGTACCATACGTTCGCTGGGTTAAGTGGGTCGCTCCACTACTTGCAATCCTATTGGTTGTAATCATGGTTACGCTAAGTATCGGCGCTATCATGTAATCACAGCATTGACTGTTAAAAACCGCCTACGGGCGGTTTTTTTTCGCTCTGTATTTGTCTTTCCTGACGTCCTTTCTTATCGTCCATCACATACCACCTCTTACTCACGAGCGTTGTATCTTCTACTGCATGCTGCTCCATGAGTCGTCATGCTGACCCTTTTCTCTCTTCTTCTCGTCAATGATGCCTGGCCATCAATCTACCGCTACAAGTATGGCCATACGAGCCGCTAGATCTGCGTGAGCCATTAAACTGCCCTGCCTATTCAGCTCATAGGCCTCATATTCAAGTCCCAAGTCTTCAAGTCTTCAAGTCTTCAAGTCTTCAAGTCAAGAATACATACGGAGACGCACCGTCAACCATGGTCGCATCAACATCAACATCAACATCAACATCAACAGTAGAAGTAGAAGTAGAAGTAAACACCTATTATTTATACGTGTTTATTAATTCATTTTGATAGATTTATATATATCACGACTATTCATCCATAACATTTATGGCTAATTAAATGGTTGAAACATAATTAATGAGTATTTTTGAATAACTATAAAAAAAGAAATATTACAATATTATCGCCGACTCATTTTGAATAATAAAAACACCCTAAATTCACCAAAAAAAACGTCATTACCCCAAAATATAAAATGTGACCTACAAGCACTTTACGTAAAAAAGTTTTGTTAAAAAAACACACAATCCAACCTAAATGCATATAGATACACAGTTATAGTGAATAAGAAAATTGCATATCCACCTCTCTATAAAAAATATTATTGAATAAATTTCCCATAAAAATCCAGCATTCAACCAACAACGGCATAAATAGCGAATAATTACGCGAAAAAGCCACTAAAAACCCATGTCAATTTAAAGTAAATTGCTGCATAAAATTTGTTACAAGCCCCGCCACACAAGGGTTTCACGTGAATAATCTATTTGTGACTAACCTCTAAGAATCCTATTCACTCTGGAGTAATATGGGCTCCAGAAAGAAAAACTGGATATTTAAATTAATCCTTTATTCCCTACGAAATAATAATGTGCTTTTAAATATAAAAGCATTCAAATAGAGAGATAAGATTATGAGTAAGTTCTATGTAGGTTCTGAAGTTGGCCAACTACGTCGCGTTCTAGTTCACCGTCCAAGACGTTCACTTAGCCACCTAACACCATCTAACTGCCACGACTTATTATTTGATGATGTGTTAGCAGTAGAACGTGCAGGTAAAGAGCATGATGCATTTACTAAAACGTTACGTGACCAAGGCGTTGAAGTTTTACTTCTAACAGACCTTCTTGCTGACACTCTAGCAGTAGCTGAAGCGAAAGAATGGTTGCTGACTCGTCAAGTGTCTGATTACCGTTTAGGTAAAACATTTGCAAATGACGTACGTTGCTACCTAGCTGACCTACCAAACGTTGAACTTGCTAAAATCCTAACGGGTGGTTTGTCTTACGCTGAAATGCCAATGAAATCATCTTCTATGATGCAAAGCATGCACGCTCCGACAGACTTCATCATCGAGCCTCTACCAAACCACCTATTTACTCGCGATACTTCTTGCTGGGTATACGGCGGTGTTTCTATCAACCCAATGGCTAAAGAAGCTCGTCAACGTGAAACTAACCACGTTCGTGCAATTTACCGCTGGCACCCAACATTCGCTGGTGCAGACTTTGTTAAGTACTACGGCGACGAAGAAAAAATGTACGACCACTCTACAATTGAAGGCGGCGACGTTCTTGTAATTGGTAAAGGTTCTGTACTTATCGGTATGTCTGAGCGTACAACGCCACAAGGTGTTGAGCAGCTAGCTTCTAGCCTATTCAAACATGGCCAAGCGAAACAAGTTATTGCAATGGAACTTCCTAAACACCGTTCTTGCATGCACTTAGATACAGTAATGACACACATGAACGAAGATACATTCTCTGTTTACCCAGAAGTGGTTCGTAAAGACGTTCAATGCTGGAGCTTAACTGGCGACGAAACTGGCGCTGTTAACGTTAAAGAAGAAGGTTACTTCGTTACTGCTATCGAAAAAGCACTAGGCGTAGACAAGCTAAACCTAATCACAACTGGTGGTGACAACTTCACTGCAGAACGTGAGCAATGGAACGATGCTAACAACGTACTAACTGTTAAACCAGGTGTTGTAATTGGTTACGAAGGTAACACTTACACTAACGAAAAATACGACAAAGCGGGCATCACAGTTCTACCTATCCCAGGTGACGAACTTGGTCGTGGCCGTGGCGGCGCACGCTGCATGAGCTGCCCAATCGAACGTGACGGTATCTAATCGCCACTTTCAACTAAGCAATTCGTGTTAAAGCAACAAAAACTAAGCTAAATACTAAGGTCGGAATAACGATTTCGACCTTAGTCAGAATTCAAAGAGAATCGATTATGACTAAGCAAACTGTTGTCGTAGCGTTGGGTGGTAATGCACTACTACGCCGTGGTCAGCCACTTGAAGCTGATATCCAACGTGAAAATATTGAAACCGCAGTTAAAACTATCTCTAAGATCGCCGAAGAGTACAACGTAGTTCTAGTGCACGGAAACGGCCCACAAGTTGGTCTATTAGCACTACAAGGTTTGGAATACAAAAAAGTAAGTCCATACCCATTAGACGTTCTGGGAGCAGAAACTCAAGGCATGATCGGCTACATGTTGATGCAGGAATTTAGAAACTACCTTCCTCAAACACATATCTCTTGCATGTTGACTCAAATGACTGTTGATCCAAAAGATCCAGCGTTTGCAGACCCAACAAAACCAATCGGTCCAATTTACGAAGAAGCGGAAGCGAAAGAATTGGCTGAGAAATACCGCTGGTCAATTAAGCCAGACGGCAAACATTTCCGTCGTGTTGTGCCTAGCCCACAACCGACAGGCATCATCGAAAGCGACGCTATCACTACGCTTATCGATCAAGGCCACTTAGTAATCTGTACTGGCGGTGGCGGCATCCCAGTAAAAGAAGAGAACGGTAAATTAGTCGGTGTTGAAGCGGTTATCGACAAAGACATGTCAGCGGCTTTCCTTGCGAAACAGCTAGACGCAGATGCACTACTTATTTTAACTGACGCTGACGCGGTATACCTAGACTGGGGCAAACCAACGCAACATGCTCTAAGCGCAACCACACCAAGCGAATTATCTCAGTACGAATTCGATGCAGGATCAATGGGGCCTAAGATTGAAGCTTCATGTGAATTCATCAAACAAGGCGGCAAGTTAGTTGGTATCGGCGCACTTGAAGATGGCCTACGCATCTTGAAGGGCGAAGCGGGAACTAACATCAAACGCGACGCTTAATAGTTTAAAAAGATAAAAAATACTTAAACCCAATACTTAATTTAGACATGCTCCCTACACCTATTGTCGTAGGGAGTCATAATACAAGAAGGAATACATCATGGCTTTTAACCTACGCAACCGTAACTTCCTAAAACTTCTAGACTTCACTCCACGTGAAATCCAACACATGCTAGAACTAGCAGCTGAGTTGAAAAAAGCGAAGTACAACGGTTACGAGCAGCCTCGCCTAACGGGTAAAAACATCGCGCTTATCTTTGAAAAAGCGTCTACTCGTACTCGTTGTGCATTTGAAGTTGCTGCATATGACCAAGGCGCTAACGTAACTTACTTAGGCCCTTCTGGTTCTCAAATCGGTTACAAAGAGTCAATGAAAGATACAGCACGCGTTCTTGGCCGCATGTACGATGGCATTGAATACCGTGGCTTCGGTCAAGAAATCGTTGAAGATCTTGGCGCATACGCTGGTGTTCCAGTATGGAATGGTCTAACAGATGAGTTCCACCCAACTCAAATTCTTGCTGACTTCCTAACTATGCAAGAGCACGGCCGTGGCAAACAGCTACACGAAATGACTTTCGCTTACCTAGGTGATGCTCGCAACAACATGGGTAACTCTCTAATGGTTGGTGCTGCGAAAATGGGTATGGACATTCGTCTAGTTGCTCCTAAAGCATTCTGGCCTGAAGAAGAGCTAGTAGCTCAATGTCGTGAAATCGCTGAAGAAACTGGTGCGAAAATCACTGTTACTGAAAACGTTCAAGAAGGTGTTGAAGGTTGTGACTTCCTTTACACTGACGTTTGGGTATCAATGGGTGAAGCGAAAGAAGCTTGGGCTGCACGTATCGACCTAATGATGCCTTACCAAGTAAACATGGAAATGCTAAAAGCAACTGGCAACCCACATGTTAAATTCATGCACTGCCTACCTGCATTCCACGGTGAAGATACAGTAGTTGGTAAAGAGCTTGCTCAAGAATACCCAATGCTTAAAGACGGCGTTGAAGTAACAGATGAAGTGGTTGAATCTAAGCACTCTATCGTATTCGATGAAGCTGAAAACCGCATGCACACAATCAAAGCAATCATGGTTGCAACACTAGGTCAGTAATTGATTCTGGTTTGATGCATGAACATCGACTAAGACTATATTATTAGGCTCATCAATTGTTCTTAGTCGTTATATTGCGAGTAATATCTTGGATATTACTCGCATATTTTTTTGTAAGACACCACACCTTGCAAACACAAAAAACCTACAAATCAAAAACTTAAACATCAACACCCCAATCGAAACCCAGCATAAACTTCGCATAATATTTCACCTTAAAAATAGTTTACGAAAACGTTTGCACTGAATAGAATTCTACGTATAATCCTTCGCAATTTGCCAAAATAGAGAAAGAAATGAAGACGACCAATCTACACTATTTGATTGCACAAGGCCTGAAAACGGCGTCGTTATCTATTTCATATTTTTTCGAGTTTTGGTTGTTATTGAAAAGATCCCATTAAAAGCCTCCTATTATTGGAGGCTTTTTTTTGTCTTAAATTTGGTGCGGCCCGTTAAAGGGCAGCTTTGATTCATCAGTTTGTTTCGTTGTTAAAGGAAAAACGTTATGGCGCATTCGTTATTTAATAAACATATCATTTCAATTCCAGAGCTATCTCGTAGTGAGCTAGAGTTGATCGTAGAGACCGCTGGGCAACTTAAAGCAGAGCCAAACCCAGAGCTATTAAAAAACAAAGTGGTTGCAAGTTGCTTCTTCGAACCTTCAACTCGTACTCGCCTCTCTTTTGAAACTGCGGTTCAACGCTTAGGTGGAACGGTCATTGGTTTTGATAACGGTGGCAATACATCACTGGCGAAGAAAGGCGAAACGCTTGCCGATTCAGTACAAGTTATCTCATCTTATGTGGATGCCTTTGTTATGCGTCACCCACAAGAAGGGGCGGCACGTTTAGCGTCTGAATTCTCAAATGGCGTGCCAATTGTGAATGGCGGCGACGGTGCGAACCAACACCCAACTCAAACACTGTTAGATTTGTTCTCAATCTATGAGACTCAAGGAACACTGGATAACTTGAATGTGGCTTTTGTTGGTGACTTGAAATACGGACGTACGGTTCACTCACTGACCCAAGCGCTGGCAAAATTCGACAACGTTCGCTTCTTCTTTATTGCTCCTGAAGTGCTATCTATGCCTGATTACATCTGTGAAGAGTTGGATGATGCTGGCATTAAATACAGCATGCACAAAAACATCGAAGAAGTAGTGCCTGAATTGGATGTTCTGTACATGACTCGCGTACAGAAAGAACGCTTTGATGAATCTGAATACGCACACATGAAGGCGGCTTATATCTTAACGGCTTCAATGCTAGAGCCAGCGAAAGATAATCTGAAGATTCTTCACCCGCTACCTCGTGTGGATGAAATCACAACAGATGTCGATAAGACCAAACACGCATACTATTTTGAGCAAGCCGAAAATGGCGTTTACGCTCGTGAAGCATTGTTAGCACTAGTCCTAAACAAAGAACTTTAAGCAGGGGGAATTTATCATGGTAAAAGAGACTCAACTACAAGTAGAAGCAATCTGTAATGGTTCAGTAATTGACCACATCCCTGCTCACGTTGGCATAAAAGTTCTAAAACTTTTTAATATGCATAAAACCAACGAGCGCGTTACGATTGGCTTAAACCTACCGTCATCAGCACTTGGTCATAAAGATCTAATCAAAATTGAGAATGTGTTCATTACTAATGAACAAGCGAACCAATTGGCGCTTTACGCCCCTGCAGCAACCGTAAACCAAATCGAAAATTACAAAGTTGTCGATAAGCTCACACTGTCGCTACCAGAGCAAATCAACGCCATTTTTGAGTGCCCAAACAGCAACTGTATTTCTCATGGTGAACCAGTAGAAAGTGGCTTCAAAGTTCTACTGAAAAAAGAGCGTGTACAGCTTAAATGTAAATACTGTGAGAAAGTATTCTCACGTGGAATCATGACAGAAAAACGCTAATTTAAGTCGATTTAAAGACAAACATGCTAACTCGGCCCATACTGATATTATAGTCAGTATGGGCCGTTTTTTATATTTAACACCTTTGCAATAACTTCAACTATTTTAGCGCACTTTAGATGTTAAAATTCAGAACAAAGAACCCATCAAAAAGCTTAATTATAGTTTTTTATTTGGTGATTAAGCTCAATAAACCAATATAAAGATACTGATAACATCGGCATACTAGTTAATAATATTTGCCTCTCTCATCGCCTTTAGCCTTTTCGTTCAACACTGAACCTAAGCTTGTGACTAAAAGCAGACTAATAAGGAGTTGTCCGTGAATACTGAAAACATACAGGCTACGGCGCTAACTGCCGACGATAAAACATTAACCGCTGCATGTAAGCGTTTACTTCAACAACAAAGTTTTGCGACGCAAAATGACCTACGTTTGCGTTTAATTGAACTTGGGTATGAAGGGATAAGTCAATCCACAGTATCACGCTTATTATCCCAATTGGGTGTCGTTAAAGTGCAAAACGCTTGCGGTAAGAAAGTGTACTGCATGACGGTGGAAAGTGCGCCAGTTCGTGTTGGCTCGTCGATCTCTTCTCAAATTGAATTTATTACACATAACCAGTTAATGGTGGTAATTAAAACTCACCCTGGCAGTGCTCAACTTGTTGCGCGCTTAATTGATATCGATCCACACGGAGAGATCTTAGGGACTGTCGGTGGAAATGACACTGTGATCGTCGCACCAAAAGATGTCAGCAATATTGAAGCATGTGAGCGCGTCGTCAAAGAGCGCCTTGGCGTGCTATAAGGTTTTATTCCATACAATGGCCTAATCATTAGGCCATTGCTCTTCTGCAACTCGCTTCCCTGTGTTCCCCGCCACCACATAAATCATATTTATTTTTTAATAATGAAACTTATCCCCATAAAATCGGGTCTCATTGAGTTAATATACTTTCAACTTAATTCTAGTAAATTTCATTATGCGCGCACTCGTCACTCTGTTTTTCATTGGGTTAATGACAGTATCTAGCCCTGCCCTTGCTCTGTTTGGTAATAGCGATAAATCCGCTGCTTTTGCTCCAACAGACAATAGTTTTGTGCCTGTTGATCAAGCCTTCCCATTGAGCTTTTATCAACAAGGCAACCAAATATCTTTGGATTGGCAAGTCAAAGAAGATTACTACCTCTACCAAGATCGTATTTCAATCAGTGCTGAAAACGTCACTTTAGGCGATATTCAAATGCGCGATGGCAAACCTTACCAAGATGAATTTTTTGGCCAGGTAAACATCTACACTCAACCCCTGTTTGTTGACGTTCCACTGAGCGAATACCAAACTGGCGCACGCTTGATTGTTCAGTACCAAGGCTGTGCGAAAGCAGGATTCTGCTACCCACCGGAAACCCGAGTGATTGACCTCACTCCATTCAATGCTAATGGCGATACAACCACAACTGAACAACGCCCACTTCAACAACAAACCTCAGCAATAACTCAATCTGAGACTCCTGTTGCCGTGGTGCCATCGACTACTTTGAATCCTAATTCTGCGACTGTCGCTCCGGCTTCAAACGATTCAAGCTTAGCCGATAAACTTGGCAATAACTGGTGGACACCTTTCCTATTTCTAGCTCTCGGTGTTGGCCTTGCTTTCACTCCGTGTGTGTTACCTATGTACCCTATTTTAACGGGTATCGTATTAGGCAGCGGTAAGCTCAATCATCGACGAGCATTAGGGCTATCTTTTATTTACGTACAAGGGATGGCTCTCACTTATACCTTACTCGGACTGGTGGTTGCTTCCGCCGGAATGCAATTTCAAGCCGCCATGCAGCACCCTTACGTATTAATAGGTTTGAGCGTGCTATTTGTTGGGTTAGCGATGTCGATGTTTGGCGTTTATAACTTGCAACTCCCAAGCAGCGTACAGACATGGTTGAATACTCAAAGTAATAAGCAACAAGGCGGCAATAGTTTCGGTGTATTTGTCATGGGGGCAATTTCAGGGCTAGTCTGCTCTCCGTGTACAACGGCACCCTTGTCTGGCGCACTGCTTTATGTCGCGCAAAGTGGTGATCTATTTACGGGGGGGATCGCTCTTTATGCGCTTGCAATGGGGATGGGGATCCCTCTCATATTAGTGGCCGTATTCGGCAATAAGTTACTGCCGAAAGCTGGTGGTTGGATGGATAAAGTGAAAACTGTTTTCGGTTTTATCTTACTCGCGGCTCCAATATTTTTGCTTGAACGTATTCTTCCTGAGTTTTGGTCAACCGTGCTTTGGTCAACACTAGGTTTTGCGGCATTTGGTTGGCTGTATCACATCAAAAACGCCTTACCATTTGGAGGTTGGAAACAGAGCTTTATTGGCATTATTGCGGTTTTAGGTCTGTTTGCCTCGGCGCAACCTGCACTCAACTATTGGTTTGCAGATAGTAGCTCTCAACAAAATAGAGCAGAAACGACGGTCAGTTTTATCCGCGTGAACAATATTACTGAGCTAGAACAACAGCTAGTGGAAGCGAAAAAATCAGGCAAGCCAGTCATGCTCGATTTCTATGCGGATTGGTGTGTCGCTTGTAAAGAGTTTGAGAAGTACACCTTCCACCAGCAAGAGGTTGAACAGAAGCTAAAAGAGTTCGTATTACTCCAAGCCGATGTGACTAAAAACCAGCCACAAGACATTGAATTATTAAAGCAATTGAATGTTCTTGGCTTACCAACTATCGAGTTCTGGGACGGAAAGGGTAGCCATGTTCCAAATGCTCGAGTGACAGGTTTTATGCAAGCAGAACCTTTTCTTCGTCACATTCAAGATCATAATTTATAAAACAGAATCGACGTTTTAGAGTTGATTGATACCCGTAATTAAGCCGTTTACCTCTGCGTGAACGGCTTTTTTTTGAATCCAATGCAAGATCATGGGTGCATATGAATAAAAGTCGATATGCTTCAGACTTTTAGTGCATAAATATTGTTCAAAACAGGTTTAGCGATAATAATAAATTTAACTAAATTATAAAAAGTGTATAACGTCATGGATTCGACCTACACCATTATCATTGCCGATGATCACCCCTTATTCCGTAACGCCCTTTTCCAGTCTGTACATATGGCGATCAGTGGCGCAAATCTCTTAGAAGCGGATTCACTCAGTGCGCTGCTTGATCTTCTTGCTAAAGGTGAAGAACCCGATCTACTGCTGCTGGATTTAAAAATGCCAGGAGCAAACGGGATGTCAGGGTTAATTCAATTGCGTGCAGAACATCCCGACCTGCCCATTGTGGTGATCTCTGCAAGTGAGGACGCAAGTGTTGTTGCACAAGTGAAAAGCCATGGTGCATTTGGCTTCATCCCTAAATCGAGCGATATGCGATCACTGATTAGCGCGCTCAATCAAGTCCTCGCAGGCGACCCTTTCTTCCCTGAAGGATTAATTACCAACAATGCGGCCTGCAATGATCTCGCAGAGAAAATCGCCACTCTCACCCCTCAGCAATACAAAGTGCTCGGTATGCTGTCTGATGGCCTACTCAACAAGCAAATCGCTTATGAGTTACATGTCTCCGAAGCCACCATCAAAGCGCATATGACCGCAATATTTAGAAAACTCGATGTTAAGAACCGAACTCAAGCGGTCATTGTTTTACAACAAATGGAAAGTGAGCTCTAGACGATCGTCTTAAGATAAATCTTCTCTGATTCCTATTGAACGTTAGACCTTAGGCTAATTTAACAACAAATTAACATCACACTTTACCCCTCCTATCTGATTAAGCGCCCATTTTTCGGGCGTTTTTTGTTTTATTCCTCCCGACTAAAGTTGCACAGATCTCTTGATTTTAGGCTGCTATCTTCTAAATCGTAACATTACGTTAACACGGTAATTATCTACAAAAACAGTTTCTACGAAATGGAATCAAGGAGAAGGTCATGTCGTTCGAATCAACAGAACATGCTCAAGCCTACTGGAAGGAAAACTTGGGGATAATGGGGTCACTACTTGCCATATGGTTTGTCGTGTCATATGGAGCAGGCATCTTGTTTGTCGATGCTTTGAATGTCATTCAGTTTGGTGGCTTTAAGCTAGGGTTTTGGTTCGCACAACAAGGTTCAATATATACCTTTGTCGCCTTAATCTTTGTTTACGTTGTTCGCATGAATGCGCTCGACAAAAAATACAACGTACAGGAAGACTAGAGGTTAAAACATGGATATTCAAACTTGGACGTTTATATTGGTCGGTATTACCTTTGCGGTTTATATCGGTATTGCTATCTGGGCTCGTGCTGGATCAACCAGTGAGTTCTACGTTGCAGGCGGTGGTGTACACCCTGTAGCAAACGGCATGGCAACCGCCGCTGACTGGATGTCAGCAGCATCCTTTATCTCTATGGCAGGTATCATCTCATTCGTTG
Source organism: Vibrio clamense (assembly GCF_050337905.1). Taxonomy (NCBI): domain Bacteria; kingdom Pseudomonadati; phylum Pseudomonadota; class Gammaproteobacteria; order Vibrionales; family Vibrionaceae; genus Vibrio; species Vibrio clamense. The sequence continues at coordinate 317,950 of NZ_JAKJTJ010000022.1, read as the reverse complement.
GTTACGACGGTGCGGTTTACCTTATGGGTTGGACAGGTGGTTACGTACTACTTGCGCTATGTTTAGCCCCTTACCTACGTAAATTCGGCCAGTTTACGGTGCCAGATTTCATTGGTGAGCGTTACTACTCGAAAACAGCTCGTATGGTAGCGGTATTCTGTGCAATCTTCGTATCATTTACGTACGTTGCAGGTCAGATGCGTGGTGTGGGCGTTGTATTCTCTCGTTTCCTCGAAGTTGATATTAACCTCGGCATCATCATCGGTATGGGTATTGTGTTCTTCTACGCCGTACTTGGTGGCATGAAAGGCATCACTTATACGCAGGTTGCTCAATTCTGTGTTCTCATTTTCGCTTTCCTTGTCCCTGCGATCTTTACCTCAATTATGATGACGGGCAATCCACTACCACAAGTCGGTATGGGTTCTACGATTACAGGTAGCGATGTTTACCTACTCGACAAACTGGATGGTTTAACGGAAGAGCTCGGCTTTACCGCTTATACCGAAGGTAATAAGAGCATGGTCGATGTCTTCTTCATCTGTGCTGCTCTAATGGTGGGTACTGCGGGTCTGCCACACGTAATCATTCGTTTCTTCACGGTTCCTCGTGTTCGTGATGCGCGTATCTCAGCAGGTTGGGCACTACTGTTCATCTCATTGCTTTACACTACCGCACCAGGTGTTGCTGCCTTTGCTCGTGTAAATATGATTGAAACGATTAATGGCCCAGACATGCAAGGTGTCTCTGGTGAAGAAGCGCCAAGCTGGTATAAAAACTGGGAAAGTACTGGTCTAGTTGGCTGGGAAGATAAGAACGGCGATGGCAAGATGTTCTACTCAGGCGATGAGCGTAACGAGATGAAAATCAACCGTGACATTATCGTACTAGCGTCTCCAGAACTTGCAAAACTACCAAACTGGGTTGTTGGCTTACTGGCGGCAGGTGGCTTAGCGGCTGCACTATCAACCGCTGCGGGTCTATTACTGGTTATCTCAACGTCTATCTCACATGATTTACTGAAGAAAGGCTTTAGACCTAACATGACCGACAAACAAGAGTTGCTCGCCGCTCGATTGGCTGCAATGGTTGCGATTGTTGGTGCGGGTTACTTAGGTATTAATCCTCCAGGCTTTGTTGCACAGGTGGTAGCGTTCGCATTCGGTCTTGCTGCGGCATCCTTCTTCCCTGCGATTATTCTAGGTATCTTCTATAAGAAGATGAACAAAGAAGGTGCGATTGCAGGTATGTTGGCAGGTATCGCCTTCACAGCAAGCTACATTATCTACTTCAAGTTCATCAACCCAGCAGCAAGCTCACCTGAAAACTGGTGGTTTGGTATCAGCCCAGAAGGCATCGGTACGCTAGGTATGTGTCTAAACTTTATTATCTCTATTGCGGTAAATAAAGTAACGGCTGAAGTTCCTGAAGATGTACAAGAGATGGTTGAATCTATCCGTTTCCCTAAAGGAGCAGGTGAAGCTCACGACCATTAATCCAATAGGCGCTGAGCTTGTAGGGAGCTCAGCCCCTCACGGAAACCAAAGCCGATGCCATTGCATCGGCTTTTTATTTAATTGCATTTATTTAAATAATTTGGGCTATGCCTAGTGTTATGATTCACCCTTTATAGACCCGATTCAATATCGTCCTTAACTTCAATGGCTTGACTGGCTTGGCAATAAAACTAAAGCCGTTACCTTTGATTCCATCCATCATCTCGTCGGTACGATCTGCGCTAATGATCACGCCTTCAAAACTATCACCCAAACGCAGACGACACTGTTGCAATACCTCAAGCCCGGTTCTGCCATTGTCGAGTCGATAATCAGAGAAAATAACATCTGGCACCCAGCCATTCTCCAACGTTTTAAGGCTCTGCATTAAGTCGGTCGCGGTTTTTACTTCACACCCCCAACGTGCCAGTAAGTCCTCCATCCCCAGTAAAATGTCCGTTTCATTATCGACACACAATACTCGGATATGGTTAAGGTCTGAATTCGCTTCCTGCTTCGAAGCTTGCTGCTTTGGTTCTACAAACTGTGATTTTTCAAGAGTCAGAGAGAAGACGCTGCCTTTATCTGGCCATGATCGCATTGATATTTGATGCCCGAGAACATGAGCAATGCCTTTTGAAATCGCAAGGCCAAGCCCTAACCCTTGATCGGAACGAACTTGGCTGCCTCGGTTAAACTCTTCGAATATCTCTTGCTGTTTATCTTGCTCGATTCCAATGCCGTTATCCCACACATCAATACGAACTTGGCCTTTCACTCGCCTTACCCCAAGAACCACTTTGCCTTTAGGGTTGTATCGAAAGGCGTTGGTCAGAAAGTTTTGCACTACCCGTCTCAGTAATTTAGGGTCAGACATGACATACAATGAAGAGGGCATCATGTGGAAATCGATCCCTTGCTGCTTGGCGAGAGCACTGAAATCAGCATTTAAATTGGCTAAGACATCATTAATAGCAAAACTGTGTACATTTACGTCCATCTTTCCAGATTCTAACCGTGAAATATCAAGCAAGTCGCCAATCAAATCTTCCCCCGCTTCCAATGCACTTTCAATGTAACTGGCTAAGCGCTTCACTTCTTTATCTTGCGCAACTTCCGTTAATGAAGATGAAAACAGACGAGCCGCATTCAACGGCTGCATAAGATCATGGCTCACCGCCGCCAAAAATCGTGATTTAGACTGCGATTCCAGTTCGGATTTTTGAGTCGCTGAGACTAATTTTCGGTTCAGGGTTTCTAGCTCTTGAGTCCTTTCATGCACTCGAAACTCCAACGTCTCATTGGCATCTTTAAGTGCCTTTTCGGCCTCTCTAAATACGGTAATATCGGTAAAGCTCATCACAAACCCACCGCCCGGCATAGGGTTGCCTTGCACTTCAATCACTCGTCCATCCGCTCGGGTTCGAGAAGAGGTGTGCCGAGAACCTTGCTCTAAATGATAAACCCGACGCTTAACATGCTCTTCTGGATCTCCAGGCCCACATAAACCTTGCTCTGCATTATGGCGAATGACATCGGAAATCGGTCGCCCAACTTGAATGAGCCCAGCCGGAAACTCAAACAATTCTAAATAACGCTGATTCCAAGCCACCAGCCGTAGCTGTTTATCCACCACTGCGATGCCTTGTCCTATGTGTTCAATCGCCCCTTGCAATAACCCTCGGCTAAAGTCATACAGTTCAGAGGCTTCATCGACAATGGTCGCCACTTCCTCTAGCTGCATGTTTTTACCCTGCAATGCCGAAGTAAGCACTAACTTTGCAGACGAGGCTCCAAACACACCAGCCAACACTCTTTCGGTATGCCGAATCAAACCGGAAGGAGCTTGCTGATTGGGCAATAGCACCTTGCTATGCTGTGTCCAGTAATGCTTGAAGGCCGTTTTCACTCGCTTTCGTCCAACAAAACGGGATGCCAGCATTTCTAGTTCCGCAACCGTAACGCGGCTTTGGTACAAACTGATGTTTTCGTTCTCAGGCATTGGTGTGCCAACAAATGAAGCCGATTGTAAGCGCTCACTTAGGCTTGGGCGTGTCACCATAGAGATAAACACATAACAGAGTGCATTTAACGTCACACTCAGAACAATACCCCAATCTGATGCTTGAAGGTTAAATTGAACCAGAAACTCAGGCGGCGTGATCACCCACAGCAGCACATTACTTCCAGCGTCTCCAGCAAGCATGTCAGTCTGGCTCATTAAGGTCATCAACCAAATAATGAAACCCACTAATAACCCGACATAAGCACCTTTTCTATTCCCCTGTCGCCAATACAATCCGCCTATGAGTGCCGGTGAAAATTGTGCAATTGCGGCAAATGATAGGAAGCCAATAGCAGACAAAGAGTGAATACTGTCGAGAACTTGATAGAACCCCCAAGCGCCAAGAAGCAGTAACAAAATGAGCGCCCGGCGGATCATCAACAGTAAGCCAGAAAAGTGCTGATGAGTGCGCTGAGTTAAACGCATTCTTCTCAGCAAAAGTGGCATCACCAGGTCATTGGAAACCATGATCGCCAATGCGATAGTCGATACAATCACCATGCCGCTGGCCGCCGAGGTTCCGCCCAAAAATGCCAAAAGAGCAATATCACTGGCTCCGACCGCCATTGGAATACTGATTACGAAAGTATCAGCCGGACTTGAGCCGAGTAGACCTTGTCCGACCCAAGCGATAGGCAGCACAAACAGCCCCATCAAAATCAGATAAATCGGAAATAGCCAACGCGCGGTATGCAGATCTTGCGCGCGTTCATTTTCAACCACCATAGTATGAAATTGGCGTGGTAAGCAGACAATCGCCAGCATAGTTAAAATCGTATGGATAATCAGTGTCGGAATATTGGGGGATTGATAGGTCAGCGACGCTATTTCAAACAGATCAATATTGTCTCGATTCCACGCTAAGTAGATGATAAAAAAGCCGACCGTCAGAAACGCAACCAGTTTGATGATAGATTCAAATGCCACCGCCATCATCATGCCTCTATGATGCTCGGTATTATCAATATGGCGGGTGCCAAACAACATGGTAAAGATGGCAAGTGCCCCGACAACAAACCAAGAGACATGATAATTACCATATCCGAACTGTTCCGCTAACTGAGGGGCAACAATATCCAACCCCATGGTAATTCCACGAAGTTGTAACGCGATATAAGGCAAAATGCCCACCACCGCAATTAACGTCACCGCCACCGCTAAGCCTTGAGATTTACCATAACGGGCAGCAATGAAATCCGCTATCGACGTAATATGTTCACGCTTGGCAATTAGAATCAACCGAGCGAGGAGTCGCCACCCTAAGGTGAAAACAAGAATTGGCGCGATATAGATGGGCAAGAATGACCACGGGTTATTACTGGCTTGGCCTACGGTGCCGTAAAAGGTCCATGAGGTACAATACACCGCAATCGACAGGCTATAAATCCAAGGTCGCCAACGTGCTAGCCACTTGGTTTGCCGATCACCATACCAAGCGATCAAAAACAGCACACCCAAATAGGCGAGAGAAACAGGAACGACAATCCAACCTTGCATCCAGTATATCCTTGTTTTCACACCGCCCAATTAACCGCGCGTCAGCTGTTACATCAAGTGGCGTTACAGTCCATGTAACAAAAAAGCCAAAGCAATCATCATGCTCTGGCTTTTCATTTAACTAAGGATAGTTTTTGAACTCAATCAACTGGCTCTAATTCTGTGGTTTAGGCTCAGATTTTGTGGCTAAAATTGCATCATCTTGTGTATCCGTTGCATCTACTCGCACAAATAGAGCCAATACACCCATCAATGCCATCCCCCAGAATACATTGGCACCCCACTGTTCATAACCCCAGCCACTTAATGTCGTCATCAGTGCAATTACCGCCCCTAATGGAAGTGCATTATACAATGCCTGTAGTGCCACCATTTTATGCTGTGGTGCCGATTGGATATATTGAATGGCCGCGATATGAGCAAGCGCAAAAGTCACACCGTGCAGCAGCTGGATAACAACCAGAGCCACCAGCATCGTCGTTGAAGCCGTTAACCCCCAACGAGCAATCACACCAAAAGAAGCAACCAAAAATAGCGTTCGTAATGACCAGCCAGAAAATAAGCGTTTACTGAATGCGAATACTGCGACTTCGGCTACCACCCCAAGGCTCCATAGATAGCCGATGATGACTTCGGAATGCCCTGCTTCTTTCCAATAAATAGCACTAAAACTGTAGTAGGCGGCATGGCTCCCTTGAATCAAAGCAATCAAAGTCAGAAAGCGGATAATCGGCCACTCTTTGAGTAACTCTGTCAGTTTCGGTCTTTCTGCATGCTCTTCATGTTCCGTCACAGGCATCACATTAGGGTTACGCATTGCGACTAGCATAGAGAACAACACCCCTGCCATTGCGGTATACAAAATCATATCCGAACCATACTGCGCGACTAAAAAACCAACCGCAGTTGAACCAGCAATAAACGCAATTGAGCCCCACAAACGAGTGCGCCCATAATCAAGCATCTTTAAGCGACTGTAATAGTTTGCCATGGCATCGGACAACGGAATAATGGGACCACAACATAGGTTGAATAAGATCGTCGCAGCCACCATGAGCAAGAAACTGCCGCCAGTGAAAAAGTGAAAACCAACAAAAATTAACGCTGCGAAGCTTAACCACCGAAGGGCGGGCATCAAATGTTCCACTTTATGAATCCGTGGCGTTAACACTAAGTTCGCCACACAACGAGTCGCAAAACCGATTCCCATTAAAATACCGATATCGGTCGGCGATACACCTTGCCCCTCAAACCATAGCGCCCAAAAAGGCAGATACACCCCATACGCAAAGAAGAAACCAAGAAAATACTGAGAAATCCAGCCATAAGGAGAAGGGTTAAACATTGGCGTGTCCTACAAAAAGTCACATGAGAAGAAAGATCCGCGCAATTATGCCCTGTCAGACAACATGAAAAAAGGGAATAAAATCGTAAGCGTATTTCCGCATTCTATAAATCAAACAATAAGGGCGATATTTTCCTCTCAGAAGAGAAACAAATTCCGTTATTAGACCAAAGTCGTCTGGAGGTTAAACGGGATTTTGCCACACTAGAGTAAGCCTCTTAATGTAAGTGAATTCTGCTATGCCTGAAAAATTCAATATGCAAGCGCCTCCTTTTGACCGACTCACAGAAAAGCAGCAGCGAACGCTACGCGCTTCATTAGATGTCGCTTACTATCGAGATAAAGAGACCATCATCGCCGCCGAGCAGCCATCCCATTGCCTTTATATTTTAATTAAAGGAGCCGTAGAAGAGCGATCTGCAGATGGCAAAGAGGTTTTCGCTCACTACGCTAACGACGATATGTTTGATGTTCGTGCGCTATTTGATTCTCACACCAAACACCAATACATCACCCTAGAAGATACACTGTGCTATTTACTGTCCAAAGAGGTATTCATTGATCTCTATAATCAAAACGGCCAGTTTGCCGCCTATTTTGATAACAACTTAGCCAAGCGACAAGCATTAATTGAATCGGCTCAGCAACAGCAAAATCTTGCTGAATTCATTCTAACCAAAGTGGATGCCAGCATTTATCACCCCCCAATGATTTTGCAACCAGATCAGCCGATCAATGACGTCACCAAGCAGCTAAAAGAACACGCTTTAGATTCAGCACTTGTTCAACTGTCTGAAGACGACCCTCGACGCATAGAGAACCCAACCCTTCACCCTTATGCGATCGTGACTCGGACCAATATGCTGCATGCGGTCATGCTAGATCAACGTCCACTCGATACACCCGTCAGTCAAATCGCCACCTTCCCTGTCTTTCATGTCGATGATGGTGATTTCCTATTTAACGCCATGATCACCATGACTCGTAACCGCATGAAACGCGTGATGGTATGCGATGGAAATGAAGCGGTCGGCATGCTCGATATGACTCAAATATTGAGTTCATTCTCTACCCATTCGCACGTGCTTAGCCTGACGATTGCACGAGCATCCAGCGTTGAAGAGCTTGCACTGGCTTCCAATAAACAACGACAATTGGTTGAAAGTTTATTGGGCAATGGCATACGTACTCGCTTCATCATGCAGCTGATCTCTGCGGTCAATGAGCAGATCATAGAGAAAGCATTCGAACTCGTGGTTCCACCAGCTCTGCATGATCAGTGTTGCCTTATCGTGCTTGGTTCCGAAGGTCGCGGCGAGCAGATCATCAAAACCGACCAAGACAATGCGCTCATCCTTAAAGATGGATTACAGTGGCAACAGTGTGAATCGGTCATGAATACCTTAACCCACACGCTGCAACAGCTTGGTTACCCACTCTGCCCCGGTAATGTCATGGTGAATAACGAAAAGTGGGTGAAGAGCCAAACAGAATGGAAGGCGACACTGTCAAAATGGGTAAAAAAGGCGCGTTCAGAGCAAGTGATGGATATTGCAATTGTCGCCGACGCTCATGCCGTGGCGGGAAATAGAGAGCTCTTAGCACCGATTAAAACGCATTTAAGTGAACTCATGGCGGATCAAGAGCTAATCCTCATGGAGTTTATTCGCCCTGCCTTAAATTTCTCCGTGCCACTCACCCTCTTTGGCAATGTGAAAAAATCAAAATCAGGCGTCGATATCAAGCAAGGGGGTATTTTTCCGATTGTTCATGGTGTTCGGGCTTTGAGTTTAGAGCACAGAATCAGGGTGAATAACACATTTGAACGTATCGACGCTTTAGTCCAACAAAAAGTATTGGAGCAAGAGACCGCAGACAATCTCAGTGAAGCTCTCAAACAGTTCTTTAAGCTACGTCTGGCTCAGCAACTTTCAGAACAACATAGCGGCAATAAAATCGACATTAAGCTATTAGAGCGTACCGAACGTGATTTGCTTCGCCACAGCTTGCATGTGGTCAAAAAGTTTAAGCAATGGCTTGGCTATCACTACCAAGTGAGAGATTAAACTAATGAACTGGCTCTTTCGAAAATGGTGGCACTATAAACTGCAAGGCTCCGCTTATCAGTCGCTATTCGCTGCGCCACAACAAGGCGAGTTTGTCTCTTTAGATTGTGAAACGACCAGCTTAGATCCCAAGCGAGCCGAACTCGTCACCATTGCCGCCACTAAAATTATCGATAACCGGATCATCACCAGTCAACCTTTTGAAGTTCGTTTAAGAGCCCCACAATCGCTAGATTCTGGCTCAGTAAAGATTCACAAAATACGCCATCAAGATCTTCTCGATGGCGTCAGTGAAAAACAAGCCTTAGAGAAACTACTCGCCTTTATCGGCAATCGACCGCTTGTCGGTTATCACATCCGCTACGATAAAACGATTCTCGATATCGCGTGTAAAAAACAACTCGGCTTCCCCCTCCCCAATCAGTTGATTGAAGTCAGTCAAATCTATCATGATCAGCTCGAAAAGCGGCTGCCAAATGCCTATATCGACTTAAGCTTAGATGCGATCTGTAATCACCTTCAGTTACCTATTCAAGACAAACATGACGCACTACAAGATGCGATATCTGCCGCACTGGTTTTTGTTCGCCTGACCAAAGGTGACTTACCCGAATTCACATCCGCTTACTTTAAACATTAACCCTATCTGCCAACTAAAACCCGCAGGAGCCGATCAACCTCTCATTTATAACCTAGTTAACCTCCCGATAATTAAGCATAAATCTCACACTCATCCTAAAGTCTAATTGTAGAAACTCGCCTACTGGCAGAGAGTTATAGGCATAGCGGTATTCAATATCAAACAATCACAACAACGCCTAAACGGAATTTGCCCAGAAGATAAAAGATCAAGGCACAAGGAGAGATGCAATGAGTGAAGCCCATATTTATCCAGTAAAAGAGAACATCAAAGCGCAAACCCACGCCGATGAAGATACCTACCTAGCGATGTACCAACAATCCGTTTCAGATCCAGAAGGATTCTGGGGCGAACACGGGAAAATAGTAGACTGGATTAAACCCTTTACTCACGTAAAAAGTACGTCTTTCGATACGGGTCATGTTGATATTCGCTGGTTTGATGACGGTACACTCAATGTGTCAGCCAACTGTATTGATCGCCACCTAGCGGAACGCGGTGATGAAGTGGCGATTATTTGGGAAGGCGATGACCCAGCAGATGATAAAACCCTAACCTTTAATCAACTTCACAAAGAAGTGTGCCTGTTCTCAAACGCTCTCAAAGAGCAAGGCGTTCGTAAGGGTGATGTCGTATGCCTTTACATGCCGATGGTGCCTGAAGCTGCTGTCGCCATGTTAGCTTGTACTCGTATTGGTGCAGTCCATACCGTCGTATTTGGCGGGTTCTCACCTGAAGCACTTTCAGGTCGTATCATTGACTCTAATTCAAAAATTGTCGTCACTGCGGATGAAGGTGTTCGTGGTGGGCGAGCAGTACCTCTGAAGAAAAACGTCGATGAAGCGCTGACTAACCCTGATGTAAAAACCATTGATAAGGTCATCGTATTCAAACGTACTGGCGGTGATGTGGAATGGCACGATCATCGTGATGTATGGTGGCATGAAGCAACATCAACGGTTTCTGAAATTTGCCCCCCAGAAGAGATGAAAGCGGAAGATCCACTATTCATCCTCTACACATCCGGTTCAACAGGCAAACCTAAAGGCGTGCTGCATACCACAGGTGGATACCTCGTCTATGCCACAATGACATTCAAATATGTCTTTGACTACCAGCCAGGCGAAGTGTTCTGGTGTACTGCCGATGTCGGTTGGATCACAGGGCACACTTATCTCATTTATGGCCCACTTGCCAACGGGGCGAAAACCATTCTGTTTGAAGGCGTTCCTAATTACCCGAACACCAATCGCATGAGTAAAGTGGTCGATAAACACCAAGTAAATATTCTTTATACTGCGCCGACTGCTATCCGAGCATTAATGGCGAAAGGTAACGAAGCGGTTGAAGATACCTCACGTAGTAGCTTACGCATCATGGGATCGGTTGGTGAACCGATTAACCCTGAAGCATGGGAGTGGTACTACAAAACCATAGGTAATGAAAATTCACCGATTGTTGATACTTGGTGGCAAACAGAAACAGGCGGGATCCTCATTGCCCCACTACCAGGAGCAACCGACCTAAAACCGGGGTCAGCCACTCGCCCATTCTTCGGTGTACAACCAGCGTTAGTCGATAATATGGGGAATATCATTGATGGCGCCGCTGAAGGTAACCTAGTTATTCTCGATTCATGGCCAGGCCAAATGCGTACCGTTTATGGCGATCACGAGCGTTTCGAACAGACCTACTTCTCAACGTTCAAGGGCATGTACTTCACCAGTGACGGTGCAAAACGAGACGAAGATGGCTATTACTGGATCACCGGTCGTGTGGATGATGTTCTCAACGTATCAGGTCACCGAATGGGGACCGCTGAAGTCGAATCCGCACTCGTCGCATTCGATAAAATTGCTGAAGCTGCAATTGTTGGTGTGCCACATGACATTAAAGGCCAAGCCATCTACGCTTACATCACTCTTAATGATGGTGAATTCCCAAGTGCAGAGCTGCATAAAGAAGTCAAAGATTGGGTTCGTAAAGAGATTGGCCCGATAGCTACGCCAGACGTATTGCATTGGACTGACTCCTTACCAAAAACACGTTCAGGTAAAATCATGCGTCGTATTCTGCGTAAAATCGCTACCGGAGACACCAGTAACCTCGGAGATACATCCACCCTTGCCGACCCGAGTGTTGTTGATAAGCTGATCGCTGAAAAAGCAGAACTTGCTTAAGACATATAATTAATCACAAGCCGCCAGTGTATTGGCGGCTTTTTTGATCCATTCCAGCTCACAAATATCCGTATTAAATGGCAGGATAACGACCATTTTTGTTAACTTGGTTACAAAAACCATCCCCCTAACAGAGAGATAAGACCAGTAAATTGCTGCCATTTGCGCTGAATTAGCTATAATCTGGTTCTAAATTTAAAAATCAGTGTTTTTTTCACTAGAAATTAACGCTGATTTGTAAATAATATGGGAATATTGGTATTCGTTTCACGATAAAGGAAGATAAGCCCAAGATGCCTGCAAAGTTAAGCATTCTACTTCTGAATGGCCCAAATCTTAATCTACTCGGTTTAAGAGAGCCCGCACATTACGGTTCTCAAACGTTAGATCAAATAGTGACGGCCCTGTCAGAACAAGCCAAGGAAGCCGAGGTGGAGTTAACCCACCTGCAATCAAATCGTGAATATGAACTGATCGAAGCAATCCATGCTGCATACCAAAAGGTTGATTTTATCATCATCAACCCTGCCGCTTTTACTCATACGAGCGTAGCACTACGTGATGCATTGCTCGGGGTTGCGATCCCATTTATTGAAGTGCACTTATCCAATGTTCATGCACGTGAACCATTCCGCCATCACTCATATCTATCCGATAAAGCAGAAGGCGTTATTTGTGGATTAGGCGCGCAAGGTTATCAATTCGCTTTGGCTGCGGCGCTGAACAAGCTCCAGTCAAAGTAATCTATTTATTACATATGAATAGATAGAACTAATACTTACCTACTCGGTCATAGAGTTTAGGTCACTTAACAAGACAAAGAGAAAGAAAAGATGGATATTCGTAAAATCAAAAAACTTATCGAACTAGTAGAAGAGTCTGGTATTGCTGAACTTGAAATCTCTGAAGGTGAAGAGTCGGTACGAATCAGTCGTAACCACACTGGTGCACCTGCTCCAATCCAATACGCAGCAGCACCGATGGCCGCTCCTGTAGCAGCACCAGTAGCCGCGGCACCAGTTGCAGCAACAGCAGAAGAATCAGCTCCAGCTGCACCAGCAGGACACCAAGTTCTTTCGCCAATGGTTGGTACTTTCTACGGTGCTTCAAGCCCTGATGCAAAACCATTCGTAAAAGTAGGCCAACAAGTTACTGCTGGCGAAACTCTTTGCATCGTTGAAGCGATGAAAATGATGAACCAAATCGAAGCCGATAAATCTGGTGTTGTAGTTGCAATTCTTGTTGAAGATGGCCAACCCGTTGAATTTGATCAACCACTTGTTGTGATCGAATAATAGAGGTCACTCGATATGTTAGATAAATTAGTTATCGCAAACCGTGGCGAAATTGCGCTACGTATTTTGCGTGCATGTAAAGAGCTTGGTATTAAAACCGTTGCGGTACACTCAACTGCTGACCGTGATTTAAAACACGTACTTCTTGCTGACGAAACCATCTGTATTGGTCCTGCTCGCGGTATCGACAGCTACCTGAACATTCCTCGCATTATTAGTGCAGCGGAAGTAACTGGTGCGGTTGCGGTTCACCCAGGCTACGGCTTCCTATCTGAAAACGCAGATTTTGCAGAGCAAGTAGAACGCTCTGGCTTTATCTTTGTTGGCCCTAAAGCGGAAACCATCCGCATGATGGGCGACAAAGTATCGGCTATCACATCAATGAAGAAAGCGGGCGTTCCTTGTGTACCAGGTTCAGACGGCCCTCTTAACGATGATGAAGCGAAAAACAAAGCTCACGCAAAACGCATCGGCTTCCCAGTTATCATTAAAGCATCTGGCGGCGGCGGCGGTCGTGGTATGCGTGTTGTTCGTTCTGAAGCAGAACTGACAGAAGCTATCGCGATGACGCGTGCTGAAGCAAAAGCATGTTTCAACAACGACATGGTTTACATGGAGAAATTCCTAGAAAACCCTCGTCACATTGAAGTTCAAATTCTTGCAGATGGCCAAGGTAATGCAATCCACCTAGGTGAACGTGACTGTTCTATGCAACGTCGCCACCAAAAAGTAGTGGAAGAAGCTCCGGCACCAGGCATCACTGAAGAGATGCGTAAATACATTGGTGAGCGTTGTACCCGTGCTTGTATCGAAATTGGTTACCGTGGTGCTGGCACATTTGAATTCCTATACGAAAATGGCGAGTTCTACTTCATCGAAATGAATACTCGTATCCAAGTTGAGCACACTATCACTGAAATGGTGACTGGTATCGATTTGGTAAAAGAGCAACTACGCATTGCTGCTGGTCAGCCGTTATCATTCACACAAGATGATATCAAACTGCGTGGTCACTCAATTGAGTGCCGTATTAACGCTGAAGATCCTGTACGATTCCTGCCTTCTCCAGGCAAAATTCAACGCTTCCACGCTCCAGGTGGTATGGGCGTTCGTTGGGAATCTCATATCTACACGGGCTACACAGTACCGCCACATTACGATTCAATGATCGGTAAGCTTATCACTTACGGTGAGAACCGCGACGTTGCTATCGCTCGCATGAAGAACGCCCTTTCAGAAATGATTGTGGAAGGTATTCACGTGAACGTACCGCTACAGCAAGCCATTATGAATGACGAGAATTTCCAACACGGTGGGGCAAACATCCACTACCTTGAGAAAAAACTTGGTCTTCAATAATCACTTTTAGCTTGTACGCAAAGCTTAAGTGTTCGATGTTGACGTATTAAATATTGAAACATGAAACGCATAAAATGCTCACTTCGGTGGGCATTTTTTATTCTATTTTCTGAATTGTGTAGAACTCTGGTAGACTCTGCAGCAAATTTTCAATCATCGTGAAACGAAAGAGCAAATATCATGCCTTGGATTCAAATCAAACTTAATGCGACTAACGCCAACGCAGAGCAAATTGGCGACATGCTAATGGAAGAGACAGGCGCGTTATCTGTCACCTTTTTAGATGCACACGATACGCCTGTATTTGAACCTCTGCCGGGTGAGACTCGACTTTGGGGTGATACTGATATCGTCGCGTTATATGACGCAGAAGCCAATACAGACTTCATCATCACGCAAATCAAGAGTAGCGACATGCTTGAAGCAGGTTTCGCTTATAAAGTTGAGCAGCTCGAAGACAAAGATTGGGAACGTGAATGGATGGAAAACTTCCACCCAATGAAGTTTGGTGAGCGTTTATGGATCTGCCCTAGCTGGCGTGATGTTCCAGAACCTGATGCGATTAACGTGATGCTTGATCCTGGCTTAGCGTTCGGTACAGGTACTCACCCAACAACATCACTTTGCTTAGAGTGGCTAGAAGGCCTAGACCTAAAAGGAAAAACGGTTCTTGATTTCGGTTGTGGTTCAGGGATCCTTGCGATCGCGGCGATCAAGCTTGGTGCGGCAAAAGTGGTTGGGATCGATATCGATCCTCAAGCATTAACGGCCTCTAAAGATAATGCACAACGCAATGGTGTTGCCGATCAACTTGAGCTATTCCTACCCCAAGACCAACCTGAAAATTTCACTGCTGATGTGGTCGTTGCCAACATTCTTGCTGGTCCACTGCGTGAACTTTCAGGCATCATCAAAAGCTTAATTAAGCCAAATGGTCAACTTGCCATGTCGGGTGTTTTAGATACACAAGCTGAAGATGTTGCCAATTATTATCGTGATGAGCTTCACATAGATCCGATAGTAGAGCAGCAAGAGTGGTGTCGTATATCTGGTTACAAGCAAGGCTAGATAAGACTTTACGCCCTAATTGACTGAAATTTATACAAATTACATAAACAAATTGTAAATGCTCAAATATTAGTCTTTTCACGGAGCGAAAAAATGCGTAAAATGCGCGCCCTTGCTGGTACAGAACTGTGATGATGTTTTGAAAATCGGAAATTATAAACTTAAGAACAATCTAATCGTGGCCCCTATGGCTGGAGTGACGGATAGACCGTTCCGTGAGTTATGTCTTCGCTATGGTGCGGGGATGGCTGTCAGTGAAATGATGTCCTCTAACCCCAAAGTATGGAAAACATCGAAGTCGCAACAACGCATGGTACATGAGGGCGAATCGGGCATTCGCTCTGTACAGATTGCAGGTGCTGACCCACAGCTTATGGCCGAGGCGGCTCAATTTAGTGTTGAAAACGGTGCGCAAATCATCGATATCAACATGGGTTGTCCAGCAAAAAAAGTAAATAAAAAGCTAGCCGGTTCTGCTTTGCTACAGTATCCAGAGATTATCGAAGATATTCTTAAGGCGGTAGTCAATGCAGTCGATGTTCCTGTGACGTTGAAAACCCGTACTGGCTGGGACACAGAAAACAGAAACTGTGTCCATATTGCGAAATTAGCCGAAGACTGCGGCATCCAAGCTTTAGCGCTACATGGGCGCACAAAAGCTTGTATGTACAAAGGAGAGGCCGAATACGACAACATTAAAGCGGTTAAACAAGCTATCTCGATTCCGGTTATCGCCAATGGTGATATCGACAGTCCTGAGAAAGCGAAGTATGTGCTGGAGTACACAGGTGCAGACGCTTTAATGATAGGACGTCCCGCCCAGGGCCGACCTTGGATTTTTCAGGAAATCCAACACTACTTGGTAAACGGTACCACGATGCCTGCACTTCCTCTTGAGGAAGTAAAAAGCATTTTACTTGGTCATGTTGACGCACTTCACCAGTTTTATGGGGAGTACTTAGGCCCTCGCATTGCTCGCAAGCATGTGGGTTGGTATCTAAAAGAGCATGAGCAAGCCAGTGAGTTTCGCCGTACCTTCAATGCGATAGAAGCAGCACAGCTGCAACTTGAAGCGTTAGAAGGTTATTTTGATAACGTTGCATCATAATTACGAGAAGAGCTAGACCAAATATGTTCGAACAAAATCTGACTTCAGAAGCATTAACAGTGACTACAGTTACATCACAAGATCAAATCACTCAGAAGCCACTACGTGACTCTGTTAAAGCATCGTTGAAAAACTATCTTGCTCAATTAAATGGTCAGGAAGTCAGCGAATTATATGAGTTAGTTTTGGCAGAAGTTGAACAGCCACTACTAGACACTATCATGCAATACACTCGCGGCAACCAAACTCGCGCAGCAACTATGATGGGTATCAACCGTGGTACTCTTCGTAAGAAACTTAAAAAATACGGCATGAACTAATACAGTTCTTCTGTTTATTTTACTTTGAAGCCAAGCTATTTATAGTTTGGCTTTTTTTGTAAATGAAACAATGAAAGTGAACTAGACTAACTGCGACAAATAACCATCAACGGTATAACATTAGCCGCAGTTTTTATTTGCTATTCGGATCCGGTCATCGAGTTCTAAACCCAGTGTGTAATCCACGATATATTCAACATAGCAAGAGCCTGCTAATGGTGAAAAATCACTATAAGTACCTTCGGTGCTCGTCGTATCGGCATCTTTTTTAAGATATATTTTAAATACTTTTTGATCCCCACCACTCTGGTTAATATTCCAATCATCACCAAGTTCAGTTACCGATTTAATCGTGCCACGGCTTGAAGGGTAGCCATAAGCAAATGAACATTGAACCTCTGGTGCTATTGGCTTACACCAAGCATCTTCCGGATCTCGTGGGTCCAATAGTATTACGCGATTTGTCACATCATGCTCATCAACAATCAACTTTCCATAGGCGATCCCAAACGATGATGATAATGCACCTTTAAGACCTTTAACCACGGATACGTCGGCATTTTCATTAATAGATAAAAACCTTGGCGCAGCGACAACGGCTAAAATAGCCAAAACAACAATCACAACAACCAACTCGATTAATGTAAAACCTTTCGTTAATTTCATTTTCACGTCTACTAACTGAACAACAAATGGGCACGTATTCTATCTGAAGTATCAAAGACTAAATAGAATTCATTAAGGCCAAGCTCTTTTCTTACCACCAATACCACCCGCTTGTAGCATATCGATAATTTTCTTTGATTTATCTTCCAACACCTTTAAGCGTCGAGTAACTTCAACTTTACCCTCACCATCTAACTGTTGCATTGATTTATCAAGGTGTGTTTTTTCTTGAATCATCTTAACCAGCTGTATATTTTGCTTTTCAAGCTTATCGACTTTTCCAGCCAATTCAGACAAGGTGCGATTCTGAGCCGTCAACTGAGCTTCAATTTTGCTAAACGCCGTTAAAATTTGCGCTACATTTTGATCTGCCATTCTTTGCTCCAAATAAAACACACTATAGCAGTGTAGTTGATCTCGCCGTCAAATATTGAAAGAGCCTAGACAAAAACCTCATTATTCTAATGCAGCCAAGATAGAACAGTGGCTCGCATCATCGTCAACATGCCCACAACAGGCGTCATTAATCTTTTTCAATGCACTTCTGATCTTCGTCAATTCTGCAATCTTCTCATCAATCATATCGAGCTTAGAAGACGTGATCGATTTTACTTCCGCACAACTATGCTGTGTTGCTTCCAACTTAATCTCTAATAGCTCTTTTATCTCGTCCAAACTTAACCCTAGAGATTTTGCTTTTAAGATGAAGGTAACTTGTTGCTGATTTTTTTCATTATATAGACGATACCCAGATTCACTTCGCCCAGCAGGATGAAGCAACTGGTTTTTCTCATAGAAACGTAGCGTATCAGTACTTACACCACAACGTTTTGCCAATTCTCCTATCTGAAACATAATGTCCTCTATTAACCATTTCGTTACTTTTAAGCGCCTAAATGCACTTTTTTATAATTATTTTTGAGATGCCAATCGATTGCGCGAGCTTTTATGTCATTAATTGGTTAGAATGTGCGCCATCAAATTTGAGTTACAGATACACTCCATTAACGCAAAAGGTCTTTACCAAAATAAACCCAGTTTTTAATGTATGGCTTTAAAATGCAATAAGAACAGGTTCATTTTTTGGCAAATATCTTTAGTTTAACTTTAACTCCGTGAATTTGAGGAAGATGGAAGCATGAATAACGCTCGCCCTATTCGCCGCGCTCTTATCAGCGTATCAGACAAAACTGGTATCGTTGAGTTTGCACAAGCTCTAACTAACCGTGGTGTAGATATATTATCGACAGGCGGTACCGCTCGCCTGCTTGCTGAAAAAGGCATCTCTGTGACAGAAGTATCTGACTACACTGGTTTCCCTGAAATGATGGATGGCCGTGTTAAGACTCTGCACCCGAAAGTTCACGGTGGCGTACTTGGCCGTCGTGGCCAAGATGATGACGTGATGGCCACTCACGGTATCAACCCTATCGATATGGTTGTGGTAAACCTATACCCATTCGCAGAAACCGTTGCTAAAGAAGGTTGTACCCTTGCTGACGCTGTTGAAAACATCGACATCGGCGGTCCTACAATGGTTCGCTCTGCAGCGAAAAACCACAAAGACGTAACTATCGTTGTTAACGCACACGACTACGAGCGCGTTGTTGCTGAAATGGACGCGAACGAGAAATCTCTAACGCTAGAGACTCGCTTCGACCTCGCTATCGCAGCATTCGAGCACACAGCTTCTTACGACGGCATGATAGCTAACTACTTCGGTACTATGGTTCCTAGCTACGGCGCCTCTTTACTTGATGAAGAAGGTAAGAAGGCTGACGAAGAGTCGAAATTCCCTCGCACGTTCAACCAACAGTTCGAGAAGAAACAAGATATGCGCTACGGTGAGAACAGCCACCAAGCAGCCGCATTCTACGTTGAAGCAAACCCTGAAGAGGCATCAGTTTCAACGGCTCGCCAAATCCAAGGCAAAGCCCTTTCTTACAACAACATCGCTGATACTGACGCAGCACTTGAATGTGTGAAAGAATTCGACCAGCCAGCATGTGTGATCGTTAAGCACGCTAACCCATGTGGTGTAGCACTAGGTGAAGACATCCTAGAAGCTTACGACCGTGCATTCAAAACAGACCCAACGTCTGCATTTGGCGGCATCATCGCATTCAACCGTGAACTAGACGCAGCAACAGCAACGGCTATCACTGAGCGTCAATTCGTTGAAGTTATCATTGCACCGTCTGTTTCTGCACAAGCAGTAGAAATCGTAGCGGCTAAGAAAAACCTTCGCCTACTAGAGTGTGGTGAGTGGACAACGAAGACGACTGGCTTTGATGTGAAGCGCGTTAACGGCGGCCTGCTAGTTCAAGACCGCGACCAAGGCATGGTGTCTGAAGACGACCTAAAAGTCGTTTCTAAGCGCCAACCTACAGCTGAAGAGCTAAAAGATGCACTATTCTGCTGGAAAGTAGCGAAGTACGTTAAATCTAACGCTATCGTTTACTCGAAAGGTGACATGACGATTGGTGTCGGCGCTGGCCAAATGAGCCGCGTTTACTCTGCTAAAATAGCAGGCATCAAAGCGGCTGACGAAGGTCTAGTTGTTGAAGGTTGTGCAATGGCATCTGATGCATTCTTCCCATTCCGTGACGGTATCGACGCGGCAGCAGAAGCAGGCATCAAGTGCGTTATCCAGCCAGGCGGCTCTATGCGTGATGATGAAGTTATCGCAGCAGCAGACGAACATGGCATGGCGATGATCTTTACTGGTATGCGTCACTTCCGCCACTAATTCTCTTGTCATCATTGGGGCGGTAACTGCGTTGACTACGCTCGCTTACCCTAATCACATAGCGGGCTATGCTCATAGGGATAAGCTCGCTTGTCGCCTTGTTAGCGCTCCCACTGATTTAAAGCGGCCTCGAATAGTTGAATGACGCAAGCGCCAACTACTTTGAGCAAAACTTATTTAATTTAGCTAATTTGAAATACTCTTAATTTAGAAATTTTCATTTTAGAGCAAAGCCATATTGATAAGGTCAAGGAGAGCTCGCGGAGTTTATAAGTATAAATGAGCAAGCTCGACACAGAGATTAGCAATATGGCGCAGCTATCAAGGGATAAATAAATGAATGTATTGATTATTGGTGCTGGCGGTCGTGAGCACGCACTAGGCTGGAAAGCAGCACAAAACCCAAACGTTGAAACGGTATTCATCGCTCCAGGTAACGCAGGCACTGCACTTGAGCCGAAACTTGAGAACGTAAACATCGGTGTTGAAGACATCGCTGGTTTAGTCGCTTTTGCTCAAGAGAAAAAAATCGAACTGACTATCGTTGGCCCTGAAGCACCACTGGTTATTGGAGTGGTAGATGCATTCCGCGAAGTCGGCCTACCAATCTTTGGCCCAACTCAAGCGGCGGCACAGCTTGAAGGCTCTAAAGCATTCACCAAAGACTTCCTAGCTCGTCATGACATCCCAACGGGTTATTACGCAAACTTCACTGAGATTGACCCAGCTATCGCTTACGTACGTGAGCAAGGCGCTCCAATCGTAGTAAAAGCTGACGGTCTTGCGGCGGGTAAAGGCGTTATCGTTGCGATGACACTGGAAGAAGCTGAAGACGCAATCAAAGATATGCTAGCAGGCAACGCATTTGGCGAAGCAGGCAGCCGCGTGGTTATCGAAGAGTTCCTTGAAGGCGAAGAAGCAAGCTTCATCGTAATGGTTGACGGTTCTAGCGTTCTGCCTATGGCCACCAG
This sequence comes from Vibrio clamense, assembly GCF_050337905.1. NCBI lineage: Bacteria > Pseudomonadati > Pseudomonadota > Gammaproteobacteria > Vibrionales > Vibrionaceae > Vibrio > Vibrio clamense. Next base: position 297,125 of record NZ_JAKJTJ010000022.1, on the reverse strand, counting down.
CCAAGACCACAAACGTGTTGGCGACAAAGACACTGGCCCTAACACAGGTGGCATGGGTGCTTATTCTCCAGCTCCAGTAGTAACTCCTGAAATCCACAACCGTATCCTTGAGGAAGTTATCTACCCAACGGTACGTGGCATGGATGCAGAAGGTGCACCTTACACCGGTTTCCTTTACGCAGGCCTAATGATCGATGCTGACGGCACACCTAAGGTTATCGAATACAACTGCCGCTTCGGCGATCCAGAAACGCAACCTATCATGATGCGTATGGAATCGGATCTTGTTGAGCTTTGCCTAATGGCTATCGACGAGAAACTCGATGAAGCAGAGTCTAAATGGGATCCACGAGCGTCTATCGGTGTGGTTCTTGCGGCTGGCGGTTACCCTGCTGACTACGTAAAAGGTGATGTAATTTCACTACCAACAAGCGAAGTTGAAGGCCAAAAGGTTTTCCACGCTGGTACTGCGAATAACACTGCTGGTGACGTGATCACCGACGGGGGACGAGTACTATGTGCTACCGCTCTGGGAAATAGCGTATCTGAAGCTCAGGAACGTGCTTACGCGTTAACAAAGCAAGTAAGCTGGAATGGCATGTTCCACCGCAATGACATTGGTTACCGTGCGATTGAGCGCGAAAACGAGCTAAAATAATCTGGCCCGTTAATGTGACACAAAAAAGGCGCTCAATGAGCGCCTTTTTTTAATTCTTAATCATCTTCTTGCTAGTCAAGCAACGATGTTCTTTCAATACAGTCGTGATCGTCATCGGCAAGCATCAACAACTCTGTCACTTCAAGCTTACGATTTGATTGCCTACCTAAAAACGCCACATAGCTATCAATGGAGGCTAAACGATTTATCACAAAGCTCGGTAACGTTTGATTAAATTCAAATTTATTAAACTCGCGTCCAGAGCACGTTTCAAACTCGCTGCCATCCCAATAACCTTGAATGAGTTCTACACCATCTCTATTTTGCTGTTTTGTTGTATCAATAATAGCGAGCGATTCTTGTTGATAACGCTGCAATTGTTCACGTTGCAAAGGCAATACTTTCCCATTCAAACGGTATTGCTGATAAATCGCGTCACCTTCTTTATTAAAACGAACATGAATGCGATATGGCACCAAGCCGTTGTCAGAAAAGCTGAGCTGTTGACCTTCTCGGATGAATTCACGCAGTTGATTTTCATCCCATCGGTAATCAGATTTATACCAACCGTAATCCCCGGCACTCACATAATCAGCGGCGGTGTTTGGTTTGGTTAACTTTTCGGTGTACCAATAGAAGCTTGTTGCATCACCCATAGACAGGCCGCCAGAATACTCTGAAAACTGATCTAAATTAGGGCGTGGTGATGTCGTGGAACATCCAAGTAGGAAAGAAGTGAGTACAGAAGCTAAAAGAAGTTTTTTCATTAAGGAATCACGCCGAGATAAAAGTACCTCGGCGTAGTCTAAATTATTTCACTGAATCTTTCAGTGCTTTACCAGCAACAAACGCAGGAACATTTGCAGCAGCAATTTGGATCTCATCACCAGTCTTAGGATTACGGCCAGTACGTGCATTGCGATGGTTCACTTTGAATGTACCAAAACCAATTAGTTGGACTTGGTCACCTTCTTTAAGAGCGTCAGTTACGCCACCAAGAGTTGCTTCAAGTGCCGCTTTTGCTTGTGCTTTAGAAAGGTCTGCTTTTTCAGCAATAAAGTCGATTAATTGGGTCTTGTTCATTAGGTTTCCCTTCTCATAGGTTATCGAATTCAACTCACTCTAAAACATAAATGCCCCATCTGGCAAAGGTTTGTCATCGATCTTTAGTCCCAATGCCGTACTTTTAACCATAATATGAGTAATAACTCACAATTTGTTACCTATTAACCTTCTCCATGCCTTGTTTTTACTGCTTTGAGAACCAATTTATAGAGTCTCAGTTGCAGTAAAACCGTTGAAAACGTGTGCAATTGAGACCTTAATTATTTTTATATAGAGGCATTATGCTGCTGTTAATTATCTACATCTCCATCGCAATTGGAGTGTCATTCATCTGTTCAGTTCTCGAAGCGGTATTACTGAGTATCAGCCCTAGTTACATCGCACAACTGCGCCAACAAGAACACCCTGCGGCTGAAGCGTTATCTAAACTGAAATCAGACATTGACCGACCATTAGCGTCGATCTTAACTTTAAATACCATCGCACACACTATTGGTGCCGCGACAGCAGGAGCTCAGGCTTCTGTTGTTTTCGGCAGTCAATGGCTTGGTGTTTTTTCAGCTGTGTTAACTCTGGGGATTTTAGTTTTTTCTGAAATTGTTCCGAAAACAATCGGTGCCACTTATTGGCGTCAACTCTCTCCAATGACGGCAACCACACTGCGCTGGATGGTATGGGCATTGACTCCTTTTGTATGGTTCTCAGAACAAATCACCAAACGTTTGGCGCGAGGGCATGTAGCGCCCAAAATGCGTGATGAATTATCCGCAATGGCAATTCTCGCCAAAGAAAGCGGAGAATTTGCAGAAGGTGAATCTAAAATTCTAAGTAATTTACTGGGTATCCAGGAAGTACCGGTCACCCAAGTCATGACGCCAAGAACGGTCGTTTTTCGGGTCGATGCAGAGATAAGCATCAATGATTTTCTTAATCATCATAAAGACACACCATTCTCTCGCCCTTTGATATACAGCGAGCAGAAAGACAATATCATCGGGTTTGTACACAGACTTGAGTTATTCAGGCTCCAGCAGTTAGGCCAAGGTGAGAAGCGACTCGGTGCGGTCATGCGCCCGATTCACGTCATGCTCAATAACTTAGCGCTTCCTAAAGCATTCGACCAAATGATGGCTAATCGACTGCAACTCTCTCTCGTCGTGGATGAGTACGGAACAATTCAAGGCTTAATCACCTTAGAAGATATTTTTGAATACCTACTAGGGGAAGAGATTATCGATGAAGCGGATAAAAATACGGATATGCAGGAACTCGCGTTTCAGCGCTGGGAAGTATGGAAAACCAAGCATGGTGTGATTGAAAGTCGAGATGACGACGACAGCATCTCAAATGAGAACGAACAGACTAAAAACAATCACGAATAGCATCGATATAAAAAAAGCTCCTACGAGGAGCTTTTTTTGTTTTAGACATGGTTTCCGTGATTAGTAATCGATCGTGATACCGATATTACTTAACGGTTCATCGCGCAATTCTTGACGCAAATCTTTGATCAACTCAATGTCACGAGCTTCCGCTTCACGTAATGGTCTGAAAATAGCCCATTGAACGTCCCACTCCTCACAAACCGCTTCATTATCTTTTTGATTGTCGTTTGTGATTTCATCTTCGCCTTGAGCTTGCTCTAAATGAGCAACCGTCAGTACTGATTGTTGGCTCAGCTTAATCATGCAGTCAAATAGCTGTTCACGATCCAGTAATCCATGCAATAACGTAGATAGCCCTTGGCACGCATCCATTGCAGGATAGACAGCGTAGATATCAAAATCATCAGCGCTTGGAAATAACTCTTCTAATTTTTCTAATTGACGTTCAAAATTAACTTTAGCCGTTTTGACCGTCAAAATTTCCCAGATACTATCAAGCACGTCACGATATACGCGAGCTTCTGCAAATTTCGTATTATCACAAAACATGGCATAGTTAGGGTACATACGCTCGCACAGGCAAGCCATAAAAGTAATTTGTTGCCAAGGTTCAAATTTTTCAAGACGAACCTGAAGTGGATTCTGTAGCATAGTGACTCAATAGTTGCAGAAAAGGACAGCAGAAGTGTACTTGATAAACCTTAGGGAAAAAAGACAAGCCTATGAACAATTTCTCGAATAAGCTGTATATTCTCACAGAACACGATGACACCTATAAACAACTCATTCAAAATCAGTCTCTACCCGATTTAGAGATCTGTGAGGATCCTGCTCAAGCTGAAATTGTACTCGCATCTCCCCCACTTGCAGCGGCTAAACTCAATGAGTTCACGCAACTCGATTGGCTCCAATCCACTTATGCAGGAATTAATGCTTTAGTGTCGGGTGATTTGCGCCAAGACTATACGCTAACGAACATCAAAGGCATTTTTGGACCCGCGATAGCAGAATATGTATTGGGCTACTCAATGAGCCACTACCGCCATTTTGCTCTCTACCACCAGCAACAAGCCAAACAGCAATGGCAACCCCACTTCTATCAGTCACTGACCGGAAAAGTGATGGTTATTCTGGGCACGGGATCCATTGGTAGCCACCTTGCTCAAACTGCGTCAGCTCTCGGGTTGCATACTATTGGAATAAATCGAACAGGGATCCCAACCAAAAACCTAACTGTGAATGAAAAGTTTGGCTTTAAAGACACTTTCCATATCAATGAAATAAAAGCCGCCTTTCAGCAAGCGGATATTATTGTAAATACGTTACCTGCAACTGAAAATACCCGTTCACTCTTAAATGAAGAGACATTGAGTTACTGCAAACGAGCGTTGCTATTTAATGTTGGGCGAGGTGAGACTTTAGATAATAAATCTCTTTTATTGGCACTAAAAAACGGTTGGATTGAACATGCTTTTCTGGATGTGTTTGAAAATGAGCCGCTGTCTCCTACGCACCCTTTCTGGAAGCTTAATCAGATAACAGTGACTCCACATATCGCGGCCTTGAGTGAACCTCGTCAGGTGGTCAATATATTCGCGCACAACTACCAGCTTTGGCGAGATGGCTTCCAACTCAATAATATAATTGATTTTGATAAGGGCTATTAATGCTTGATACATTGCTCGAGGAAATTCGACGCTGCCAAGTTTGTGGTCCCAACTTAATTGATGGAGCGAACCCCATCATACAAGCCTCAGCTAAGGCAAAGATCTTAATTATAGGCCAAGCACCAGGGCTTAAGGTACATCGGAGCTCTATCCCTTGGGATGATGCGAGTGGGGACAGGCTTCGAGAGTGGCTATCGATGGATAAATCCGATTTCTACGATCCGAACCTCGTTGCGATTGTCCCAATGGGGCTTTGTTATCCCGGAAAAAGTAAAAGTGGCGACTTACCACCAAGAAAAGAGTGCGCGCCTCTATGGCACCAAAGAGTATTAGAACAACTTTCAAATGTAGAAATGACGCTACTCATCGGGCAATATGCACAAAAGTATTACCTTCCTAATAAGCCAACAACGCTCACCGAAACGGTTCAACAATGGCAACGTTGGGCGCCTATATTCATCCCATTGCCTCACCCATCACCACGAAATAATATTTGGCTCAAGAGCAATGGCTGGTTCGAGCAGAGCGTTCTTCCTTATGTTCGCACTCATTTAGCCACCCTTGGAACTGATAAATAAAAACGCCGACTTGTGATAAGTCGGCGTTTTAAATCAATTAAATAACCAATTCGTTATTTATGGTATGGCTTAGACAAGTCATGCACCGCTTCAACAAACACGCCTGCATTCTCAGGTGGAACATCTAGGTGGATACCGTGACCTAAGTTGAAAACATGTCCTGTTCCTGCATCACCAAACCCTTCAAGAATAGAGCTAACTTCTTGGCGAATACGTTCAGGCTGAGCGTAAAGAATCGATGGATCCATATTGCCTTGTAGAGCGACTTTGTCACCAATGCGAGCTTTTGCATCAGCAATGTTAATCGTCCAATCTAGGCCAACCGCATCACAACCTGTTGCCGCAATTGATTCTAACCACATGCCACCATTTTTGGTAAACAAAGTAACTGGAACACGGCGACCTTCGTTTTCACGAATCAGTCCATCAACAATTTTATGCATGTAACGAAGTGAGAACTCATTGTAATCACGAGGCGTTAATACTCCACCCCACGTATCAAATACCATCACCGACTGAGCGCCTGCTTTAATCTGTGCATTTAAGTATTCAATAACCGTGTCAGCCAGTTTATCTAGCAGCAGGTGCAAGGTTGCTGGCTCTGCATACATCATTTTTTTGATCTTTGTGAAGGCTTTAGAGCTGCTACCTTCAACCATGTATGTCGCTAGTGTCCAAGGGCTACCAGAAAAACCAATCAAAGGCACTTCGCCTTTTAGATCTTTACGAATTTGGCGTACTGCATTCATTACGTACTGAAGTTCACCTTCAGGATCTGGCACACCGATTTTTTCTACATCTGCTTTGCAAGTAATTGGTCGCTCGAATTTCGGACCTTCGCCAGTTTCAAAGTATAGGCCAAGTCCCATAGCGTCAGGGATGGTTAAAATGTCTGAGAATAAGATCGCAGCATCAAGAGGGAAACGACGCAAAGGCTGAAGCGTCACTTCTGATGCTAGCTCTGCGTTTTTACACAAAGACATGAAATCGCCTGCTTGTGCACGCGTAGCTTTATATTCTGGTAGGTAACGGCCTGCTTGGCGCATCATCCAAACCGGAGTGCAATCTACAGGTTGCTTAAGTAAGGCGCGTAGATAGCGATCATTTTTTAATTCTGTCATTCCGTTCTTCCAATTAAAGCTATATCTATTTATTTGCCATTATTCTAACACTGATTTAACTGTAAAAGCTGTGTGCTTTGCAACCTAGATCAAGTTATTAACTTTTAAATCAATGCTTAATTTGCACCTGTTTATAGAGCGTGATAAAAATTTGCTCGCTAGCGAAAATTAAAATAATAAATACTGAGTATGAGAGTACTCAGCATCTCATAACGACATCTTACTTACCCCCTCCTTGACCGGAGGGTTTTTTTTATCATTTGAAAGCTATTTTGTTGAATTACCATCGTTTTCACGTGGTCGGTTCATGTAGCAGATCGAGCGTATGTTCAATCAACGCACGAGCAATCGTCCCTTCAGGCGCAACAGCTGGCATCTCACTCGGCAAGAACCACTGCGCATCGGTCAGCTCGCTATAATCTGGTTTTAACCCCCCTGACTCATATTCTGCGATATAAGCCATCATCATACTGGATGGAAATGCCCATGGTTGGCTACCGAAATATTGAATATTTTTCACATCAATTCCAGTTTCTTCTTTTACTTCTCTCGCTACACATTGCTCTAACGTCTCGCCCACTTCTAAGAAGCCTGCAATAACTGTGTACATACCATTACGGTGCCTTGGATGTTGCGCTAAAAGTATTTGCTTACTATTTCTTACCCCAACAATAATGCATGGAAAAATACGCGGATAATGCAATGTCCGGCAATCTCCACACTGCATAGCTAACTGATTATGGTTTAGGTGATTGCGTCCTCCGCACTGAGCGCAGAAACGCATAGTTTGTGTCATGTGTCCATACTGAACAGCTTTGCTTGCGAGAAGAAAAAGTGCTTCAGGTAATAACAGTAACTCGCGCAAAGAGGTCAATGGATAGCGACAATCCACATCAGCATCGTTTAACCACATCACTGGAATCCCCTGATAGGTTCCAATGTTTACGGCTTTTTCATAAGGTAAGCCGAGTTCACTTGCACTCCCTAAAGGAAGCGTGCCATCTACAACCCATAAGTCACTGCCAAGAACGATGCACCAATAAACGTCGCTGGTTCCTTTGTCACTTTTTTTTAACATCTCTGTTCCTCTCCACTTGCAGTTATTCCATTTTACTGGCAATCTAAATTCATACCAGAATTTAGATTGAAATATCAACGAAAACTCAGGTAGATAAGAATTTAAATTGTGTTATGGATACTTTGCTTTTCACGGATGACGATCACCACTCTTGTGGTCCGATCATGAGGACATGGTCATGCTAAATAAATTCAAACAAGTACAAGAACAGTGGGGTGGCTCAAGTGAGGTCATCGACCATTGGCTCGAGACCAGACAATCACTGATTGTTGAATACTGTAAACTCGCAACTTTACAGCCCTGTACAACAAACAGCGCTGTCTCAGAGCTCCCTTCACCAAAAGAGCTTCAGGTATTTTGCCAACATCTCGTTGATTATATTTCTGAAGGACATTTCAAAATTTACGATATGGTCATGGATAAGTGGCGTTCTACAGGTTTCGAAGTGACAGAAGAGATCAATCAAGCTTATGGCAAGATTGTGTTAACCACAGAGCCCCTACTGAATTTTACGGACAAATACGCAGCGATACAGAGCGAAGATTTACTTGAGAATCTAGACAGCGATCTCTCATTTATTGGCGAAGTAACGGAAGCTCGCTTTGAAGTTGAAGATCAGCTCATTCGACTCATCGCTGACAGCTTAGCCGTTCCACCAGGCGCTTGATAACACGATATCTAAGATAATATTAGATACCGAAACCTTCTTACGATGGTAAGAGGGTTTTGTGCACCGCAATGCTAGCCTAAGAGCTCTAATCAGCTTAGGAGGTCGAACTATCGCTTCTCATCAGCGATTTAGCTCCTTTCCTTAACTTTCTTCTTTCTTCTTTCTTCTTTCTTCTTTCTTCTTTCTTCTTTCTTCTTTAGTTGTTCCCTACAGATAGAAAGCCACCAGCATTAAATGGTTCATTTTCTAAAGATAAAAAAAATCCCCGAGCATGGCCCGAGGATTTATCTATCAAGGCAACATTACGCTGCCTTTATCTCTACACTAGCTTACTCGTTAGAAGAGAAACCAGCATTTAGAAGTGCCGCTAGGTTATCTGTTGCTTGTTCAGCAGATGGACCTTCTTGCTCTTCTTCACGCTGTTTTTGACGCTCTTGGTGGTAAGCGAAACCAGTACCAGCTGGAATCAATCGACCAACAATAACGTTCTCTTTCAGGCCGCGTAACTCATCACGTTTACCAGAAACCGCAGCTTCTGTTAGTACGCGAGTCGTTTCTTGGAACGACGCTGCTGAGATGAATGACTCAGTTGCAAGAGATGCTTTAGTGATACCTAGTAGTTCACGCTCGAAGCTCACTAGCTCCTTGCCTTCTGCTTCTAGTACACGGTTAGCGATCTTAACTTGTGAGTATTCAACTTGCTCACCAGGTAGGAACTCAGAGTCACCCGCTTTAGTGATAGTACACTTACGAAGCATTTGACGAACGATAGTTTCAATGTGCTTATCGTTAATCTTAACGCCTTGTAGACGGTATACTTCTTGTACTTCGTTTGCGATGTACTGAGTTACTGCGCGGATACCACGTAAACGTAGAATATCATGTGGAGTTTCAGGACCGTCGGCGATTACATCACCACGTTCAATCTTCTCACCTTCAAATACGTTTAGCTGACGGTGCTTAGGAATCATCTCTTCGTAAGCGTCACCGCCATCACGAGTAATAACTAAACGACGCTTACCTTTCGTTTCTTTACCGAACGACACAGTACCTGTGTGTTCAGCAAGGATCGCAGGCTCTTTCGGCTTACGAGCTTCGAATAGGTCGGCTACGCGTGGTAGACCACCGGTGATATCTTTGTTTCCGCCAGATTTCTGAGGGATACGAGATAATGTGTCACCGATGCCAACTTCTGCGCCATCTTCGATGTTAACAATCGCTTTACCAGGTAGGAAGTAGTGAGCTGGCATATCAGTACCAGGAATCATTACATCGTTGCCTGCTGCATCAACAAGTTTGATAGCTGGACGCATATCTTTACCTGCTGCTGGACGAGCGGCTGCGTCAGTCACTTCACTTGAAGATAGACCTGTTAGGTCATCTGTTTGGCGAGTAACGGTAACACCATCGATCATGTCAACAAATTGGATGCGACCTGCCACTTCAGTGATGATTGGCATGGTGTGCGCTTCCCAGTTAGCAACAACTTCACCAGATTCTACTGAATCGTTGTCTGCTTTGCTCAGAATCGAACCGTAAGGAAGTTTGTGCTTCTCTTTAGTACGACCGAACTCATCAACAATCGTCATCTCAGATGCACGAGAGGTGATAACCAGTTTCTTGTCTTTGTTGATTACAAACTTAGCGTTGTGAAGCTTCACAGTACCAGTTGTTTTCGCTTGGATGCTGTTCTCTGCTGCTGCAGTAGATGCCGCACCACCGATGTGGAACGTACGCATCGTTAGCTGTGTACCCGGTTCACCGATAGATTGAGCAGCAATAACACCAACTGCCTCACCTTGGTTCACTAGGTGACCACGTGCTAGGTCACGACCGTAACACTGTGCACAACAACCGAAGTCTGCATCACAGGTAACTACTGAGCGCACTTTCATGCTATCTACAGAGTTATCTTCCATGATCTGACACCACTTCTCATTAATTAGAGTATTACGTGGGATCAGTACATCTTCAGTACCAGGCTTAAGAACATCTTCAGCAACAACACGACCAAGAGCAAGCTCAGAAAGTGCAACTTTAACGTCACCACCTTCAATGTGAGGCATCATGTCGATACCTTCGTGAGTGCCACAATCGTGCTCATGTACTACAACATCTTGTGCAACGTCTACTAGACGACGAGTTAGGTAACCCGAGTTCGCCGTTTTCAGTGCTGTATCGGCAAGACCTTTACGCGCACCGTGCGTTGAGATGAAGTATTGAAGTACGTTTAGACCTTCTTTAAAGTTCGCTGTGATTGGCGTTTCGATGATTGAACCATCTGGACGCGCCATCAGGCCACGCATACCCGCCAACTGACGAATCTGTGCAGCAGAACCACGAGCGCCCGAGTCAGCCATCATGTAGATGCTGTTAAACGACTCTTGCTGTTCTTCATCACCATCACGGTTAACTACTGTTTCGAACGATAGGTTATCCATCATCGCTTTCGCAACACGGTCGTTGGTAGACGCCCAGATATCGATAACTTTGTTGTAACGTTCACCAGCAGTAACTAGACCAGATTGGAACTGATCTTGGATTTCACGAACTTCTTCTTCAGCTGCGTCGATTTCGTCGTACTTCGCTTGAGGTACAACCATATCGTCGATACCAACAGAAACACCAGATAGTGCTGCGTATGCGAAACCTGCGTACATGATTTGGTCAGCAAAAACAACGGTATCTTTCAGACCAAGCTTACGATATGCCTCGTTAAGCAGGTTAGAGATCTGTTTTTTACCAAGCTTTTGGTTAACGATGCTGTATGGAAGACCTTTCGGTACGATTTGCCATAGCATTGCACGACCAACAGTTGTATCAACTAAGCCAGTGTTTGTTGTGCTGTTACCGTCTTCGTCTACTACTGTTTCAGTGATACGTACTTTAACGCGAGCATGTAGCTCAGCAGTCTTAGTACGGTATGCCTTCTCAGCCTCTTCAGGGCCAGCAAGGTACATACCTTCACCTTTCACGTTGATCTTGTCACGTGTCATGTAGTAAAGACCCAATACAACGTCCTGAGAAGGTACGATGATCGGATCACCTGATGCTGGCGACAGAATGTTATTCGTCGACATCATTAGGGTACGAGCTTCTAGTTGAGCTTCCAAAGTCAGTGGTACGTGTACCGCCATTTGATCACCATCGAAGTCGGCGTTATATGCCGCACACACTAGTGGGTGAAGCTGAATCGCTTTACCTTCGATTAGTACTGGTTCGAACGCTTGAATACCAAGACGGTGAAGTGTTGGTGCACGGTTCAATAGTACTGGGTGTTCACGAATTACTTCGTCTAGGATATCCCAAACGATCGCTTCTTCGCGCTCTACCATTTTCTTAGCTGCTTTGATTGTCGTCGCCATGCCACGAGTTTCTAGCTTGCTGTAGATGAATGGTTTGAATAGCTCAAGTGCCATCTTCTTAGGAAGACCACACTGGTGCAAACGTAGAGTTGGACCTACTGTGATTACAGAACGACCAGAGTAATCTACACGTTTACCAAGCAAGTTCTGACGGAAACGACCCTGTTTACCCTTGATCATATCAGCAAGAGATTTCAGAGGACGCTTGTTAGAACCTGTAATCGCACGACCACGACGACCGTTATCAAGAAGTGCATCAACAGACTCTTGCAGCATACGCTTTTCGTTACGTACGATGATGTCCGGAGCAGCTAGCTCTAGAAGACGCTTCAAACGGTTGTTACGGTTGATCACACGACGGTATAGATCGTTCAGATCAGAAGTCGCAAAACGACCGCCATCTAGTGGTACTAGAGGACGTAGATCTGGCGGAAGTACTGGAAGAACCGTAAGGATCATCCATTGTGGATCATTGCCAGACTGAATAAATGCTTCAACTAACTTAAGACGCTTAGTCAGTTTCTTACGCTTAGTTTCAGAGTTAGTTGTTTCTAACTCTTCGCGCATTTGTTCAGCTTCTTGGTGCATATCCATAGTAGACAGCAGATCTTTGATCGCTTCTGCACCCATCTTAGCAGTGAACTCGTCACCCCACTCTTCTAGGCGATCTAGATACTCTTCTTCAGTAAGCATCTGAGATTTTTCTAGATCCGTCATACCCGGTTCTGTTACTACGTACATTTCGAAGTAAAGAACACGTTCGATATCACGTAATGGAATATCCATTAGTAGACCGATACGAGACGGTAGTGATTTTAAGAACCAGATGTGAGCAACTGGTGAAGCGAGTTCAATGTGGCCCATACGGTCACGACGAACTTTAGTTTGTGTAACTTCTACGCCACACTTCTCACAGATAACACCGCGGTGCTTCAGACGCTTATATTTGCCACAAAGACATTCGTAGTCTTTTACTGGACCAAAAATACGCGCACAGAACAGACCATCACGCTCAGGCTTGAACGTACGATAGTTAATTGTTTCTGGTTTTTTAACTTCACCAAAAGACCATGAACGAATCATGTCCGGTGAAGAAAGACCGATTTTGATTGCATCAAATTCTTCGGTCTTATGCTGTGCTTTTAGAAAGTTTAATAAGTCTTTCACGATCAGCCCCTGTAAGGAGTGAAAAGGCGCTCGGCGAGCGCCTTTCTAACAAATAATCCCTAAGGATTACTCTTTATCTTCTAACTCGATGTTGATACCTAGCGAGCGAATCTCTTTCAACAATACGTTGAACGATTCTGGCATGCCTGGTTCCATGCTGTGATCGCCATCTACGATGTTCTTATACATCTTAGTACGGCCATTCACATCATCCGACTTCACAGTCAACATTTCTTGTAGAGTATATGCAGCACCGTATGCTTCTAGTGCCCATACTTCCATCTCACCGAAACGCTGGCCACCGAACTGAGCTTTACCACCAAGTGGTTGCTGAGTTACTAGGCTGTAAGAGCCAGTTGAACGCGCGTGCATCTTGTCATCAACCAAGTGGTTCAGTTTTAGCATGTACATGTAACCAACAGTTACAGGACGCTCGAACTGATCACCTGTACGGCCATCAAATAATTTTAGTTGACCAGATTCAGGAAGGTCACCTAATTTCAATAGCTCTTTGATCAACGTTTCAGAAGCACCGTCGAACACAGGCGTAGCGATTGGTAGACCACCACGTAGGTTCTGAACCAAGGTACGCACTTGATCATCAGACAGTTCAGCAATATCAACTTTCTGACGAGTGTTACCGAGATCATAAACCGTCTGTAGGAAGTTACGGAACTTATGCAGTTCTTGTTGTTCCTTCAGCATTTGGTTGATCTTGTCACCGATACCTTTTGCAGCCAAACCTAAGTGTACTTCTAGGATCTGACCGATGTTCATACGTGATGGTACACCCAGTGGGTTCAGAACGATGTCTACAGGCTGACCTTTCTCATCGTATGGCATGTCTTCAACAGGGTTAATCTTAGAGATTACACCTTTGTTACCATGACGACCCGCCATCTTATCACCAGGCTGGATACGACGTTTCACCGCTAGGTAAACTTTAACAATCTTAAGAACGCCAGGCGCTAGATCATCACCTTGAGTGATTTTACGACGTTTAGTCTCAAACTTCTTATCGAAGTCTGCTTTAAGCTCATCCCACTGCTCAGCAAGTTGCTCAAGCTGTGATTGTTGTGCTTCGTCATCTAACGTTAGTTCTAGCCACTTCTTACGATCAATCGCATCAAGCTTAGCTTCAGAGTAACCACCATTGAGTAGTGCAGTGCGAACACGAGCTAGTAGACCACCTTCAAGAATTTGGAACTCTTCAGTTAAGTCTTTCTTAGCATCTTTCAGCTGCATTTGTTCAATTTCAAGCGCACGCTTGTCTTTCTCTACGCCATCGCGAGTGAAAACTTGAACGTCAATGATTGTACCTGAGATAGAGTTAGGTACACGTAGTGATGTATCTTTAACATCTGATGCTTTTTCACCGAAGATAGCACGTAGTAGCTTCTCTTCAGGAGTCAGTTGTGTTTCACCTTTAGGGGTTACTTTACCAACTAGGATGTCGCCACCCTTAACTTCAGCACCAATGTAAACGATACCTGACTCGTCTAGTTTAGACAGAGCAGATTCACCTACGTTTGGAATATCAGCAGTGATCTCTTCAGAACCCAGCTTAGTATCACGAGCCACACAAGATAGTTCTTGAATGTGAATTGTCGTGAAACGGTCTTCTTGAACTACGCGCTCAGATACTAAGATCGAGTCTTCGAAGTTGTAACCATTCCAAGGCATAAATGCGATACGCATGTTTTGACCAAGCGCCAATTCACCAAGGTCGGTTGAAGGACCATCAGCAATTACATCACCGCGAGATACTGGTTCACCAGGAAGCACGGTTGGACGTTGGTTAATACATGTATTTTGGTTCGAACGTGTGTACTTAGTTAGGTTGTAGATGTCGATACCCGCTTCGCCAGGTACTAACTCATCTTCATTAACCTTAACTACGATACGAGACGCGTCAACAGACTGAATCATACCGCCACGTTTAGCAACAGCAGTTACACCTGAGTCAACCGCTACGTTACGTTCGATACCTGTACCTACTAATGGCTTATCAGCTTTTAGTGTTGGTACAGCTTGACGTTGCATGTTCGCACCCATCAATGCACGGTTCGCATCATCGTGTTCTAGGAACGGGATAAGCGAAGCAGCGATAGATACTACTTGGTTTGTTGCAACGTCCATGTAGTTTACATGGTCGCGAGGGTGAAGACCTGATTCACCTTTTTGACGAGCAGTAATCAACTCATCAGCAAAAGATCCAGATTCAGTAAGAGCAGCGTTCGCCTGAGCGATAACAAACTGGCCTTCTTGAATAGCAGACAGGTAATCAACTTCGTCAGTAACTACACCATCAACAACACGACGATAAGGCGTTTCTAAGAAACCGAAATCGTTACAACGTGCAAATGCTGAAAGTGAGTTAATCAAACCGATGTTTGGACCTTCAGGCGTTTCGATCGGACATAGACGACCGTAGTGAGTTACGTGTACATCACGTACTTCAAAGCCTGCGCGTTCACGAGTAAGACCACCAGGACCTAAAGCAGAAATACGACGCTTATGCGTTACTTCTGACAATGGGTTATTTTGGTCCATAAACTGTGAAAGCTGTGAAGAGCCAAAGAATTCTTTAACAGCGGCAGAAATAGGCTTAGCATTGATCAGGTCTTGAGGCATGATTGCATCAAGGTCACCAAGGCTCAAACGCTCTTTAACTGCACGTTCTACACGAACTAAACCAACACGGAATTGGTTTTCTGCCATCTCACCAACAGAACGGATACGACGGTTGCCAAGGTGGTCGATATCGTCCACTTCGCCTTTACCGTTACGAATTCCGATCAGTTTACGCATTACTGCGATGATGTCAGTTTCGTCTAGCGTACCTTGCTCACCAGCATCTTCACGCTCAATTGAACTGTTAAACTTCATACGACCAACAGTCGATAAGTCATAACGTTCTTCTGAGAAGAATAAGCTTTCAAACAAAGATTCAGCTGCTTCTTTCGTTGGTGGCTCGCCAGGACGCATCATGCGGTAGATTTCAACTAGAGCTGAAATACGATCTACTGTGCTGTCAACACGCAATGTGTCAGACATGAACGAACCATTGTCTAGGTCGTTAGTAAATAATACTTCTAGTTGCTTATGACTTGCCTGTGACAAGTTAGCAAGAGCTTCTAAGCTGATTTCTTGGTTTGCACCAACAATAACTTCGCCAGTCGCTTCATCAATGTAGTCTTTAGCCGCAACTTTGCCAACGATGTACTCAACAGGTACTTCGATGAAATCAACGCCATCTTTTTCAAGTTGACGGATATGACGCGCAGTTACGCGACGGCCAGTTTCTACATAAACTTTACCATTTGCTTCAATGTCAAATGATGCAGTTTCACCACGTAAACGCTCTGGAACAAGTTCCATAAGTAGCGTTTGATCTTTAACTTCGAAGTTCACTTTGTCGAAGAACAGATCTAGGATCTCTTCTGTCGTTTTACCAAGTGCACGAAGAATGATCGACGCAGGTAATTTACGGCGACGGTCAATACGTACGTATAAGTTATCCTTAGGATCGAACTCAAAGTCTAACCATGAGCCACGGTAAGGGATTACACGTGCGTTATATAGAACTTTACCAGAAGAGTGGGTCTTACCCTTATCGCTGTCGAAGAACACGCCTGGGCTTCGGTGCAGCTGGGATACGATAACCCTCTCGGTACCATTAATTACGAAGGTACCATTGTCTGTCATAAGCGGAATTTCGCCCATGTAGACTTCTTGTTCTTTAATGTCTTTTACGGTACCTGCCGGTGCATCTCGATCAAAAATAACTAAACGTAATTTTACGCGTAGTGGTTTTGAATAAGTTACACCACGGATTTGACATTCTTTAACATCAAAAACTGGCTCACCAAGACGATAGCTAACGTATTGCAGCTCGGAATTGCCGTTATAGCTCTGAATTGGAAATACAGAACGAAAAGCAGCCTCAAGACCGTATTGTCCTTCTGGATCCTGTTCAATAAATTTATCGAAAGAATCAAGCTGGATCGATAGCAGGTATGGAATGTCCAAAACTTGTGGACGAGTACCAAAATCCTTACGGATGCGCTTTTTCTCGGTATAAGAGTAAACCATGGGGTTCCTCAGCTCGCTGATAAGTGACCCAAACTACCCAATCTCTGCTCCTTAATCTTTTGCTAAGGAGGGGGGTAGTGACTAACAACTGTTTTCCAGTAGTGGTATTTCGACAAAGTTTATGCGAAATACTTTTGCTCAGATAAAGGTGCAAAAACAGCGGAAAATTCACCTATACCCTACAGCGCAAAAAGGCCGGTGGTTAATAAACCACCAGCCATTAGCCGTTAGGCTAAGAAATCAAGTAATAATTACTTGATTTCAACAGTTGCACCAGCTTCTTCTAAAGTCGCTTTAAGCGCTTCAGCTTCAGCTTTTTCAACGCCTTCTTTTAGAGATGCAGGAGCTGAGTCAACTAGACCTTTAGCTTCTTTCAGGCCAAGACCTGTTGCGCCGCGTACAGCTTTGATTACAGAAACTTTGTTTCCGCCAACTGCAGTTAGAACTACGTCGAATTCAGTTTGCTCTTCTGCAGATTCTGCAGCAGCGCCACCAGCAACAACTGCAGCAGCAGCAGTTACACCGAATTTCTCTTCCATAGCTTCGATAAGCTCAACAACTTGCATTACAGACATTTCTGCAACTGCGTCTAGGATTTGCTCGTTAGTAATAGACATAACAATTCTCTTTTAAGTCAACAATAAGTTTAAATAGTAACCAATTTAAAGCAGGGCTTATGCCGCAACTTCTTCTTTTTGGTCACGAACAGCAGCGATAGTACGTACCAGTTTACCAGCAGAAGCTTCTTTCATGCACATCATTAGGCGTGCGATTGCTTCGTCGTAAGTTGGTAGTGTCGCTAGTACATCAGCATCAGTAACTGCGCCTTCAAATGCAGCAGCTTTGATCTCGAAGTCTTTATTCTCTTTAGCAAAGTCTTTAAAAAGACGTGCTGCAGCACCTGGGTGCTCGTTAGAGAATGCAAGTAGAGATGGACCAGTAAATGTGTCTTGTAGACACTCATACTCAGTACCTTCTACTGCACGACGTGCTAGTGTGTTACGAACAACTCTCATGTAAACACCCGCTTCACGCGCTTGTTTACGTAGAGAAGTCATCGCGCCAACAGTAACGCCACGAGAGTCAGCTACAACTGCAGAAAGTGCACCACTGGCTGCTTCGTTGACTTCAGCAACAATTGCTTTTTTGTCTTGAAGATTTAAAGCCATTTGGATTAACCTCTGGTTGTGATTACAGCACTCACTACGTTATGTAGAGAGCGTTTACGATATATTCATGAACGCCAAAAAATGACCTACAATCCTAAATCGCCTACGTAGGTTGCATTAAGCCATCAAATATCATTCGATAAATAACAGCGCCTACGGTCTTGGAGATAGATGAGAATTGAATTGCTTCAAAATTCACCCAACCACAATTTATTAGGCGACGAATTATACACTAACTCATCGCCTATGCAAATTAGTTTACTGTAGTGTTCAAGCTTGCTTGATCAACAGTAACACCAGCACCCATAGTAGTAGAGATGCTTACTTTCTTCAGGAAAGTACCTTTCGCTGAAGAAGGCTTAGCTTTCTTAAGAGCAACTAGAAGAGCTTCTAGGTTTTCTTGAAGCTGTGAAGCTTCGAAAGATGCTTTGCCGATAGTAGTATGGATGATACCGTTTTTGTCGTTACGGTAACGAACCTGACCAGCTTTAGCATTTTTAACTGCTTCAGCAACGTTAGGAGTTACAGTACCAACTTTAGGGTTTGGCATAAGACCGCGAGGACCTAGGATTGTACCTAGTTGACCAACAACACGCATTGCATCTGGAGATGCAACAACTACGTCGAAGTTCATTTCGCCTTTCTTAACTTGCTCAGCAAGGTCTTCCATGCCTACGATGTCTGCGCCAGCTGCTTTAGCTGCTTCTGCGTTTGCACCTTGAGTGAACACAGCAACGCGGATATCACGACCAGTACCGTGTGGTAGCACAGTTGCGCCACGAACGTTTTGGTCAGATTTACGAGCGTCAATACCAAGATTAACTGCTACATCAACGCTTTCTACGAATTTAGCTGTTGCTAGTTCTTTAAGAAGAGCTACTGCTTCGTTGATTTCGTATTCTTTAGTCACTTCAACTTTGTCGCGGATAACGCGCATACGCTTAGTAAGTTTTGTCATTTTATTAACCCTCTACCACTAGGCCCATTGAACGAGCAGTACCTGCGATAGAACGCTTCATCGCTTCGATGTCTGCGCCAGTCATGTCTGCAGCTTTAGTTTCTGCGATCTCTTGAACTTGAGCGTCAGTAACAGTACCAACTTTCTCAGTGTTCGGACGACCAGAACCAGACTTAATGCCAGCAGCTTTCAGAAGAAGAACTGCAGCAGGTGGAGTCTTAGTTACGAACGTGAAAGAACGATCGCTGTATACTGTGATAACAACTGGAGTCGGTAGACCTTTCTCTACTGATTCTGTTTTTGCGTTGAACGCTTTACAGAATTCCATGATGTTAACGCCGTGTTGACCTAGAGCAGGACCAACCGGTGGACTTGGGTTTGCCATACCAGCTGCTACTTGCAGTTTGATATAAGCTTCAACTTTCTTAGCCATGATATTTCCTAAATTTTGGGTACTAACGCCAACCTATTGGTGAGCTCCCCGTTTGTAAAATTCTTTTCCGCAATAGCGTAAAAAGGCGCGAAATTATAATCACATTTCACGCCTATAACAAGTCTAAAAGACCAGTTTTTAATCAAGTTTTTCCACTTGACCGAATTCAAGTTCAACAGGCGTAGCACGACCAAAGATCGATACTGACACTTTAATGCGGCTTTTCTCGTAATCTACTGATTCAACTGTACCGTTGAAATCTGCAAATGGACCATCATTAACTCGAACCACTTCACCAGCTTCAAACATCGTTTTAGGACGTGGAGCTTCGCTCGCTTTCTCTAAACGATTCAAGATAGCATCAGCTTCTTTGTCGGTGATTGGTGCCGGACGATCAGAGGTACCACCAATGAAGCCCATAACACGTGGAATGCTACGAACTAAGTGCCATGATTCATCATTCATGATCATTTGCACAAGTACGTAACCAGGGAAGAACTTACGTTCGCTTTTACGACGTTGTCCTGCACGCATTTCTACCACTTCTTCAGTCGGTACAAGTACGTCACCAAAGAATTCTTCCATGTCATGCATTTTAATATGTTCGCGTAACGATTGAGATACACGACCTTCATAACCAGAAAAGGCTTGAACTACATACCAACGTTTTTTTGGAGCTTCACTCATGAATTAGAATCCTCACACACCAGTTGCGAATGCAACAAGACGAACCATAATGCCGTCAATGCCCCATAGCACTAATGCCATTACAATACATACAGCTAATACGATCAACGTAGTTTGCATAGTTTCTTGGCGAGTAGGCCAAACAACTTTGCGAACTTCTACTCGAGACTCTTGAGCAAAAGAGATCGCAGCTTTACCTTTAGTTGTTGTTGCCGCAGTGCCTAATGCACCTGCGATAAGAACAACGACACCTGCAACGCGAATTACTACCGATAATTCACCATACAGGTAATTACCCACAACAGCGGCGGCTAACAGAGCAAAAGCGATAAACCACTTAAAAGTATCTGCTGCACTTGAGCTATCAGGAGTTTCAGCATTTGCTTTCATAAAACCAACCTGTGATAAGTCATAAATATAGACGACAATACCCCGCTGTTGCAGGGCTATTTCCTTGTAACCACTCCAAAACATTCACAGAGCCGCTACTTTATTTATCGATTAAGATAAACTTAACCTTTTTTCTATGCTTTTAAAGTAAAAACTGATGAAAAAACCATCAAATCTACTCTTTTATATAACCTTAAAGGTTAACACAGAAAAAAGGGCATCAAATGATGCCCTTTTTACTAGTAGTTAGTCAAATCTTAAGCAAAGATTTTAGCAACAACACCAGCACCAACTGTACGGCCACCTTCACGGATTGCGAAGCGTAGACCGTCGTCCATTGCGATTGGAGCGATTAGCTCAACCGTCATTTGAACGTTGTCACCAGGCATTACCATTTCAACACCTTCTGGAAGTGTGATATCGCCTGTTACGTCAGTTGTACGGAAGTAGAACTGTGGACGGTAACCTTTGAAGAAAGGAGTGTGACGGCCGCCTTCGTCTTTAGAMAGTACGTATACTTCAGACTCAAACTTAGTRTGTGGGTTGATAGAACCTTTAGCAGCAAGTACTTGGCCACGTTCAACGTCATCACGCTTAGTACCACGTAGAAGTGCACCAACGTTYTCACCTGCACGACCTTCGTCAAGCAGTTTACGGAACATTTCAACACCAGTACATGTAGTTACTGTAGTTTCTTTRATACCAACGATTTCTACTTCGTCACCTACGCGTAGGATACCGCGCTCGATACGACCAGTTACAACAGTACCACGACCTTGAATTGAGAATACATCTTCAATAGGAAGTAGGAACGGAAGGTCTACAGCACGCTCTGGAAGAGGAATGTAAGAATCTAGAGCTTCTGCAAGCTCAACGATTTTATCTTCCCACTGTTTTTCGCCGTTTAGAGCGCCAAGAGCAGAACCTTGAATTACTGGAAGATCATCACCAGGGTATTCGTATTCAGAAAGAAGTTCACGAACTTCCATTTCTACTAGCTCAAGAAGCTCTTCATCATCAACCATGTCACATTTGTTCATGAATACGATGATGTAAGGAATACCAACTTGACGACCAAGTAGGATGTGCTCACGAGTTTGTGGCATAGGGCCATCTGTCGCAGCAACAACTAGGATACCACCGTCCATTTGCGCAGCACCAGTGATCATGTTTTTAACATAATCCGCGTGTCCTGGGCAATCTACGTGTGCGTAGTGACGTTCTGGAGTATCGTACTCAACGTGAGAAGTTGCGATTGTGATACCGCGCTCACGCTCTTCTGGAGCGTTATCGATAGATGCGAAGTCTTTAGCTTCACCACCGTACACTTTTGAAAGTGTAGTACAGATAGCAGCAGTTAGAGTTGTTTTACCGTGGTCAACGTGGCCGATAGTACCAACGTTTACGTGCGGTTTCGTACGTTCAAATTTTTCTTTAGACACGAGCGTGTTCCTTCCTAGTTATGATTCGCCACGATCATTATTGATCGAGACGCGCCAGAATTTGCTATTTTATGCGCCAACTCTCGTCAGCGCAATATTTGGACGTATGGATTCTTCAAAAAATTGGAGAAATATACATCCTGCTTGTTTAACCACGCTCTGCAATGATTGCATTTGCAACATTTTTTGGCACTTCGGCGTACTCACTAAACTCCATAGAGTAAGAAGCACGACCTTGTGTCGCAGAACGTAAATCAGTTGCGTAACCGAACATGACAGACAACGGAACTTGTGCACGAATTATCTTCAGGCCAGCTGTTCCCTCGTCCATACCTTCGATGAGGCCACGGCGACGGTTAATATCGCCAACAACATCACCCATCCAGTCTTCTGGAGTAGTTACTTCAACTTTCATCACAGGCTCAAGCAGAACTGGTTGAGCTTCGAGAGCGCCAGTTCTGAAAGCCATAGAGGCAGCGATTGTAAACGCCATCTCACTTGAATCTACTTCATGGTAAGAACCATCATACAGTGTCGCTTTAATATCCAATACAGGATAACCAGCAAGAACACCATTGTTCATCTGCTCTTCAATACCTTTCGATACTGAGCTGATGTACTCTTTCGGTACTGTACCATTGGCAATTTCATTTACGAAGACAAAACCTTCACCCGTTTCAGACGGTTCTAGTTTCAGCCATACGTGACCGTATTGCCCTTTACCACCGTGTTCGCGGATAAATTTCCCTTCAGCTTTCGCTGTACCACGGATAGTTTCACGGTAAGCGACTTGTGGATTACCAACATTGCAGTTCACGTTAAATTCGCGCTTCATGCGGTCAACGATGATATCCAAATGCAGTTCACCCATACCTGAAATCAGGGTTTGACCCGTTTCATCGTCCATATCAACGCGGAATGAGGGATCTTCTGCAGCAAGTTTGCTTAACGCAATAGTCATTTTATCTTGATCAGCTTGAGAGCTTGGCTCTACAACGATCTGAATAACTGGATCTGGGAACTCCATGCGCTCAAGAACAATCTTATGGTTCTGATCACACAGTGTTTCACCAGTAGTTACATCTTTTAAGCCAATAATAGCCGCGATGTCACCTGCTCGCACTTCTTTCACTTCTTCACGTTTATTTGAATGCATTTGAACAATGCGCCCTAAACGTTCACGCTGTTTCTTCACCGAGTTGTAAGCGGTTTTTCCACTTTCAACCACTCCAGAATAAACACGTACGAAAGTTAAAGTGCCAACAAATGGGTCTGTCGCAATTTTAAATGCAAGAGCTGAAAATGGTTCATTGTCATCTGCATGACGTTCAACTTCATTTTCATCTTCATCCAAACCTTGAATTGCTGGAACATCAATTGGAGAAGGCAAATATTCAACAACAGCATCAAGAACAGCTTGTACACCTTTGTTTTTGAATGCACTACCACAAGTGGCCAGTACGATTTCATTATTCAGAGTACGAATTCGTAACGCTTCCTTGATCTCAGCTTCTGTTAATTCACCTTCTTCAAGGTACTTATCCATTAGCTCTTCAGTTGCTTCCGCAGCTGCTTCAACAAGGTTATTATGCCACTCATCTGCCAATTCCTGCATATCAGCTGGAATCTCCTCGTATGAGAAGGTCATGCCTTGATCGGCTTCATTCCAGTTGATCGCTTTCATCTTGATAAGGTCAATTACACCTTTGAAATTCTCTTCCTCACCAATATTTAGGTGAATAGGAACAGGATTAGCACCAAGACGTTCTTTAATTTGTTCTATTACGCGCAGAAAATCTGCTCCGGTACGGTCCATTTTGTTAACAAACACAAGACGAGGAACGTTGTATTTGTCAGCTTGGCGCCATACGGTTTCAGATTGAGGTTCTACACCAGATGAACCACAGAAAACGACAACTGCTCCATCAAGTACGCGTAATGAGCGTTCTACTTCAATGGTAAAGTCTACGTGTCCTGGGGTATCGATGATATTGATTCGATGATCTTGGAATTGCGCATCCATACCACGCCAGAATGTAGTAGTCGCAGCTGAAGTGATAGTGATACCACGTTCTTGCTCCTGCTCCATCCAGTCCATGGTAGCCGCACCATCGTGAACTTCACCGATTTTATGAGAAAGGCCAGTATAGAACAGAATACGCTCAGTTGTGGTTGTTTTACCTGCATCTACGTGCGCACAGATACCGATATTACGGTAGCGCTCAATAGGAGTTTTACGAGCCACGATTGTATCCTCATTATGTAGGGACTATTAATATTAAAAATGTAATTTAACAATCACTTTAGAAATATGAATAAACCCTATTTTCTATCTCTTTTAAAATATGGTTTTTAAAAAGGAAAGCTTAGAAAATAAAGAAGTGCTGCAGGCAAGCCCGCAGCACTAAAAAGGTATTACCAGCGGTAATGTGCGAATGCTTTGTTAGCATCAGCCATACGGTGAACGTCTTCACGTTTCTTAACCGAAGTACCTTTGTTCTCAGACGCGTCTAGCATTTCAGCAGCTAGGCGTTGAGCCATAGATTTTTCACCACGCTTACGCGCAGCTTCAACTACCCAACGCATAGCAAGAGCGTTACGGCGAACCGGACGAACTTCTACAGGTACTTGGTAAGTTGAACCACCCACACGGCGAGATTTAACTTCTACCGCAGGACGAACATTTTCAAGAGCTTCTTCAAATACAGCTAAGTGATCTTTACCAGATTTCTCAGCCATAACTTCTAGTGCAGTGTAAACAATTTTCTCTGCAGTAGATTTCTTTCCGTCAACCATAAGGATGTTAACGAATTTTGCCAGCAGCTCAGATTTGAACTTAGGATCTGGAAGGATCTTACGCTGGCCTATAACGCGACGACGTGGCATGGATATTCTCCGTTGTCTTCTTCAGGTTTTTTCCAAAACTTTTCAGAATAATAAATAAAATAGTGTTTGGCCTTACTTAACGCTTTCTTTTTAAAAAAGACGCATTAAGACTTAGGACGTTTAACACCATACTTAGAACGACCTTTCTTACGGTCGTTTACGCCAGCACAGTCAAGTGCGCCACGTACAGTGTGGTAACGCACACCTGGTAAATCTTTAACACGACCACCACGGATAAGAACAACACTGTGTTCTTGAAGGTTGTGACCTTCGCCGCCGATGTATGAAGTAACTTCAAAGCCGTTAGTTAGACGAACACGACATACTTTACGTAATGCTGAGTTCGGTTTTTTTGGAGTAGTAGTATATACGCGAGTACATACACCACGTTTTTGTGGGCACGCTTCTAGTGCTGGCACGTTGCTTTTAACAACTTGCTTTGCACGAGGCTGGCGTACCAACTGGTTAATAGTTGCCATTAAATAGCTCCTGAATTACTTGAAAGTAAGCTTTGTGAAAAATCTAGCCCTATCGATACTTAGTATAAATAGGGACGCAAAATTCTATTCAGCAGTGAGGGGTGTGTCAAGAAATATACAATCAAGATCGCATTTATTTTAGCCATCTAGCAGTGTGCGAGAAATTAGAGTTGGAATTACTCCCATGTCATTGATTGCTCATGCGCAACAGTTAGCTCAACAAACCCTTCAAAATCAACATGTTGAATAAATTCATTTATCGATAAAGTCAAACCTCTGGCCAATGCATCGTTCGAAAGAAAAAAAACTGAAGCTGGACAATTTTTCAGCAAAAAATGCGAGAAATGACCTTCATTGATAGCATAAATTGAATCTTCGACCAAAATCACGGCATCTTGATCAGCTAAATACGCTAAAACAGAAGGTATTTGATGGGGGGTTTTCACGATATGAAGCATAATTTCATCTCTTAAAACTAGAAGGTAAGGATCTTATTACAACGCTGAAGTTTGGCCGTAATTTCACTTTTGGATAACCACTCAGGTTCTAAAATTGTTGCCGTTTTTAACAACCCCATATGTTCATAACTTTCCTGACAGGCATAGATATTTTCAATCTCGTATAATTCCATCAGTTTGAACGCGCTGATGTAATCTCGTCCTAAAATAACTTCCGGTTGCTGATTTAAAATAAGCTGAGCAACGCCCTCTGCGATAAAAAACACATGGATGTTCTCACTGTATGCAGAGGCCGCCAATAAAGCATCTAAGCCTTCACGCCCTTTGCTTGTCGTATGAGGAGAGCTTTTAAACACAAACGCAATCGACTTCAAAATTGCACCACTCTATCTTGCATCAATAATGCTTCTGCTAATGAGCCTAAGCCACTTTGATTAAAACGACTGGCTAAGTTGTCGGAGTCTAAACCGTGTTGCTTAGACTCGCTCTCGCTGACAATACCACGACGTAATGCCGCCGCTACGCAAGTCTCTAACCTTACTGAATGTTGCTCAGCTAACTCTTGCCAATGTTTGACGAGATCAAATTCATCATTCGCTGGCACAGTAAGGCGAGAGCCGTTATTAACACCATCTTGATAAAAAAAGACACTGACCAAATGGTGCCCTTTTTCGAGCAATGCTTGAGCAAACAGATACGCCGTTCTTGCGGATTGACTCCCATAAACTGAGCCATTAACAACCAGTGTATATGTGAGTTTTTCAGCCGCTTGTTGCGCTTTATTTTCAGAGGCCATTACGCCTCTCCATCTTCAACTTTACGCTGGCGAATATACAAATAGACGGTATGTTTTGAGATGTTCAAGCGATCCGCAACACGGTTGATAGCATCTTTAATATCAAAAATCCCTTTGTCGTAAAGTTCCATTACGATTTGGCGATTCTTAGTATTATTCGATACCGATTTATCGGCATTAATATCTTCAATTGTGCGCTCAACCGTTTGGTCAACCAACTCTTCAACATCACTTGCAAAGTTAACTGATGACGCCGCTTCTTCCGCTTCTTGTGTTGGCATAAACGACTGTAATACTTGGGAGAATGGCGCGTCTAAATTAACGTTAATGCACAATAAACCAATCACTCGCTCTTCACCGTTACGTATTGCAACTGTGATAGATTTCATTAGCACCCCACCCTTTGCACGGGTGAAATATGAACGAGAAAAGTTACGTTTTGAGCCTTCAATATCCTTTAACATTCTCAGCGCTAAATCGGTGATGGGTGATCCGACTTGACGTCCTGTATTTTCACCGTTGGCAATTTTAATCGCCGATGTATTTAGATCTTCTAAAGAGTGCAAAACAATTTCACAGAATGGCCCAATGAGACTGGCAATTCCATCGACCACGGCTTCATAAGATTTAAGAATGATTTTGTCATGCTCACTAAATGGCATCACGGTAACGGATTCCATTTCGAGCAACATATCAGCATTTACTGTTTCTGTGGTTGTCACTTTAAATTAGCCTTAGAACGAAAAATCAACAAATTGATGTAAGTTTATCAGAAAATTTTAATTGCACATCAATGTAACTGGCTAACTAGTGATTTAAAACAACTAATCTCTTACAAAATTAGCGCTATAACCTTTATCTTCCTGCATAAAAAAAGCCTGAATCGCTTCAGGCTTTATTAGAAATATTGTTTAGATATTACTGAACTGCAGTTTTAGTTCCGTTATCAATGCTCAATAATTCCACTTCAAATACCAGTGTTGAGTTTGCTGGAATCGTTGGCGTATCTTGTGCGCCGTACGCTAATTCTGAAGGGATAACAAACTTGTATTTAGAACCCACTTGCATCAGTTGAACACCTTCAGTCCAACCTGGAATTACGCGGTTAAGAGGGAAGGTTGCTGGTTGGCCACGATCATAAGAGCTATCAAATTGAGTACCGTCAATCAATGTGCCTTTGTAGTGCACTTCAACAGTATCAGTATCTTTTGGTGATTCACCTTCAGCTTTTGACATTACTTGGTACAGCAAACCTGATTCTGTTTTCGTTACGCCTTCTTGTTTTTCGAAGTTCGCACGGAAATCATCGCCCGCTTTCTTTGCTGCTGCTGACTTTTCTGCAGCTTGTGCCTGCATTTTTTCTGACACACGCTTGTCTAAAGATTCCAACGCGGCACGAGTATCTTCTTCACTCATTTCTGGGGTACCTGCGAAAACGTGCTCGATACCTTTAAGAACCAACTCTTTATTTAGATCAATACCAATTTCACTCGGTTTATCAATACTTGTGCTCAAGTAGTTTGCGAATGACACGCCAATTGCGTATGCCGCTTTATCATCTTCTGTTTTAAAGTGAACGGTTTTGCCGGCTTCTGCTTGAACTTGCTCTGCTGGTGCCGTTTCTGCTTTTGGTGCTTCTTCTTTTTGGCAACCCACTGCTAGCATTACTGTTGCTGCAAGTAGCGACACTTTAAAAATCGATTTCATTTATTTCTCCAAAGATGGACTAGCCATTTGTTATGGTGCACAAATCTCATGTTTAGATGGGTGCATTAAATTGTTGTTCCAATATACTAGTTATATGTCTTTAGACACAAACTGGATTATGAGAGCTGATGCGAATAATTTCTCACTCAATACTATGTGCCATTGTCATCACCATGTTAAATGGGTGTTTTTTTTCGAGCAAAGATGAACAGCGTTGGGAAATTGAACCTCAAGGCTCCACCAGCTTCGCGCTCAGTCGTGATGGTCGATTTGCGCTACTCTATTCAAAACAGAGCCATTTACTCTTTTGGGATCTTGTTGAAGGAAAGCAACTGGCTCAACTTGGCGAACAAGATCCACAAGCGAATACCGTATCTCGTATTCGCATTTCTGACAATGGCCGTTTTGCGATTACCGCCAGTCAAATAAACTTTGCCGTTTGGGATTTGGCTTGGAGCCAATCTGAAGGGCTATGGTCTATCTCTGATGGTTTAATTCGCGATGTTGATATCGCCAGTAATGGTGACCAAGTTCTACTAGGTTTATCAAATGGTAAAGCTATTTATGTGGACTTAGTCACCGGAAGACGCATAGAGTTCCTTGCGCATAGAGAAAAAATTAATTCTGTTGCGATTTCACCGAATGGTCGCTTTGCGCTTTCTGGAGGGAACGATTACAAAGCCTACCTGTGGGATACCCAATCCGGTTTAGTACTGCGCACCTTTGAACATGAGCAGCGCGTGAATCGCGTCGCGCTACAGAGAGATGGCAAACTTGCCTTTACCTCTGATGGCGGAAATGGTGCATTTGTCTGGAATTTAGAAACCGGTGAGAAGGTGTCAGCACTAAGTAGCTTATCACGCCAGCTTATTTTTTCTGCCGCTCGATTTTCTGATGATGGCTCGCAACTCATTACAGGAACGCCCTCTGGCCGAGTGATGGTTTGGGATACAAAAAGCGGTAAACGCACTGATGGTTTTGAAGTCGAACCGCTAAAAGATGCTCGTCCTCCACGCGCAGTGGTGTATGATGCAGCCTTCGATTTACAGCAACGTGTGATAACAGCCACATCTGCTGGCATAGCTCAAGCTTGGAAACTAGACGATTAATCATGACTGATAAAAACATTCAACAGCTCGAAGATCGCATCAATGATCTTGAGTGCAAACTGGCATTCCAAGAGCAGACGATTGATGAACTCAACGATGCTTTAAGCCAACAACAATTTTTGATCACTCGTATGCAAGATCAGATGAAGTTTGTTGTCGGAAAAGTGAAAAATATGGACTCTTCGAATTTAGCCGATCCAACGGAAGAGACACCACCACCTCACTATTAATGTGATGAGTCTTGTCTTTGCTCCCTGAGTTCTCGATTCGATAAGAAGCTTATTTTATTAGATAAGCTTCTTACATCTAGAGTCAGTAGGGATAACAACAAGGAAAACTAAGTCCTATTCATCTGCGTAAATTTTGACACTGAACTTCCCATCGACATCAATACTCGCGCGATACATTCCTGAGCTATTCATTGCAAAGTGGATATCCCCTTGGGCATCGACCGCGATCAATCCGCCCTCTCCTCCCATCGCTTTTAGATCCCCCTGAATAATATTCTCACAAGCCGTGTGTACATTTTCTTTCAAATAACGCATACGAGCAGCCACATCTCCGGCCACCATTTTACGTAAGAAAAATTCGCCCATCCCCGTTGTAGAGACCGCGACATTACCGTTTTCAGCAACCGTACCCGCCCCTATTATGGGTGAATCGCCAACACGACCATATTTTTTATTGGTGACGCCGCCCGTACTCGTTGCGGCCGCCAAGTTACCTTGCTGATCCAGTGCGACGGCTCCAACGGTGCCATATTTATTATCATCAGGATACGCTGAAGCAGTTTGGCTTCCTGTAAGAGGCGATTCTAATTGCGGCTTCTGTTGTTCAACAGAGTGTTCATAAGAGGCTTCTGAAAGCGCAAACAAACCTTTCTCTTTCATCGATTGAAGCTGCTCATAACGACGGTCGGTAAGGAAGTAATCTTGTTCGGTATATTGGTAGCCCTGATCGAAAGCAAACTGCTCAGCCCCTTCGCCCATCAGTAACACGTGATCACTTTTTCTCATCACATCGCGGGCTAATTCAATCGGATTTCTTATATGACGAACCCCAGCAACGGCTCCAGCATCCATCTTTTTCCCATGCATCACTGAAGCGTCCATCTCGATGAATTCTTGATGAGTTAACACTGAACCTTTACCAGCATTGAAGTGTGGGCAATCCTCCATCACTTTCACCGCGGCGACAACCGCATCCGCCGCATCACCTTCCGTTTGTAAAATATCATAGCCAGCTCTCACCGATTTCTCTAAGGTGGTTAAAATACCCAACTTTAGCCCGTCACTCATCTGCTCACGCAAAATCGTACCCGCACCACCATGTATCGCGATAGAAAATGGTTGACGCATAAAACACCCTTTTATGTAGAAATATAGCGTTCCGCTCAGTATCAGCAGACTATTCATTAGCACTTAATATCCGTGCCAGCCTGTCATTAGTCAACCTGTCAGATCAGAAAGGGCCTTAAATTAAAGGCATAAAAAAAACCCTCCAACTTGGAGGGTTTTAGAAGTCATTTCAATGCGGAATTAGTGAGAACCACAACCGCCGCCGCCACAGCAGCCTTCTTTCTTCTCGCCGTGGTCGTGATCATGGCCTTCGCCACCACAACAACCGCCTTCATGGTCGTGATCATGACCGTGGCCACCACAACCGCCCTCTTGGTGTACATGACCGTGTTCAGCTTCTTCTGCAGTTGCTTCACGAACCGCTACAACTTCAACGTCAAACGTTAGAGTTTGGCCAGCAAGCATGTGGTTACCATCAACAACAACTTCGTCGCCATCAACTTCTGTTACTTCTACAGGAATTGGACCTTGGTCAGTATCCGCGAGGAAACGCATACCCACTTCAATTTCTTCAACACCTTGGAATACATCAGCAGGAACGCGTTGTACTAGGTCATCGCTGTGTTCGCCATAAGCATCTTCTGGAGATACTGTCACTGAGAATTTATCGCCTGCAACTTTACCGTCTAACTCTTTTTCAAGACCAGTAATTAGGTTGTTGTGACCGTGAAGGTAATCTAGCGGTGCTTCAACTGTTGATTGATCGACAACCACACCGTCTTCAAGTTTAACTTGATACGCTACGCTTACTACTACGTTCTTTTCAATTTTCATGTGTACTCCAAGGGAATAAAAGCTCTAGATAGTGACAACTAGGCCTAAAGAAGATCATGCTCTTAGGACGAAATAAAGGTCACATAAGAACTTATCCCCACATTATGGGGATGAATTGGCGAAACTCAATCATTCTGGTTTAAAAATACCGATCATTTCTTGTGTCGCATGTTCAGTTTTATCTACAGATTTAGGCTTACGCTGCTCAGTGAAGTCACATTCGACGCACTCAACCAACTCAATATTGTTTTCAATCCACCAGCGAAGGGTGTCTTGCGTTTTACAATTTGGACAACTTGCTCCTGCAATAAAGCGTTTTCTCTGTTTCACGTCTAGTTCCTTTTTCTATTCCCAATAGTTACGAGACTGGCGATCGTTCTCCATCTCATGACCAAATATCTCTTCCAACTCTTTCCGCGCTTCTTTCGATCGCAATGCGAGCTCTTTATCTTCACTGTGCTGAGGCAGTAACTCTTTAAGCATCGAGTTATCTAGCTTTCTAAAATGTGCTTCAGCTCGCTTTGCTTGATAAGGATGCATACCCAACTCAGTAAGAGCCTGTCGCCCTAAATCAAGTGCCCCTAAAAAGGTCTCACGAGAGTAATTATTAACACCATGATTCATTAATTGATAAGCCTCAACACGGCTACGTGCACGAGCTAATATTTTTAGACGTGGAAAATGCTGTCGGCAGATATCAACAATTTTCATGATTTCATCAGGAGAGTCAGTACACAGCACAATCGCTTCCGCTTTATCTGCCCCCGCAGCTCGTAATAAATCCAACTGAGTCGCATCCCCATAAAACACTTTATAGCCAAACTTACGCAATAAATGAATTTGGCTCGCGTCACTTTCTAATACGGTAATACGGATCTTATTGGCGTACATCAACCGACCAATAATCTGCCCAAAACGACCAAAGCCTGCAATGATCACTCTTGGACTACGATCAACCACATCAGATTGCATCGCATCTTCACTGATTTGATTAAGTTCGCGAGCGAAAAACCTGTCTTGTAGTTTAAGCATTAATGGCGTGGTGACCATAGATAAGCTCACCACAACCAATAAGAAAGAGACCTGCTCCCCCGACAAAATACCTTGCGCACTGGCAGCAGTAAAAATCACAAAGGCGAACTCACCACCTTGACTTAAAATCATCGCCATTCGGCTTCGAGCTTTGGTTTGAATGCCAAAAATACGAGCCAATCCATAAAGCACAAAGCCTTTAAATACGACTAAAGCGGTGACGGCAATCAAGATAGCCAGCGGACTCTCTGCCAGCAGACCTAAGTTAACCGCCATCCCTACGGAGATAAAAAACAACCCCAACAGCAAGCCTTTAAATGGCTCGATCGCTATCTCTAATTCATGACGATATTCGCTCTCGGCCAATAGCACACCCGCTAAAAATGTCCCGAGCGCCATCGATAGGCCAATCTTCTGCATCAATACCGCAATACCAATCACCAATAACAGCGCCGCAACGGTGAACAGCTCACGCACGCCACTCATCACTACATACCGAAACAGCGGTCGCAGCAAAAAGTGCCCACCAATCAATAACCCAAAGACTCCGCCGAGCATCCACAGCATGTCAGCCCAACTGCCTCCGGTACTCCCTGCTAATAATGGGAGCATAGCCAACATTGGGATCACCGCGATATCTTGAAAAAGCAGCACAGCAAAACCAGACTGTCCTGCCTCTTTACCACTCAGTTCACGCTCTTCGATAACACGTAGCGCAATGGCGGTAGATGACAAGGCTAATCCCATACCAATCACTAAACTGGTTTGCCAACTTAAGCCGAACATATAAGCGATAGCCGCAATCAATAAGGTCGTAATACAGACCTGTGCGCCACCAAGCCCGAGAATGGGCCCTCGCATCGTCCAAAGTTTTTTAGGGTTCAACTCCAAACCAATTAAGAACAGCAGCAGTACCACACCAAATTCAGAGAAATGAAGAATGGCTTCCACATCACTAATTAACCCTAATCCCCAAGGGCCAATAGCAACTCCGGCTAATAAGTAACCCAGAACAGAACCAAGCCCTAAACGCTGAGCAAGTGGAACCGCCACCACCGCGGCAGAAAGAAAAATCACGCTACTCTGTAGAAACTCACTGGCCATCCGCATCTCCATCTGTCGCTGATAGTTGTTCAGAAAACTTGCCTAATGGATCTTGTAACCAGTGGCGATACCTATCGGCGTGGTGCTCTCTCTCCTTGTCATTAATGTTTCGAGCCCAGTGCAGCACTAATGGATCTAACCAGTGCATACGGCACAGTGATGCGGTTAACTCAAATGGCTGTAAAATCTCTTCCAGTGGATACTTGTTGTAACCCTGCGCACCAAACGCGCCTTCTTGACCGCCAGTCGTAATGACACTGCGCCAATATTTACCCTCTAGTGCGCATTCATGGCCAAACGCAAAGCCTTTAGATAGAACGCGATCAAACCACTCTTTTAATAAAGCAGGACATGAATACATATAAAGAGGATGCTGAAACACGATGACATCATGCTCAAGTAGTAACTGGTGTTCGAAATTAACATCGATAAAGAAGTCAGGATAGGTGGCGTAAAGATCGTGCACACGAACATGCCCCAAAGGTTCAATCGCTTTGATCATGGCCTGATTGGCTATCGAACTATGCGGCTCGGGGTGCGCGTATATCACCAATATCTTAAGCGGTGATGCAACTTGAGGTTGGGTATCACTCATTCTTTAACCGTTCTTCCTTGGGTGCTTAGCCTCAACTCAGGATAATTGAAGCCGCTCTGTACTGCTCTTTTCGCGCCTAACCGCGTTAAAATCACCGCAATAGACAAGCTACTGACTTGTGATTTTGCCTTGTTATGCATCTAAAATTGCAACACTGAGCAAATAAATCGACTAACCATTTAAAATTAATAAGCTTTTAGACTTTCTTATCCAGAGTTGAGGCTAGTTATCAAATTGTTATATGATTTCTGCATCATAACCCAATTTGTATAATGATCGACTTTTATCTGGTTTCATCCTACTATGCTCACCGCCTAATCACCTCCAATCTCAATGCGATTTTTATGATTACTTTCTCTGATATTCAACTGCTTCGCGGCGGAAAACCACTACTCGACCAAGCATCCGCTACGATTCACCCTGGCGATAAAGTCGGCCTTGTCGGCAAAAACGGTTGCGGTAAATCCACCCTATTCGCTCTATTGAAAGATGAGCTGTCGATAGATGCTGGTACCTTCCACCAACCAAGCCACTGGGAATTAGCATGGGTAGCGCAAGAGACTCCGGCTCTAGAGCGTAAAGCCATAGAGTATGTGATTGATGGAGACAGAGAATATCGCGGCCTCGAAAATGCATTGCTCGAAGCCGAACAAGCCGACAACGGCACTTTGGTTGCAGAGCTGCATGGCAAAATAGAGACGATTGGTGGTTACAGCATTAATGCCCGCGCGGCAGAACTACTCGATGGCCTTGGTTTTAGCCAAGAGCAGATGAGTTGGAATCTTACTCAGTTTTCTGGTGGTTGGCGTATGCGTTTGAACTTAGCGCAAGCCCTACTCTGCCGTTCCGATCTGCTATTGCTCGATGAACCGACCAACCACTTGGATTTGGATGCGGTGATGTGGTTAGAGCGTTGGTTACAGAGTTACCCTGGCACCTTGATCTTAATTTCTCACGATAGAGACTTCTTAGACCCTATCGTGAACCGAATTATTCATGTCGAAAACCAATTACTCAATGAGTACACTGGCAACTATTCGTCATTTGAAACGCAACGTGCTCAAAAGCTGATCTTGCAACAATCCATGTATCAGAAGCAGCAAAAACAGATGTCGCACATGCAGAGCTACATCGACCGTTTCCGTTACAAGGCATCGAAAGCTCGCCAAGCTCAGAGCCGAATCAAAGCCTTAGAGAAGATGGAACAAGTGCTACCTGCGCAGTTCGATAATCCGTTCAGCTTTGAGTTTAGAGAGCCATCCGCTCTGCCAAACCCAATTTTGATGATGGATGAAGTGTCTGCGGGTTACGACAACAACCTTATCCTCGAAAAGATTCGTTTAAACCTCGTTCCGGGCAGCCGTATCGGTCTATTGGGTCGCAATGGTGCGGGTAAATCAACGCTGATCAAATTACTTTCTGGTGAACTTGAAGCGCAATCTGGCGAATTCAATTACTCTCAAGGTGTGAAGATTGGCTATTTCGCTCAGCACCAACTTGAGACCTTGCATCCAGAAGAGACGCCACTGCAACATATGATGCAGATTGCGCCACAACATACAGAACAACAACTACGAGATTACCTCGGCAGCTTTGGTTTCAATGGCGAAAAAGCCCTTGATAAAGTCGCGCCATTTTCTGGTGGTGAAAAGGCCCGTTTAGTATTGGCTCTATTAGTCTGGCAAAAACCAAACTTACTACTGCTCGATGAGCCAACCAACCACCTTGATTTGGATATGCGTCAAGCGTTAACCATGGCTCTGCAAACCTTCGAAGGTGCGATGGTGATTGTCAGCCACGATAGGTATTTACTCCGTGCTACGACCGATGACCTGTATTTAGTTCATGATCGTCAAGTTGCGCCTTTTGATGGTGACTTAGTTGATTACTACAAGTGGTTAACCGATCAACAAAAACTAGAGCGAAAAGAAGCACAAGCTCTCGCTCCAGCAAAAGACAGCGCAAACAGTGCGGCATCAAAGAAAGATCAAAAACGTCGTGAAGCTGAATTTAGAAAGCTGACCGCCCCTATCCGCAAAAATTTAACCAAGCTTGAAGCAAAAATGGATAAATTAGGCGAACAGTTAAGCGAAGCAGAACTACAATTATCAGACACATCACTTTATGATGCAGAAAATAAAGCTAAACTTACTCAAGTACTCGCGCTACAAGCATCAAGCAAATCGGAATTGGAAGAGACAGAGTTAGAATGGATGTCTGGACAAGAAGACCTTGAGTCCATGGAAAAGGAATTTAGTATCGAATGAGCCAAGAGCACGTAAACATATCTTTGACCTTAGAACGCTTATGGCAATTTAGCTTGCAATATTATAGTGTGCGAGAAGTTAAAGAAGCGTGCTTAACGCTCCAAAATCAATTCCACGGGAATGTGAACCTGCTACTACTGCTCAAATGGCTCGACGAACAGCAGGTTGCCTTCCAAGAAAGTGAATGGCATAAGGTACAAGAGTGCCTTGGCCGTTCAGAATCACTGCTTCATAGTTACCGAGAGCTTCGTCGCCATCTCAAATCCCACACCCCTGACTCACTCTACCGAGAAGCGTTACAATTCGAATTACAGCTAGAACGACAACAACAGTCTGATCTCGTCGATTGTATTAATGCACTTCGCCTACACAATAACTACAGTGAACCACTGACTCTGCGTTACTGCCGTCAACTCGGCGGTGAACAACTCTATCCCGCCTTTTCAGAACCCGCGCCAAAAATCGCAAATAGCTAGATCCATAACCCATAACCCATAACCCATAACCCATAACCCATAACCCGTGACATTACTATTACCAGATAAACACCACACAACTCGCGGTTAAAGTCCCCATACCGAGGTTAAATCGTTGCCATGCTTTCGGGGTTGATAGCCAACGCCTAATGAATGCACCAAACCCAACCCACACCGATGACGTGTGTACCTGAACAAGTAGAAAAATGATAGATATCGCAGCAATCGACCACCAGTAGTCCTCGCCCGAATACGCAAAGGATCCAACGGCTGTAATCGACATCATCCAAGCTTTAGGATTTAAGTATTGAAACAGAATCGCCTCCCAACAAGTCATCGGTTTGTTTGCCTTACCTTCCCCTTTGCTCATCGCGCTGGAAAAAGCGATTTTCCACGCTAAGTAGAGCAAATAAGCACTGCCGAGGATCTTCAAAGCATCTTGGATCTCAGGATAGGTTTGAAACAATACGCCAAGCCCCAGGCCATTCAGGGAAATCAAACTGATCAAGCCAAATCCAATACCGATAAAGTGAGGGATAGACCGACGATAGCCAAAATTAGCACCAGAGGCGGTCAACATGACATTATTTGGCCCTGGCGTGCCTGTCATCACCAATGCAAATAATGCTACCGATAGAAAAAATTGCCACTCCATTGAACACTCCTTAAAATTGTATCGATACAATCATCCATTTAAAGAACTAATTGTTGAGTTTTTGTTTCACTTTGCACACAATGACCATAACAATGCGTTTTATTATTAGCAAAAGGTTTATTGTCACCATGACAATTCAAGAAATGACGCTGTCTAAGCAAAGTACAACACCGATGTACAAACAGATCGCTGATCAGCTTTCTAAGCAAATTGATCATGGAGATCTCAAAGCCAACCAAAAATTACCGACTCAACGTAAACTTGCAGACCAATTACAAGTGACTGTTGGTACTATCACCCGTGCTTATGCAGAAGCAGAACGACGTGGGCTTGTCGAAGCAAGAGTAGGATCTGGAACTTTTATTGCCGATAAAAACAAGAGCAGCTGGAGCTTTGAAGAGAGCACCGAAAATCCAGATGAGTGCAATTTTGGCTACAACATTCCGCCAAAAATTGAGCGGAGTAATATGCTTAATCAGGCAATGGCGACCCTCTCGCAATCCCCCCAACTGATTGAGCAACTGATGCTGTACCAAAAACCTCATGGATTAGAGTCTCATAAGCAGCAGATTTGCCACTGGCTCGATAGCAAAGGCGTTAATCTTAATCCACAGCAGTTATTATTTAGTTCAGGCGCTCAGCATGCCGTTCAAATCGTTATTGATGCTTTCACTCGCGCAGGGGACACCTTACTGGTAGAAAAAAGTACTTATCCCGGCCTCCTCAGTTTAGCGAGGCAAAAACAGCTATCGGTCAAAGGGGTCGAAATGGATGAACAAGGGATTACACCTGCGGGATTAGAAGCGGCTTGCCGACAATATCAAGCACGCTTTATCTACCTTACCCCAACTTTTCAAAACCCGACGACGGCCATCATGTCTCAACAGAGGCGACTCGACATACTCGAAGTCTGTAAGCGGTATGATCTATTGATCATTGAAGATGATGTAAACGGATTGCTTGCCGCTGAGGTTTACCCTCCAATGGTGAATCTCGATCCTGAGCAGGTGATTCACATTGGCGCTTTTTCTAAATGCTTAGCCCCCGGATTGCGAGTGGGCTACTTACACGCCCCGAAGAAACTCTACCAACCTTTGGTTTCAACCTTGCAAAATCACAGTTGGATGGTGAGCCCTCTATTGACCGCTTTAGCGTGTGAAATGACCGCCAATGGGGATGCAGATAAAACGCTTGATATTATTCGTCAGGAAATGGAGCAACGGCTAGCGATAGCCCTCGAATATCTCTCCCCTTTTCAGCCAGTGTATAAGCGAGATTGCTTCCATTTATGGTTACCACTCCCAGAGCACTGGCGATTGAGTGATTTCGTCGCTCAAGCCGCTGAAATGGGGGTTGTGGTGAAATCTGGAGAACTATTTTCCCCACCAGCAGGCAGTATTTCCCCTGCGGTAAGGCTTGCACTTAGCTCGCCAATCAACCAAGCTCAACTAAAGAAAGGGCTCATTGCGCTTCAAACACTACTCCACTCCAACCCAATGAATGAGTTTGATTTATGACTATATTCACAGCAGCTAAAGGGCTAAGTAATCCTCACCTGCAGACATTGATGCCGCGCTTTATTCGAAAAAAAGCACTATTTGATCCTCTTTGGCAAACTCTTGATACGCCTGATGGGGATTTTCTTGATCTTGCATGGAGTGAAGACTGGACGACTAAGCAAGCCAAAACGAAACCGGTATTCATTCTTTTTCATGGACTAGAAGGTTGCTTCAATAGCCCATACGCCAACGGGTTAATGAATGCTTTTGCTCAAGATGGCTGGATTTCAGTCATGATGCATTTCCGTGGATGCAGTGGAAAACCGAATCGACTGGCAAGAGCCTATCACTCTGGCGAAACAGAAGATGCGCGTCTTTTCTTAAACTATATTCAGCAACAGTTTCCAACTCAGCCCAAAGTTGCTGTGGGGATCTCCTTGGGCGGCAATATGCTAACCAATTATTTAGCCACCTATCGAGATGACCCTATTATCAATGCCGCGACCGTTGTTTCTGCGCCTCTTGATCTTGCAGCTTGTTCTTCACGCATTGAGCAAGGCTTTTCCAAGGTTTATCGAAACTACCTACTCAATTCACTCAAGCACAATGCACTCAAAAAGCAGCATTTACTGAGTGAAGAGCTCGGGGTAACCGACAATTGCATTAAACAAGTCTCTCGCTTGTACGACTTCGATGACTTGATCACCGCACCTCTTCATGGATTTAAAAACGCTGAAGATTATTATCAACAGTGTTCAGGGATCCATAAGATCAAACAGATCACCATTCCAACTCAGTTTATTCATGCCAAAGATGATCCATTCATGACCGATGCGGTGATCCCTCGTTTTGTTTTGCCTGAGAATATTGACTACCGATTATTTGAACGAGGTGGTCATGTCGGCTTTTTAACTGGCCATGCGCTCAAACCAACTTTCTGGCTAGAAAAGGCCATTCCTGCGTATTACGAAAGCTTTCTGAACCAATCATAATGTAAACGCTAGGATCCGCCCGATCCCAGATAAATGAGTGAAATGTAAATACGGTATTGGTTTTTGGGATCAACTTGGGTATAAAGCCTCTCGCTTCATATCCTAGCATTCCACTCCCAACCAAAAATTCAGAGGTATGTATGATCATCCCGTGGCAAGAGATCGAACCTGAAACGTTACAAAACTTAATCAAAGAGTTTGTTCTTAGAGAAGGCACCGATTACGGCGAGTTTGAGTTTTCACTGCAAGATAAAGTGGATCAGGTCATTATCCAACTTAAGTCCGGAGAGGCAAACGTCGTATTTTCTGAGCTACATGAAACCGTTGATATTCAGATTCGAAATCGAGTTTAACCGCATAGCAGACCATGACAGATCACATTTACGTGTTATAGTGTTACCGATTGCTAACAAGTACGTTACTTCAAGACAAGGTTTGTCATGTCCGCAAAACACCCAATAATCGCAGTGACTGGCTCTTCCGGTGCTGGTACTACAACAACTTCTGAAGCCTTCCGCAAGATGTTCAATATGATGGATGTCAAAGCAGCATGGGTTGAAGGAGATAGTTTCCACCGTTTTACACGCCCTGAGATGGATGTGGAAATACGCAAAGCCCGAGAACAGGGTAAACACATCAGTTATTTCGGCCCTCAAGCGAATGACTTTCCTGCTTTGGCTGAGTTTTTCAGAGAGTATGGCAATGAGGGTGTTGGCCAAGTAAGGCGTTACCTTCATACATTCGATGAAGCGGTACCCTACAACCAAATGCCCGGCACTTTTACCCCATGGCAGGACATTTCATCTGACTCTGATGTGTTGTTCTATGAAGGATTGCACGGTGGGGTCGTAGATGGCGACATCAACGTTTCACAGCATGTCGATTTATTGATTGGCATGGTGCCAATAGTCAACCTAGAGTGGATTCAGAAATTTGTTCGCGATACACGAGATCGTGGCCACTCCAGAGAAGCGGTAATGGATTCGATCGTTCGTTCAATGGATGACTATTTGAATTATATTACCCCTCAATTCTCTCGCACTCATATCAACTTTCAGCGAGTGCCAACCGTTGATACATCAAACCCATTGAATGCAAAAGGCATCCCAAGTTTAGATGAAAGCTTTGTTGTCATTCGTCTACGTGGGATTAAAAATGTTGATTTTCCGTACCTATTAGCCATGATTGATGGCTCCTTCATGTCACGCCATAACACACTGGTTGTGCCGGGAGGGAAAATGAGTTTTGCCATGGAACTCATCGTGAGACCAATCCTGCAACAGCTGATTGAAACAGGAAAAATTGGTTAGTCATCACGCTTAAATCTCGGTTACTTTTCATACCGTGATCATGTGCACAGTTTTGCGTAGAAGATCGTGGCAATGACACGATTAAAATCAAGAAATGGATTAGGAAAAAGGATACTATTCCTAACCGAAACACAAGATAGCTTGTAGCACTAACAAGAGTGCTCTTATCCTAACGGAACTGCCTACTACTAGGCTTTGCTAATTATGGAAAGCAGCAAGCGTACCCTGCAGAGGAAGTGAGATATTATGGTTCTAGGTAAACCTCAAACCGACCCAACATTAGAGTGGTTTCTTTCACACTGTCATATTCATAAGTACCCATCAAAAAGTACGCTGATTCACGCAGGTGAAAAAGCCGAAACTTTGTATTACATTGTGAAAGGTTCAGTTGCGGTACTAATTAAAGATGAAGAAGGCAAAGAGATGATCTTGTCTTACCTTAACCAAGGTGACTTCATTGGTGAGCTCGGTCTTTTTGAAGAAGACCAAGAGCGTACAGCATGGGTTCGAGCAAAATCTCCTTGTGAAGTTGCTGAGATTTCTTTCAAGAAATTCCGCCAACTTATCCAAGTAAACCCAGACATCCTAATGCGTCTTTCAGCGCAAATGGCAAACCGTCTACAAGTTACTAGCCAAAAAGTAGGTGACTTAGCATTCCTAGATGTAACGGGCCGAATTGCACAAACGCTACTAAACCTAGCGAAACAACCTGATGCAATGACTCACCCTGATGGCATGCAAATTAAGATCACTCGCCAAGAAATCGGTCAAATCGTTGGCTGTTCTCGTGAAACGGTTGGTCGTATCTTGAAGATGCTAGAAGAGCAGAACTTGATTTCAGCTCACGGTAAGACAATTGTAGTTTACGGTACTCGCTAGTTCGCGTTACTGAAAACACTATAAAATTTAAAAACCACCAATATCGCTATTGGTGGTTTTTTATTAGCTAATTGTTACGCCATGCGCTCGTATTAATGATCTAGCCGTTTGTACTCTCAAAGATCTTATCGGCTGACGCAGCAACAAAACCCGTGTACAACTGACCATCATTCATTGGGTAACGTTTCGCAAACTCGTAAAACCCGCCAGGGACAACTTGTTCACTCTCAGTAAATTGGACCAATACGCGATCGGCCATGGTCGATGATTGCTCCAATAGCACTTCTGGTGAGCCTTTAACCTCCCCCCCAGAACCATTGATAACAAACCCAACGCTACTGAGATGATCATTCACCTCTTGAACTTCACTAAAGTCATTTAATTGATTCACACTGACTGTAAAGTGATTAGCACCATAACCATGAGCCGCTAACCAAGAGGCGTATTCACTCTCTTTTGCTAAAGTTTGGTAATCTTCAAAGCTCAGTTCCCATTGACGGCCACTGTATAAGAAGTCCTGAGTCTTCAATTGTTGAGCATCCACTTGATCCACCAGTTTAGCGACGATGCCTTGTAACGCTTCAGAGCACTCTTCCACTTTCAGTTCACTAATAAAGACTTTTGGTTGGTTTGGATCATCATGTTCATAATGCTTTGCAACCAACTTTTTGCTTTCAAATAGATAATCACCACACTCTTTATACCCTAATGCTAAAAAAGGCTTCGCTAAGGTTTCAATCCCAAGAGGAGCAACATTAAACGTTCGAAGTGCGATGTGATCATTAATCAGCTCAGCATCTTCGCGAAGCAATTGATGAACCTTATCCGCAGAAGGGCAAAGGCGTTGAATATAATCTTTCCATAGGGATTCAAATAAAACATCTGGCGTCATGACGCCTCCTTGTTGTATTTATTAGGGTCTGTAGACCGAGTTTGCTGTAGAAAAAAGGTTATCTCATGCTGTATCACTCTGCATTCGATAACCATTTAGTACTGAATTGAGGTTTCCGCCTACCGTAGCCCTAAAGCTCTAGACCAGGGCTAAAGGTGGCAGGGAGTAATGTCTCTTCACCTTCCATTGATGCCATTGGATAAGCACAATAGTCAGCAGCGTAGTAAGCACTTGGTCGTAAATTACCAGAAGCACCGGGGCCACCAAATGGCGCATCACCACTCGCTCCGGTCAATTGGCGGTTACGGTTCACGATGCCCGCGCGAATGTGATCCACAAAGTAATCCCATTCACCATCGTCTGTAGACACAAGTCCAGCAGACAAGCCAAATCGAGTGTCGTTTGCCATTTCAACCGCCGCATCGAGGCTTTCGTAACGAATAACCTGTAGTAACGGGCCAAAATACTCTTCATCTGGTAGCTCGACGATTTGTGTTACATCGATAATACCCGGTGTCACAAATGCCGCCTCTAAGCCTTTCGCAAGCACTAAGCTTTCACCACCTAACGATTGCAGGTTCGCTTGAGCATCCAAAATAAACTTCGCTGCCGCTTCTGAAATTTGTGGGCCCATAAACGGGGCTGGCTCAGCAAACGGTTGATCAACTCGAATCTTTTGAGTCGCACTGATTAACTTCTCAAGAAGTGCATCACCTTTACTGCCAAATGGGATATACAAACGACGTGCACAGGTACAACGCTGACCTGCACTGATGAAGGCCGACTGGATAATGGTGTATACCGTCGCGTCTAAATCGCCGTATTTATCAGAGATGACCATTGGGTTGTTTCCACCCATCTCTAATGCCAGCATTTTACTTGGTTGCCCTGCAAATTGGCGATGAAGGATATGTCCGGTATTCGCACTGCCCGTAAAGAGAACACCGTCGATTCCTTTCGCATCAGCAAGAGCAATCCCCGTCTCTTTTGCCCCTTGTACAAGGTTAATGACACCAGCAGGTAGACCCGCTTGTTGCCACAGTTTCATCACAAACTCACCTGTCCAAGGCGTCTGTTCTGATGGCTTAAAGACCACGGTATTGCCCGCAAGAAGCGCAGGTACAATATGGCCATTTGGCAAGTGACCAGGGAAGTTATAAGGCCCAAATACCGCCATGACACCTAAAGGTCGGTGGCGCAGTACTATTTGATTGCCTGCCGCTTCACGAGAAGCTTCACCCGTTCGCTCGTGGTACGCTCGAATTGAGATAGCAATTTTACCCGCCATCGCACCCGCTTCAGTACGCGTTTCCCAAATTGGCTTACCCGTCTCTTTTGCGATGATCTGCGCGATCTCTTCGCTGTTCTCTTTCACTTTTTCAGCAAACGCTAGTACGACCTGTTCACGCTCTGAAAATGAAAGATGCTTCCAACTTTGAAATGCCAATCGAGCGGATTTAACCGCTGATTCAACTTGAACGGGAGTGGCACTATCACCATGCCAAATGACATCATTATTGAAAGGGCTGAGTGAAGTCATCGCTTCACCTTGTCCTGCAACCCATTCACCTGCGATCCATTGAGTCATCTTAATTCCTTCTAAATAATTCCTATCCACATAGCCAGCCAATGA
Source organism: Vibrio clamense (assembly GCF_050337905.1). Lineage (NCBI taxonomy): Bacteria > Pseudomonadati > Pseudomonadota > Gammaproteobacteria > Vibrionales > Vibrionaceae > Vibrio > Vibrio clamense. The sequence goes on along the minus strand of NZ_JAKJTJ010000022.1, from coordinate 252,296 downwards.
TTTGTTGACTGGCTATGACAATGAGATAGCTTGTTAATCACATCGCACAATCATTTATCTATTGCGCTAATAACCGAACAAAATCACCTTCATTCACTTCAAGCGCTTCCGCCACCTCAGAGGATAGGATCACACTTTCGCTGGCTAGGTCATACGCACCTTTCGCCGCCACTGCTCGGAAGTTTTCAAACGAGGTATTACCCATCAAGTAAGCTTGTGAACTTGAATGTTCAGCAATCACCACTTTCGCACGAATCGAATCTCGCACAGAGTCGATATTACGTAAATCACACTCTACTGTTGGGCCAGCATCGAAAATATCAACGTACCCACGATTGGTGAACCCTTCATTTTCAAGTAACTTCAATGCAGGTCGAGTATTTTCATGTACAACACCAATCACATCTTGAGCTTCTTGGCTCAGCAAGTTGATGTAAATCGGCAACTTCGGCATAAGATCAGCAATAAAGCCTTTCTTACCAATTCCGGTTAAGTAATCTGCGAGAGTAAAATCAATCGAGAAGAAGTGATCTTGTAGCCACTGCCAGAATGGCGAATTTCCATCAGCATCCGATACACCGCGCATTTCTGCAAAAATAGTCTTTGAAAAACGGTGTGGGTGCTCAGCCATCAGTAAAAAACGGCTCTTAGACATCAAACGACCATTCAAGCCTTTACGAAAATCAGGGCGTAAGAACAAGGTGCAAATTTCACTGCATCCTGTGTAGTTGTTGCCAAAAGTCAGAAGCTTAACCACATTATTCACACCGAGCTTATTCGATGAGTGGACCACTTTACTGATGTGATAAGAGTAAAAAGGGACATCCCAACCGATAGAGGCTTCAATACCCGTGGTACCCGCAACTTCACCCGTTTCAGTATCAAAGCCCACCATTAGGTAGCCTTCATCACCAGGTTCAGTCACGCTTTCTTTGCTAAAACTGTATTCAGAATGAGTAATTCGATTTGTTAACAGTTCTTCGTTAACAGGAAGAGATGTAAATCCATGTCCAGATTCTACTGCGCATGTATGCAGCGCATCGTAGTCTGATTTTTTTATTGGGCGAACAACCAGCATCAATATTCCCTCCAGATGCAAACAACACAGCCCAACATAACTCCATTAAGTTATTACCACTGGGCTGTGCAAATGAGGCTTTAACGAAAATTAAACTAGAGTGCTGATCGCTTTATCTAGTTTCGCTAAACCTTCTTCTATTTCTTGTTTTGTGATGACTAATGATGGTGTAAAACGGACGACATTAAGACCCGCCACCAATACCATTAATCCTTCTTTGCCTGCTGCAACGAGTACGTCACGTGCTCGACCTTGCCATTCATCATTCAGCGCCGCCCCAAGCAGTAAGCCCTTACCGCGAACTTCGCTGAATATGTTGTATTTGTCGTTAATTTTCTCTAAACCTGCGCGGAACAGTGCTTCACGCTCTTTCACGCCAGCAAGCGTTTCAGGTTGGCTAACAACATCAACCACCGCTTCTGCGACGGCACACGCTAGTGGGTTACCACCATAAGTAGAGCCATGAGTCCCAACTTTAAGATGAGGGGCCAGTTTGTCCGTTGTCAGCATTGCGCCAATCGGGAAGCCGCCACCAAGAGATTTTGCAGTACTCAGAATATCAGGCGTCACACCAAGACCTTGATAAGCATAGAAATCGCCAGTACGACCATTGCCTGTTTGCACTTCATCAAAAATCAGTAGTGCGTTGTGCTTATCACACAGCTCACGAACCGTTTGAACAAATTCTGAAGTAGGAGAAATGATGCCGCCTTCCCCTTGGAGAGGTTCCATCATCACGGCACAAGTACGGCTAGAAATATGCGCTTCTAGCGCGGCTACGTCATTGTAAGGCAGGTGAGTGATATCACCCGGCTTAGGACCAAAGCCATCAGAATACGCCGCTTGACCGCCCACAGTGACCGTAAAGAAAGTACGACCGTGGAAGCCTTGTTGGAACGCGATAATTTCAGATTTTTCTTCACCGTGAACATCAGCAGCCCAACGACGAGCCAGTTTCAGTGCTGCTTCGTTTGCTTCTGCACCTGAGTTTGCAAAGAAGACCTTATCTGCAAAGCTGACTTCTGTTAGCTTCTTAGCTAAACGAAGTGCTGGTTCATTGGTCATGACATTACTTAAATGCCACAGTTTGTTTGCTTGTTCTGTTACAGCGTTCACCATAGCAGGGTGACAATGACCTAAGCAGCTCACCGCAATACCACCAGCAAAATCGATATACTCGTTACCTTGCTGATCCCAAATTCTTGCGCCTTCCCCTTTCACAGGGATCATTTCCATTGGGTTATAACAAGGCACCATCACCTCATTAAACAAACTACGTTCTACTTTATTTTCCATTGTCATTGCACTCCTTTAGATACTGCATGCCAGGTAGATGCCTCTCATTTTATGAAATCGATGAGGGTTTCATTATGATGAATATTTTGTTTGGCATTTCTACTAATGCAGCATTGTATTTACATTTAATTAACTATTTCAATAGTAGATTGTTCTTTTACTTGCAGAAATAATAGTTCAAAGCTCACTATATGTGACTACTTATGCAGCAATCAAATCGTTTTATGAATTTTTTTCCGGATAAATTGCGTGCTAGTAATTATTAAATGAGGAAATACAAGGCATAGAAGAGGATCGAGGGATATAGCGCGAATAAACTTGCATAGAATATCCACAATAAAATAGATGAAGAAAATGTTAAGAAAAGTGATCCGAGTCAGGTGTTGGAGCGTAATGAATAGCCAAAAACAGGACTATCGTAAAAGGAAATTTGCCAGTAATTGATGGCCTTGCTCTGTTTTAATGGATTCCGGATGAAACTGAACCGCATCAATCGCGAGGGTTTTATGTTGATAGCCCATGATCTCATCCATGCTTCCATCTTCAAGCTCTGTCCACGCTGTCAGTTCAAAACAATCAGGCAACGTGTCATTTTTTACCACTAGGGAGTGATAGCGTGTCACGGTCAAAGGGTTGTTCAGCGTTTTAAACACACTTTTTCCTGTGTGTTTAATGGGAGAGGTTTTACCATGCATAACCTGTCTTGCACGCACCACTTCGCCACCGAAAACTTGAGCAATCGCTTGATGCCCTAAACAAACCCCCATAATCGGCAATTTTCCTGCAAAATACTCGATAACTTCAAGTGAGATCCCCGCGTCATTCGGAGTACAAGGCCCAGGGGAGATCACTAAATGGGTCGGCGCTAACGCTTCAATACCCGCAATATCGATTTCATCATTACGCACAACGTTCACTTCCGCGCCTAACTCACAAAAATATTGGTATAGGTTGTAGGTAAATGAGTCGTAATTGTCGATGATTAGTAGCATGGGAAGTATCGATTACTCTATAGGAAACAGGCGAATAGATGGTGTATTGTGCAGTACCGAGAGGGAAAGGCAAGTGTTTATCATAATCTTATATGGATCTGTGTATTTTTGATCAAAAAAAGGAGCGTATAAATACGCCCCTTTAACATGACTATTTCGTACAGTCTTTTCTGAAGATATTTTCGCCCCATTGAGGGTTGTCTACGAATGGATTTCGGTTACCTTGAATACCTTGAATTTTGCTATTACGGTTAAATTCAAAGTGATCCACAGGATCTTGAGAGCTCCACTCCAATAGGACACAAACGTTACCCAAAGCGGTTCCGTTATCCGTCACGCTGGAAACTAGTTCAAGATCTGGATTAGCAGCATCGCTACTATCTTTTCCTTCATAGCGAGTCGCCATGTAAAACATCATACGAGCTACGTCCCCTTTCACAGCGTCACGCGGCTCAAACGAGTCTCCATCTTTCTTGTTTCCTGCTGCTGGTGATTCTGATGTAGGAGAGCCTCCATTATCAAATTCTAAATTCCCACGCTCACTATTTATTGATGCATCTGTTGGGCGAAGGTGATGGATATCAGTATATGCAGATGCTCTGCTGTCGTTAAACCCACCATTTGACTTAGGATACGAGTGCTCACGGTTCCATGCATCACCATCATTATTACCGCTACTGCTGAACGTTTTCAGCTGAGAGCGCCCTGTGTACATCAAAATAACGTTCTTTGGATCATTAGGATCTTCATCGGTAATACCTAGCGCCCCCCAAACGTCACTGTATGAAAGCTTGGTAATACCTGTCGAGATAATATTATTCAGCGCAAGCTTCAGCTCATCGCCAGTTTTATCAAGCGCACTATCGTAATAACCATCTGGATTATGAATTTCACCCGGTGGAATTGGTGGCTCAACAGGCTCTTTAATCGTCATTTCACAGGTTAGCGTTGGTAGCCCACCTACCACATGAGGATCATGCGCCTGTTCATAAGCTGCATTAGCACCGAATGCACACGGAATAAGTAAAGTCAGTAGTGTCTTTTTCATACTTTTATTTTAGGGGCGACAGAGCCCCTACTCCTTAATGCAGTAAGTTACTTGCTCAAACGACGACGTAGGAAACCAAGGCCCAATAAACTCAATAAGCCACCGAATCCAAATGAACCACCACTGCTGCCGCTACTAGCAGTTTGAGTAACAGACATTTGCTTAGTTTCGAGTACACTTCCTTCTACCGACGTTGTTACTGTGTAGTCACCAACTTCGAGGCTAGAAATTGCTACTTCAGTCCAACCTAGTGCAATTTCAAACTGATCAAGCGTGTCTTTTTGTACATTTGAAGATGTCGCAACAAAACCCGAATCTGCATTACTAAAGCTCACAGAAACCTCATCGCCCACCTTCAAATAAGCAGAGTTAGAGTAATTGGTTAAGTCAACAAAGTAGTTAAAGGTACCATTTGCAACTGGCGTTTCTGTGCGAGGTTCATTGATAGGCTCAGAAGGCAGTTCAATTGGCGTACCAGGGGCAATCGGCTTATCCGGATCTGGGTAAACAGGGTCCACCGGATCTAGTGGTTTACCATTGAATGCAATTGACAGTACAACCGGATCGTTTTGCGCTGAGCGGAATGCATCAGAATACTTCTGTCCTACTTCATAGCCCGCTGAAAGTAACTCAGATTCAGAAGCATTAATATTCCAGTGAGTTGCGTCAACCACTTTAGACTTCAATCCTGCAGATGTCAGGATATAGTCTAGGCTGCCATTCGCATCACCACGAACAGCGTTAAAGCTATTAGGATCAACAATCGCTAATACATTTTCATAGCCATAAGTTTTGGTAATATCAGCCCCTGCATCACCATGTAGAGGAGTATCACCGACAAAAGTATTGGCTGCTGCTGTGATCTTGTAATCTTCAGGAGCAGAAGTGCGATCAGTTAGAACCGTAATCGCATCTTCCTTAGTGTAAGCATTTAAGCTACCAAGAATAATTTTTTCACCACTCATGTCTGCCAGTTGCTGACCAAGATAGTCTGCCGCCGATACACGTAAGTCAGCACAACCACCTTGACGCTCTAAAGCATCATCACTTAAGCAAGTTTCACCACGGTCAGCGAAGTGGCTAACGGCAAGGGTTAACGTTTCGTCACGATCTTTAAATGAAAATACTGGTACAACCGCATCATGCTGAGCAATCACAGTATCGTCTTCTAAATGCTGCTCAGGCATAGGGATCACAGTTAATGACTCAAGACCAACCTTACTAGGACGGAAGATAACGTAGCTGCTTGTCGCAAGTTCACCAACATTCGTTAAGCCTTCAGCACTTGCAATGTTGTACTTCTGCTCTTCTTCTAACTCTGCATTAAGTTGAGTGACTAAGTAAGAAATGGCAGAGCTTTCACCAAACCCATTGTTCTCGATTTCCATCAAGCCAACAATATCAGCATTTAATAGGGTAAGAGCCTTCACAAGCTTTTGAGTTTGATGATCAAATTCAGTTGAGCTTTGTGCACCTGCTGATGCATCAAGTGCTAGGAAATCATTCGTTTCACCGCCGCCTTGAACACTATTGAAATATTGGTTGGCATTGAATGTTGCTACGCGGATATCACCTTCTTTCAAATCAGGCGCTACATCTCGGTTATTACCACGAGCCATAAAGGTGTCGTTATTTGCTTCTTCTGTAACAAAAATACGGTAATCAGAGTACGAGTAGCCTACGACACCTTGAAGGTTATTTGCACGGTCACCTACACGGATAAAGTCTTCCGTTGAGCCATTTTGGTCTACATCTGTATTACCAAAGTCAGGGTACCACGTTGGTATACCAACCGTATCTTTCGCTAAAGACTCGACGACAAGACGCGCATCATCATTACAATCAGCCGCTTGATCGGCCTCTTGCGTACCTGGGAAGAAAGCTTGGTTTGGATGAACGTTCGCTTTACCTTGTGCTAATACCATGTTGAAGCGTTTAGGGCCATCATCCATACTGTAGCTACGCGATACTTTCATATCAGAAATTGAAGTCAGCTTAACTAGCATGCCTTCGTGGCGCTCTAAGGTAAAATCAAACTCAGGATCACTATCAAGTCTCTGAACTTCTGTTGCAGAAACCGTACCTGTCCCATTTTTTACAACGGCAGTTGCTGGAATCTGTGTCCAACCATATTTTTCTTCAACCGGGCCTGTAACGGCCACTTTGTCACCAATCGAAAGATCGGCCACACTAGCAACAACAAAAATACCATCAGATGTTTTTGGATCAGAATCTGGCGTTTCATCTTGCATAAAGAAGCCAACAGCACCATCAGTATCAAGCGCTTCACCTTGAATTGCGGTGATCACACCTTCGACAGTGAAAACGTCATCTGAGATGAATTTACCATTTGCAGGGTCTGTATGTGGAGATGCCCAAGAGTCGCCTTGTAGCGCACTGATTAATGTATCTGGTGTTGGATCTGGGTCAGGGTCAGGATCTGGGCCCGGAGGTGTAGCGCCGTCTACTTTTCCTAAGCTATCGTAGAAATCTGCATCACCTTTTTTAGACTGATCCCAATCATTGCTGTCAAAGGTGATAGATGGAGAAGATAAATCTTTACGACGCAGTGATAAGTTTTCAAAAACATCTGCGGCATCTGAAGCAACAAAGCCCACAATATCAAGATGCTCACTACCTTTCGCTAAGACAACTGCATCACCACCTTTACCATTGAATCCAAGATCATACGTATGATCGACAACATCTGGATACTTACCAGCTAGTTGACTATGTGCAATCACATAAACACCACCAGCTTCGAGTGTGCCAGAAAGAGCGAGCTCTTTCGGTGCACCACCAGAGCCTTGGTTATTATATTCAATGATTTTATACTCTGATAAATCAATGGCTTCACTAGTACCGTTGTATAATTCAACGGCTTTATCGTTACCATTTTCAATCAGTTCAGAGATCAAAACAGCACCGCTACTACCTTCACCAAGCTCTACTTTGCCTATATCGGCCCAGTCATCCGTAGCTAAAACTTCAAATTTAGTGGCGTCGTAAGTCGTACTCGGTGACATATCTGTACGTTTAAGAGTGACATTTTCGTTAAACTTCTCACCATCAATGTTTCCTAGAATATCGACGACAACACCATCTTTTTGCAATGAAATCGCGTCATTTCCGTTATAGTAAGTTACAGTACCAAAGTCATTCGCTAGCGCTTTTAACTCATCCGAAGCACTCGAATTAGCCACAACATAAGTATCACCAGACTGAAGGGTGATACCTGCTAGATCAAATGGATTTTTCCAATCGCCAGCGCCATTCGATTCAATCATTAAGCTATAACCATCTAAAGTGATGGCAGAAGAACCTACATTGGCTATTTCAATCGCTTTATTGCTTTTAGAGCCTTCAACGACCTCTGTGATAACTACATTTGCGTATACACTCGGTGCAATCACAGCACCAATCGCTGCCGCTATTAAACTTTTTTTCATTGTTAAACCTCATGGGTAAACAAGTTTCATACATCGGTAATCTCACGTTCTATTACCGAAATTCATGTAATAAAAAGGGCTAGCGCCAAAAGCGCTAGCCCTTAAGTCAGATTACTGACGACGGCGACGTAAGAAGCCAAAGCCGAACAGTGACAATAGAGCGCCAAATCCAAACGCACCACCTGAACCATCGTATGATGGTGTAGTTGGTTTAACATTGCTTGAATCACGCTTATCAACCGTTACCGCAACCGATTTGCTATCAATGACAGTCACATCACCTGCAGCTCTTGACATTTCAGTACGTGTTAGCTTCATACCAAACGTAAACTCACCAGTAGGAAGTCCAACGACGTCAAACATTACGGTTTGATTGCCATCTTCTGTAAGGGTCACTTTAGGTAAAGAAACACCTTCAGGCATTGGCGAGATAGTAAGCTCCGCGACATCACCACTCATAGGCAGTTCAGCATCACGCTTCGCCGTAATCTCAGCTTTTTCCTCATCAGTCAGAGCAGCAAAATTATCTGGCAACTCAGACTGTGTAACACTAATTGCATAAGGAACATCTGCACGGCTGCTCTTCACTGCAATGTGCATCCCAGCTTCACCATATTTGTAGCCTAGAGATACCATTGCTGGATCGTGGTCTGATGAACGAATTGGTGTTTGCTCATAAAACGGGTTTTCAGTTTCGTTTGACGATTTTTTGTAGTTGCTGTAATCGTTCAATGAAGACTCAGCCGCGTTGATGTGCCAATCAGCCGCATCAACTAAACGATCTTTCAATGAAGGCGTAATTAACAGGTGATCCAACGAGCCAATCTCATTGTTGTATGAGTAACTCCATGCGGTTTTACCTTCAGGTGTTTTAAGATCAACAGCGTTCAAGTAACCAAATGTGGTATTGATTTTTTGACCATTTTTCTCAAATACATCTTTACCTACAAATGTATAGCTTGAAGCATAAATTTCTTTTTTAGTTGGGTTATCTGTTAGCACCAACATCGGATCTTCGTAGGTGTAAGAGTTCATGTCACCAAGGATAACTTGATCACCACCGATCTTCGCCATTTCTGTACCTAACTGGTAAGCAGCAGATACACGGAAGTTCTCACATGAACCTTGGTAATCATCGTTACGAACATCATCATTTACTGGGTCAAAGTTATCCCACTGATCCCAACCTACCCAATCTTCATGACATGTAGAGCCTTTAGATTTCAAGTGGTTAATCGCAACCGTTAGTGTTTTACCGGTATTAAGAACATTGAACGTCGCAGCAACTGAATTACGTTGATAGTTGTCACCACTTTCACGAACTTCGCCTTTATCATCAATAAGGGCACCACCTTCTGGATATTCAACGACCGGAGCGTGCTGCTCTGGCATTTGAATAATTTGACCAGCAACAATCGACACTTTAGACGGACGGTAAATTACGCCCGATGTGATTGCATCGGAACCTATAGTGTCATTTTCATCAAGAATCGTATCGCCATTACTATCAAAGCCTACAAAGACATAACGATTATGGATTGAGTTTTGATCGCCACGGTTTGCGTAATCTTCTTCGTCATACTTGGCATTTACCGCTGCAAGTAATGTTTTGAGCGAGCCAAAGTCACCAAAACCGTTATTCTCAATTTCCATTAAACCAAGAATATCAGCATCTAAACCATAAATAGCTTCAACAATTTTAGCTTTCTGACGTTCATACTCAATTTCAGTCTTAGCACCACGGTTATCACCAAACTTATTATCACTACCGCCATAAGGAGAGTTGAAAAGGTTCAATACGTTTTGTGTTGCTACCTTAATAGTAAAGCCGTCATCGTACTGCTCATCTACAATGTCATATTCGCCAGTATCATCACCATACTTATTTTTCTTCGACTCTGGACGTGGTGTGTTTGGAGTAATATCAGATGTTTGCATCTGATAACCACCCGCTTCAGGATCTTTTACAACTAAACGATATTCATCGTAAGTGTAAGCAATAACACCTTCAACATTCTTAATGCCATCATTAATACGAATAGGCTTGTCATAGCTAAAGTCAGCGTAGTAAGGGATCTTACCGTTACTCGGTGCTTTTTCGCTTTCTAAGAACAGAGTTGCGTCGCGGTTTTGTTCAATCTTCGAGAGCGACTCAAAGCTACCCGCCACATATTCTTGGTTCGGGTGGAAGTTAGGCTCTTCATACGCCAAAGCAAGGTTATTACGGAATTTACCTTTATGGTAAAGCTCAAAATCGAACGCAAATGCACGAGTCACGCGCATGTCTTGGTTGCCTGCTTTCACATCATCCATGTCTTCAACAAGTTTGACTAACATGCCTTCATGACGCTCTAAGGTTTTAGCAAAAGACCCACCATCTTCAGGCAGACGCTTTAGATCTACAGGGCTTGGTGGCGTAATACTGTTACCCGTCTCAACGATATCTTCAGTTAATGAAAGCTGAGTTTGACCATAGTATTCACGAACCTGCCCTACAACCGTCACTTCTTTACCGACTTCAGGCGAAGTGCTTGAAAAAACAAATAGACCGTCAGAGGTTAGCGGGTTGCCATCGTTATCGTATAGGAAAAAGCCTTTAGAAAGACCACTACCTGCACTTGGTAGAGCGTAACCAACATAAGCTGTGAGTTTGTAAGTCGCTTCTGTTTGATAGAATTTCTCTTCACTCAGTGGGGTTCCAAATTCCTCTTCAATTAAAGGAGAGAACATACCACTACCTTGAACTTCAGCTAAGGTCACTTCTGTCGGTGGTGTTGGTGGTGGCGGTGGCGTTTCTAACGTCGGTAGACCTAAATCAGTGTATACATCAGACCCCATATTCGCCCAATGTAGAACTTCGTACGTTTTATCTGGCGTTATCGCATCATTTGTTCGACGGAAAGTAACTTCTTTCCCCCATGCAGTACCATCCACACCAATAATATCGTGAATAACCGTGGCATCGGTGTCAGAACCGATCCAAACTGCATCATCGCCGTTAAAGTTTAGAGCATCGTGTCCAATAGCAGTACCGCCACTAGCATCGTTATAACTACCTGAATAGATAATATTCGCACCATTAACGGCTACCGCTGCTTTAAGTTCCGATGTCGCGTTATCTGCAACAACAACGATTGATTTACCCGCAGGAATCACCACACCGCTCAATACTGGTGTTGAGTCATCTGGTTTCAATACTTTGTTCTTGTATTGACTATAATACAAAGCATGATCTGTGAATGTGAAATCAGTAGAACCAAAGTTTGTAATTTCAACTGCGCTGTTTACGGCATACGCATCAACACTTGATTCAACATACTCTGTAATCACAATATCATTGATATCGGCCAGCGCAGCACCACTTAATACACTGCTAATCGCACCAGCGAGTAGAGTCATTTTTTTATTCATTTTCATATTCTCTCTGATTTAATTAGAAGTAAACGCGCGCGTATGCGTAAGCATCTTGTGCTGCTTCACCAGTATTCATCTCTAAAGCAATGACACTTGATTTAGTCGGTTTGTAGTTCACACCAATGGTTCCCCAAGTGCGCTCATCGCCCCAGCTATACTTATCTTCACCACTTGCAGCTTGCTCATTCTTATTAGCAATCGCCCACTTTTCATACTCTTCGAAGTTGTATGATGCTGTGAATTCCCACTGTGGAGTAAAGATGTATTTAGCTGAGACTAAGTAACCTTTGTTTTCTTGAGTTTCAAATTCGTTGTATTGGTTTACATCATTATCGTCATCATTATCAGCACAGTTAGCAATACAGACAGCATCAGTGGTTGAGACATCTTCATCTTCAAAGAAGGCATTCACACCGATATGAATTTGATCAGTTGCAGCAAAACGCGCACCGAAACCAACTAAGCGCTGCTCGCCGTATTTAGATTCACCGTCAGAGCCTGCGCGACCTTCCATTCCAACAACTGCAGAGAAACGCTCGCCAAAGTAGCCAACGTAGCCGTTCACCACTTCACCCAGTTTAGAGCCTGAAGATGACTCACTGTCGTAACTGTATGACGCGCCCACTTTGATAACATCAAAATACAGACCTTCGTATTTCACTGTCATGTCTTGGTCGCCCGCTTCACCCGTCTCTACCGTAGTATCGAAAGTAAAGTCACCCCATTTATCGTAATCATCAAATGCAGTATCCGTTAAACCGGCTTCAATGTAGTGCGAGTAACCTTGAGTTTGGTAAAGGTCATAACCCAAGAACACTTTATCAATCGCTAGAACCATATCGCCAGAACCGTATTTCCAGTTTTCGCGCTCATAATCTAGCTCTAGGCGGTAATGCATTTTTCCATTAAGGCCTTTTACGCCCATTGTGGCAAAAGAGTCATCAATAAAACTCTGGTCTTTATAAAACTCACCGTACTCGTAATCTGCACCAATGTGCCCACCAACGCCTACTTCACCGTAAAGCTTTAGAAAATCACCATTGTCATTTTTATAGATGGTTGCTGCGTTTGCACCGCAAGCAATAAAAAGCGAAGACAACGCAATCGCTATTGCATTTCTCTGGGTCATATCAATGTCCTTGTTGACTCATATTCATTTCGTATGATTATTAGATGTTCGCCTCACCAATAGAGAGCACAAATCAATAAAAGGCATGAATAGACAAATCAAGCTTTCAAATTGACGGCAGCACACATAAACACGCGCGGAGTAAAGGCTCTAAATACTGAGAGAAAGTCGAATATCACACTTTAGTATGACAATAAGAAGTCACATCCATATTTTGTGCGATTGACATCACGCTTGAGAATGCAACTTTATGACGAGAAATATCGTTTCAACAGAAATAGGTATTATTATGAGAATTATCTTTAACAGATTACATTATCTTGATCTAGATCCCGGTTTTATAAATCATACAACTTTGAATAATCAGTAATTTAGCGACACCTAATAAAAAACCACCTAATATAAGGTGGTTTTTTATAAATACTCAAAAAGCGTTAAATCTATGGGCGAGTAACGAATCCGACCGCTTCATACGCTTTTTTCAGCGTGACTGCCGCGCGTTCAGATGCTTTTTCAGCACCAGCTTTCATCACTTCATCCATGTAAGCTCGATCGGCACGGATACGATGATATTCAGACTGGATAGGAGTGAGCATTTCAATTAATGCCGCACCAACATCCTTCTTAAACGGTCCGTACATCTCTACGCCTTGGTATTGAGCTTCGATCTCTTCGAACGTTTTACCTGTTGCCGCAGAGTACAGACCCATTAGGTTCGAAATACCGGCTTTGTTTTCCCAATCATGTGCAATACGTGGTGGAGTTTCGGCATCTGTCTGCGCTTTGTTGATCTTCTTCTGAATCGATTTCGGGTCTTCAAGCAAAGTAATGACGTTCTTACGATTATCATCCGACTTAGACATTTTCTTCGTTGCATCTTGCAGGCTCATCACACGAGCATTCACTGTTGGAATGTACGGTTCTGGCACTTGGAAAATACCTTGCTCTTCACTTCCGTATAAATTGTTAAAACGGTTAGCGATATCACGAGCCAATTCTAAATGCTGCTTCTGATCGCTGCCTACAGGAACTTGGTGCGCACCATAAAGTAAAATATCTGCCGCCATTAATACTGGGTAGTTGAACAAACCAGCATTAATGTCATTTGCGTAGCGTTTTGATTTATCTTTGAACTGAGTCATACGGCTCAGCTCTCCCATTTGAGTGTAGCAATTTAGAAGCCAACCAAGCTGAGCATGCTCTGGTACGTGAGACTGAACAAATAGCGTGCTCTTCTTAGGATCAACACCAACCGCGAGACAAATTGCTAATGCATCTAATGTTGCTTCATGCAGCGCTTTAGGATCTTGACGAACCGTGATCGCATGAAGATCAACAACACAGTATTGGCAATCATAGTCGTCTTGCATCTGTTGCCATTGACGTAGAGCACCCAAGTAGTTACCGATACTTAGTTCACCAGACGGTTGAACACCACTTAATACGATGGGTCTGCTCATAGTTGTGATTCCTTATTACTAACTTTCAAACTGAGAATTGAAATGAATTCTATATTAGATTAAACCGCATTCACTTATGATATACGGTCTTTGCAGTGTACTCATTGGCGAGTATTTTACTAGTCGAAGTTATCAACTTTTCGCCGCTTTAGGCAGAAACCATAACGACATCGACTAATTGTTGAATATCATCGGCGATATAGCCTGGGTTTGAGGCTGAAATTGGCTCGCCATGGTTATAACCATACGTTAAGCCAAATGAAGCACAGCCCGCGTTCTTAGCCGCTAAAATGTCATTTTTTGAGTCGCCCACCATCAACATCTGTTCAGCACTGACGCTGTGTTTTTCAAGTAACCAATTCAATGCAATAGGGTCTGGCTTACGAACCGGAAATGAATCGCCACCGATGACATCGGTAAAGTACTTGGCGATATCATGTTGCGCCAATACCTCTGGCACAAAGACTGATGGTTTATTGGTGACTAACGCCAATATAAAACCCGCTTGGTGCAGTGTTTTCAATGTTTGTTGGACGTTTGAATACAGATGACTCAGTTTATGCCCGCCTTGTGCGTAAAACTCATCGAATCGGATACGAGCATCCGCTTTTAGTTCATCACTCAACTCAGGGCTGATATCCAAGCTTTGGCTTAGCGCACGGCCAATCAAAATATCCGCCCCATTGCCCACATAATCACGAACTTGTTCTTCGGTAACCGCTGGAAAACCTAATGACTGACACGCCTTATCCGCTGCGACCGCTAAATCAGGCACGCTATCAAGCAATGTTCCGTCTAAATCAAAGGCAATAAGTTTAATGTTACTCAGAGTCATGGTGAGCTTCCTAGCGTCGTATTTTGGTTGGAAAACTAAAAAGGAGCGACAGTTCGCTCCTTATATCAAAGGTAATCAAAACAAGTCGTCCGATTACCATCATCTATTTTTACGATTAACGCTTAACTTTTGCAAGCTCTGCACGCATTTCGTCAATCACTTCTTTGTAATCAGGACGATTAAAAATAGCAGAACCCGCAACAAACATATCGGCACCCGCTTCTGCAATTTCACGGATGTTATCTACTTTAACACCGCCATCAATTTCTAAGCGGATTTCACGGCCTGACTCATCAATCATTTTACGAACGGCGCGTAGCTTATCTAACGTGTTTGGAATGAAAGATTGGCCACCAAAACCTGGGTTCACAGACATCAGTAGAATCATATCCACTTTATCCATGATGTAATCCAAGCAAGAAAGCGGCGTCGCAGGGTTTAGCACAACACCCGCTTTACAGCCATTTTCTTTTATCAGTTGAAGAGTACGATCGATATGCTCAGAAGCTTCCACATGGAAAGTGATCATCGTTGCGCCTGCTTTAGCAAACTCAGGAACGATGCTATCCACTGGCTTAACCATTAGGTGTACATCAATTGGAGCTGTAATGCCGTAATCGCGAAGCGCTTTACAGATTGGCGCACCAAAAGTCAGGTTAGGTACGTAGTGGTTGTCCATGACATCAAAGTGAACAACATCAGCACCGTCAGCGAGTACTTTTTCTACGTCTTGACCAAGACGAGCAAAATCTGCAGAGAGAATAGATGGTGCAATGAGAAAATCTTTCATACCTGACCTCTTAAGGCTAATAAGTTAGCTCACAAAATGTGAGTGAGTTGCGACAAATTTCGGGCGCAATTCTACCTAAGCAATCGTTTAGATCCTAGCTTTGAGGTCATATAGTTGGAGAAATGTTAGCTTTCGCTAGATGGCTCTTGGGTTAAAGCATTCTTCTGATCATGAAAAAGTGCCAGTAATTCATCGACTTTATTACGGCTACCACCATTTCGGCTGATGGTACGCTTTACTTTTACCACGTTAAGCTCAGCACCATGATACAAACGTCGAGTCAATGTTGTGTCATGATTGGAGATAAGCACAGGGATCCCTCGTTCAAAGGCGGCTTTTTCTGCAACATCAGCAAGGGCAGCTTGATCATCGAGTGAAAAACCATTTCCTGCGTATGAAGTGAAGTTGGCCGTTGTCGACAGCGGTGCATAAGGCGGATCGCAATACACAACACAACCTTTACGTGCTCGACTAAAGGTTTCTGAATAACCTTCACATACAAAAGTCGCTTTCTTCGCTTTCTCAGCAAAGAAGATCAGTTCTTTTTCAGGGAAGTACGGTTTTTTATACGATCCAAATGGGACATTAAACCCACCCTTTTTGTTATAACGACATAGACCATTGAAACCAAAACGGTTCATATACAGAAAAGCCAACGAGCGATAAAAAATATCATCCGTTTGATTAAATTGCGCTCGAACGTCTAGGTATACTTCTTTGCGATTATATTCAGGCGTGAAAAAACGTTTTGCTTCCGTAATGTAAGCTTGAGGAGACTCCTTAATCAGATTATACAAATTAATCAGATCAGGGTTAATATCGGCGAGAAGGTAGTGATCGTAATCTGTGTTTAAAAACACGGAGCCAGCCCCAACAAAAGGCTCGACTAATTTACGTGCAGGCGGCAGATGACGCTGTATGTCCTCAACTAGGCCATATTTACCACCAGCCCATTTTAGAAATGCTCTCTGCTTTTTCATTTACCGCTCTACTTACCAACCACAAAATAAGGCTGCGGAATGTAACATATTTTGCCAAGAAGCTCAGTGTTATTTCGCACGTTCTATCTCTCTATGTACTTGATTCATAGATTTAGCCCAAGGACCAAGATTTTGAAGCGCTTTTGGTAGCGTTTCTACCGCATCTCGAGCCAATTGAATGGTTGGATAATCTTGATAGGTCACGATATACCAATCTTGACCATTACGAGCGGTTGGATACACACGAACTTGCTGCTGGATATTGTTATCTTCAATAAATACTTGAACATCTTCCATAGAGTTCATTGCGGCAAGCTGAAGTGTATAGCTGCGTGGTGACAAGGCTTTCAGCTCATCTCTCGCAAAGGAGAAGGTGATGACTTTGTTCGGAGCAGCTTGCTCTTCATTTACTGCAATCGCGGCTGTTGCGTCTGCAATAGCACTTTGCGTGTCTGCGGCTTCAGTCGAGTCAACAGCAGGCTCTGCTGCTTGCTGTGATCTCTTCATAGCATCCACGACAGCATTATCAATTACGCTAGTATCAACTGAGCTGGTATCAGCGGCGTCAGTCTCAATCACATCGCGACCAATGCTATCGGACTTACCATCTAACAGGGCATCAACCACATCTGATGTGATCACCACTCTCTGTTGAGAAGGCTCTGTAAATCCAACACTTGCTGTTTTACTTACGACGTTAGGCGGCAATGCTAAAGAATCATCTTCCGCCCCTGCGTAGTTGTCATCCACCTCAGTCTCTTGATTTAGTCGGTTAACCGAGCTCGATGTAGACGACGTCGATGCAGATAAGCTCGCCTCAGGTTCTGAGACGACCGTTAACTCTAAATTGGGTACAATGGCTTGCTCAGGATCTTCTGGCATTGGCTGACTTAACAACCACCAATAACCACCCCCAATCATGATGATGAGCAACAAGACGACCATCGAAATTCGAACTGGCGAACCCACCATTGCCTGAATAATAATCCTTTTTTCCACTTTCAGATCCCCCAAAGCCATTAACTCACCGGGTAATGGTTTTGTTTTTTTGAATGCTGAACGAACTCGTTTCTCCATATCATCAGCAACATAACGTACCACTAATGATTCAAAAAACTGTTCGGCCTCCCTGGCTGACAATGCATCAATTTCAATGTCGATCGGTTTATGTTCTTGCCCATAACTTAAGCGAGTAAGTAAAGGATCTAAACAGTTCGACTCTGTAAAGAGGACGACATTGATATTCCACAAGCTATTATGCTGCGCTTCTAAAACCAATAACCATAGTTCAGAAACTAAGATTTCACTCAACAAATGAGCATCATCAATCACGATCACCACATCGACAGCATCGCCATCTAACAGGCGTTGTAAGCTATCAACGAGAGGATCGTGTTGATTAAATAATGGATCAGAGACTAACTGACTCAGCAACATCGCACGGTGTTGCTCATCATTTTGGCTCGGATGACAAAGTAACAAACATTGGTTTTGATCTTGAGCCCACGCTTCTAAATAACGTTGGGCTAACCAAGATTTACCTGAACCTTTACCACCATCTACGGTAATCAAATTAGAACCAAAGTTCGTCAAGAGCTGCAGTCGTTCTAGCAACTCTATCTGAGATTCTAATTCTAATACTCGCATTTCATGAGCCAAACTCATCTAACATCCCTACTGGCTAGGTATTCGCAATTATGGATTGATTGCGATATAAAAGCACAAACAAGAAGGACGTTCACTCACCCCGATGATGCGAGAAAAGCAAAGAGTCCATCATTATTATATGTTGCGGCAAAAATCGATTGCTTGCTGAATCATCGCCTCAGGAACATCAGAGACCACACTTGCACTTCCGATTCCTGTCGGTAGAACTAAGCGAAGTTGCCCTGAAAGGACTTTCTTGTCTCGCATCATATGTTTCATAAAATCATCAAAAGACATGCTTTCTGGCGTATGTATTGGTAACTTCGCCTTCTTCAGTATAGAGATGATTTGTTCAAGCTGCTGCTGAGAAATAAGACCTTGTAACTGCGCGGTTTTCGCCGCCATGACCGTTCCTGAAGAAACCGCTTCACCATGCAGCCAATTACCATAACCTAGTTCCGCTTCAATCGCATGACCAAATGTATGACCTAGGTTCAATAACGCTCTGATTCCAGACTCTTTTTCATCTTGTGCAACGACTTCAGCTTTAATTTCGCAACAACGTGCAATTGCCGTAATCAGTGTCTCTTCATCCAGACGATATAAATCCTCTAAATGCTCATTCAACCATGAGAAGAATTCGCCATCATAAATAATGCCGTATTTAATCACTTCCGCCATGCCCGCTGCGAATTCACGCTCAGGTAACGTTGATAAGCAGTTGATATCGATAATGACAGACTGAGGTTGATAAAAAGCCCCAATCATATTTTTACCCATAGGATGGTTAACGGCTGTTTTTCCGCCAACAGAAGAGTCTACTTGCGACAAGAGTGTTGTTGGTATTTGAATGAAATCGACACCACGCTGATAACACGCAGCCGAAAATCCCACAAGATCACCAATCACTCCGCCACCTAATGCGATCACAACAACATCTCGTCCATAGTTGCCATCCAGCAAATAGCTCATCACTGAATTAAACGTATCAAGACTTTTGTATTGCTCACCATCAGGAAGTTCAAGCAGAGAGGCTTGGCATCCAACGTGTTCAAGTAAAGATAGGATTTTATCCGCATACAAAGGCCCGACGGTCACATTGCTGATCACGACGACTTTTTGTTTTGCCGACAAATAAGAAAGGTACGCCGGGTCGTCAAATAACCCGGCGCCAATAGAAATAGGGTAGCTACGCTCTGCTAGATTGACCGTAATCCGTTCCATGGTTTGATCTCCAAAAAATGAACTTAACGTTCTTCTAGCATTTTTACGATCTGGTTGGCTACCACTTTTGCACTTTGATCGTCAGTACGAACCGTATAGTCCGCCACTTCATCATAAAGTGTATTGCGTTCCACTGCTAAGTCTTCTAAAACTTCGCGTGGGTTGTCAGTTTGAAGTAAAGGACGCTTCTTGTCGCGGTTAGTGCGAGCAAGTTGCTTTTCTATCGTTGTCTCAAGATATACAACGATACCACGTGCAGATAGACGGTTACGGTTTTCTTTGCTCATCACTGAACCACCACCTGTCGCAAGAACAATACCCTGTTCTTGAGTCAAATCGTTGATTACAGATTCTTCGCGTTTACGGAAACCTTCCTCACCCTCAACATCGAATACCCAAGCGATATCAGCGCCAGTGCGCTCTTCGATTACAGTATCAGAGTCCAAAAACTCCATATGAAGTTGGGATGCTAGGTGTCTACCTATTGTACTTTTGCCGGCGCCCATCGGGCCAACAAGAAAAATATTGCGTTTCTCAGCCATGTTTAGCAGTAATTTACAACGTTAATTCAATGACATCGCCACAAGGTGTTCAGTATAAAAACTGAAATAATAAAGGCCTGTGGCACCAATTCCTCACAGATATCTCGTGATAAGACCCGAAATTATCAAGGTATGATGCCACTAATGCAAATTATATTTTGATCTATGGCGTAAATTTTAGCAGTTATTGCACTACAACCTTAGGTGTAACGAAAATTAAAAGCTCACTTTTCCCAATGTTTTCATAGCTTCGGCGGAAAAGTGCCCCTAATAATGGCAAGTCTCCAAGCAGTGGAACTTTATCGACGCTATTGACCACGCTGTGCTGAAAAATCCCCCCTAAAACCACAGTTTCCCCATTATTAACCAGAACTTGAGTTCCAATTCTCTGTGTATCAATGGCAATTGCCTCTCCCGTTCCCGTTTTCACCACTTGGCCCGGACGATCCTGGGTTACACTCAAATCGAGCACCAAACGATTATCGGGCGTGATCTGTGGCGTCACCTTTAAACTTAGAACCGCTTTTTTAAATGATACCGATGTCGCTCCACTCGACGCCGCTTCTAAATATGGAATTTCGGTACCTTGTTCAATGTAAGCTGGTTTTTTATTGGTGGTGATTAAACGAGGACTAGAAATAATTTCGGCTTTTGACTCTTGCTGCAATGCCGAAAGCTCTAAATCCAACAGCGTATCCGATCCTAATTTCGCCACCTGGAACGCAATACTCGAAGCATTAGGCGATGTGGCGGCAAGGTTCACACTCAAAAAGTCATCAATACTGACGCCGCCACTGCCTTCATCACCACCATCGCTACCGCCATCACTGCCACCGCCATCGTAAATACCGATAGCGCCTAAGTTACTTTCAAGCGAACCACCAATTGTTGTAGACCCATTAGTGGATGAGAACCCCCAACGAACCCCAAGTTCATCAAGGTTGCCCTCTTTGACGGTCACGATCCTAGCTTCAATTTGAACTTGCTTCACCGGAATATCCAGTGAGGCAACAATGCTGCGTATCACTTCAATATTCTCTGGCAACTCTCGTATCAATAATGAATTGGTTCTTTCGTCAATCGTAAGGGACCCGCGCTCAGACAGCATCGTGATTTCCCCCTCCCCCATGATCATCTCAGCGATATCTGATGCTTTAGCAAAGTTGATGGTGAGGATTTCTGATTTAAGCTCAATAAGTTCATCATTCATGCGTAGCTTTTCTAGTTCCCGCTGCTCACGAAGATCCAACTCTTCTTTAGGCGCGACAAGAATGACACTACCTTCGACTCTTTTATCTAACCCTTTAACTTGTAGAATAATATCAAGCGCTTGCTGCCATGAAACTGAATCTAAACGCAGCGTTAAGTTGCCAGATACCGAATCTGACACCACCAAATTAAAATCATTGTAATCGGCAATCAGCTGCAATACGTTTCGTACTGCAATATCTTGGAAATTAAGTGAAATCAACTTCCCCTCTTTATCCAAAATACTCTGTTTCTTTTCGGGTACGGGCTCTATAACAGGACTCACCGTCACTTCTAGAAAACGATCTTTTAACGCATAACTGTACTGATAATCTTCCGATACGCGAATGTCGAGCTGCGTGTTGTGTTTATTACGCGATACCTCGATATTATTTACTATCGTCGAGAAATCTTTTACATCAATAATATTGAGCTGCTCATCCGATACCTGAGTATTAATCAGCTCAACTTGTAACCCTTGAGGCGTACTTTTCAAAGTATCGACCTTTGATTTCTCTCCATTCAAATAACCTCTCTTCACATCCACCACAATGGAGCGTGAGCTTAATTCAACAATAATGACTGCTTCTTTGTCCTTATTCAGTTTAAAGTCAATATTTTGTAGCTCGTTGAGTGTCAGGTCAGCTGCGCCTGCCGTTGAGGCCAAGCACAGTGCACCAACGATGGCGCTTCGAATAAACCAGCGCATTAATATCTCTATTCCATTCATCATATTTACGTCTCAATCCTAAAACTATTTCAAACCTAAACTATTTCAAATTTAAGCTATTCAAACCTAAGCCATTTAAATCTAAGCCGCTTCAAATCTAGGCTACTTCAATGCCAACTTAACATGACGCTTATACCAGCAGCCCAAGCCATCAGGCAGCGTCTCATTAATTAATAAGTACTTCGCATTCACTTGAATCACTTGGCCATTATTGAGGCCCATGTACTGCCCATTTTTGACTTTCTCAACGCTTCCTAATGGCGTCTGCACAAGTCCCGATATCGCACCACCAGATCCCATCACTCCTTTTAGGCGTAATTTTCCAATCGGATAACGCTCCAACCGACCCGATTTAGAGCGAGATCTGGGCTGCCAGCAATCCGTCTTGACCTTAGGCTGAGTGTGAACCACAGCTTCTTTGGGCAGAACGAAGGGTTCTCGCCCCATTCGCTGTGTATAGGGCTGCACGGACAATTGAGCCGCGGGTTCAATCTGAATGGCTTGTTTACGCACTTGCCGCTCAACTTGCTGGACGTATTCATCTAATGGCTCATGATTTGCCTTACAACCCATTATGAGTAGAGGGAGCACACAGAGTGCCCATATAGGGTTAGGGTTAGGGTTAGGGTTAGCCTTCACTTTTCACCTCCGGTTTGAATTGGTAGGTATAGGCTCGAACTCGAAAATGCAAAGTACTGCTCTCTTGACTGACCCTTTGCCAATCTACGTCATCAAAACTGATGATCCTTGGCAGTTTGGCAATCGCTTCAGCAAAGTCACCTATGTCGTGATAACTACCCGTTAACTCAATATTCAGCGGTAAGCGATACAGAAAATCCTGATTTTGCTTCTCACCCCAATCGATTCGAGTAAAGGTTAAGTCATGGTCCAACCCAAGCTCATTCACCGATGCCAACATGCTCGCTAGCTCTTTCTGCACGGGTAGCTGTTGCAACAGGTAATCGTAACGACTGGTCAACTCCGTAAGTTGAGACTGCAACATTGGCAACACAGCCACTTTATTGGCCTTGATGTGCAAGGTAGATTTAAGCGTTTGTTCCTGCTGCTTTAGCTGTTGTAAATCCTCATTTTGAGGCACCCAATAAAACCACGCTCCGACACCTTGAAGTACAAGGATCAGCACTAAAAGCACCAGTGACTGAGCAACAAGCGGCCACTCAGTGATTTCGTCCATATCAAGCTCTTGGAAGTTAACCATGCGATCCTCCTAATTTAGCTTGCGAAGCCACCAGCTCGTCAGTTTCTGTCTCTCTCTTTTCCTCAGACAAATTAAAAGTGAACGACACATTGAAGGTTTGAAAATCGATCCCAAAACGCTTTTTGCCCAATACGATTGAGTGCATCTCTACATCAACCAGCAATGAAGAACGCTCTAAATTATCGAGCATCGTTGCCAAGCGAGCGGTGCTATCACTGATCCCTGATAGCTCAAGATCCTGACCATTCATTTTGATTTTATCGACATACACCCCTTCAGGAATCAGTTGAGCAATTAAGTTCATTAACTCCGTCGTTTTATTTCTCCCTCTCTGCAGTTTTTCAACCATGTCTAAACGCGTCATGATCGAATCATGCTCCTGCTTCACCACATCCAGAGCATCAATTTTAGAATCTAACTGGGCGATATATTGCTTAAGGTAAGTCAGCCGCGCTTGTTGCTGGCTCTTTTGATCAGAGAAATAGAGCCCCCCACCCCACTGAATGCCAACTGCCAGCAAAAAGCTCAGAATGACCAAACCGAAAAACCGGCGACGATGCTGTGCGCGCTTTGTCTCCCTCCACGGCAATAGGTTTACCCGATGTAATGCATGACTACTGTCTAACATGAGCCGCCTCCATCCATTGAATCCCACTCACCGCCAACCCCGCAGCCGTGCTGTATACCTGGCTATCTGCCCTAAGCACCTTCCGTTTCGATGTCTTATCCTCAAACAGACTAAAAAGGTTTAAAATTTCACAATCTAGGCTCAATTCTCGACTCAAATGCTCCGACAGCATGGGAATGTTTGCCCCTCCTCCAGACAGCCAGATACCCTCCACCGTTTTCTGATTATTCACCGATGCATAAAGTTGAAGCTGTCGCCGAATCCGCTCAAATACTTCTTGGAAAAATCGGTCTACGTTATGATCGGAAGCGGCATCAAGTGATGGGTTGTCATCTAAAGATTTGGCGTGGCGAGTCCCATAAGCGATATCTTTATGGAAAGGCGATTTTCCCTCAGGAATGCTGCATAGCGAGATCTGTGTTAAACCGACATCCACCAGCATCCAACTTTTCTTATCTGGATGCTGATGCGCGAGCAACTGCCACACTTGCAATAAACTATGAGCCTGAACGTCCACCACATAAGGCGTCATTCCTGCCTTCAGTACTACTTCAGCACGGCTTGCTACCACCTCTTTACGAGTCGCGTACACTTGATAGCTCGTCATCGAAGCGTGAGAGGTCGAAGCATGAGGGGGAGTTCGTGGTGTTCGAGAGACCGAATCGATTGACGCTGGCAGAGTGCCCGCTTTAAGCCTATGTTTATCATCAAGTTTGATAAAATCTAAACTGACCTCTTCAATCGGAAATGGAGACTGCTGGGAAAAGGCTTGATAAAGCGCGAATTCGAGCTCTCTATCTTGTAGCTCACTGTCGATTTGCAACACCTTGCTGATTACGGCATTGTCCGGGATCGAAATAGCGACTTGACGACTAAATAGAGGTAGCCCCTTTCTTAGTTCGTTTAATTTCTTTACAATTTTCTGATAATTCAGGGTGTGGTTATCAGCGACAATACCATCTGTAATAGGCAACTCTTGATAACTCATCAGAGCATAACGTCCACCCATTGATTTCAGTACTACCGCTTTAATGCTGTGATGCCCGATATCAATACCAGTAATTAATGATTTACCCATACAACTTAGCTCCAGTGTATTACTTAGCTCAAAAAGGTTGTGAATATTGGTTAAATAAGCGTTAATTAACACCAGAGCTAAATATTTAGCCTAGAGTACAAGGGTTTACAGCCCGGCAGCCTCAACTAATCAGGGATTATCCGGTGAAGTTCATAAAGCGATTGTTCATATTTTCATTTATTTGCACCATTCTTGGAGTGAGTACAATTTTTGGGTTCTACTTATACGTGAAACCAGAGTTGCCAGACGTTGCGACATTACGCGATGTAAAACTCCAAACACCGATGCAGGTCTACAGCCAAGATGGCAAATTGATCTCTCAATTTGGTGAGAAAAGACGTATCCCTCTGAAACTAGAAGAGATGCCACCAGAGCTGATTGAGGCGATTATTGCGACCGAAGATAGTCGTTATTATGATCACTTTGGATTTGACCCCATTGGTATCACCCGTGCGGCGATCACTGTGATTGCATCTGGCAGCGCAAAACAAGGTGCCAGTACCATCACCCAGCAACTCGCTCGAAACTTTTTCTTAACTAACGAGAAAAAGATCATGCGTAAAATCAAAGAGATTTTTATCGCAGTCCACATTGAGCAGTTGCTTTCCAAACAAGAAATTCTGGAACTTTACCTCAACAAAATTTACCTCGGACACCGCTCTTATGGTGTAGGAGCTGCCGCGCAAACCTATTTTGGTAAAGAGCTAAAAGATCTTTCACTTGGTGAAATTGCTCTCATTTCAGGCTTACCAAAAGCGCCATCCACAATGAACCCTATCTATTCGGTTGAGCGTGCGACTCATCGTCGTAATGTTGTATTAATGCGAATGCTAGATGAGCAGTACATCACTCAAGAGCAGTATCAAGCGGCTCGCGCAGAGGTGCTCACATCGAAGTTCCATGGTGCTGAAATTGAACTCAGTGCCCCTTATGTGGCAGAAATTGCCCGAGCATGGATGGTAGAACGCTACGGTGAAGAGGCTTATACCTCTGGAATGAAAGTGTATACAACCGTTGATTCTACACTGCAAAAATCAGCCAACACGGCTGCGATTAATAACCTTATCGCTTACGATGAACGCCATGGATATCGCGGTGCGGAGCGCACTCTGTGGACACCAGAACAAACAGCTTTCGATACTGAACAAATAGAAAAATCACTGAAGTCACAGCCAACCTATGGTGAATTGGTTCCTGCTGTCGTGACTAAGGTCGAGCCGAAATCGGCAACGATCTGGGTCAAAAACAGAGGTGAAGAGACGATCACTTGGCAAGGTATGAATTGGGCTCGTAAATTCATGACCGACGACCGTCAGGGGCCAGCACCACAAAGTGCGACTGACATTCTAGCGACAGGTGAACAAGTTTGGGTTCGTGCGGTAACGTTAGCTCAAGCCGATTCGAAACCAACATCAGAAGAAAACGCCGATAGCACTATGGTTGAATGGCGCTTAAGCCAAGTGCCGAATGCGAATACGGCCTTTGTGGCAATGAACCCAGAAAATGGCGCTGTACTCTCTTTAGTCGGTGGCTTTAACTTTGTACACAACAAATTCAATCGAGCGACTCAATCGGTTCGACAAGTGGGCTCCAGTATCAAGCCATTTATCTACTCTGCCGCGATAGACAAAGGATACACACTTGCCTCTTTAGTCAATGATGCGCCGATCAACCAATGGGACAAAAGCCAAGGCACAGCATGGCGACCAAAAAACTCGCCACCAACGTACATTGGCCCAACTCGTTTACGCATTGGTTTAGCACAATCGAAAAACGTCATGGCAGTACGAGTATTACGTAATGTTGGCTTAGATGAAACTCGTGAATACCTCACTCGTTTTGGGTTTGATATTGACCAAGTGCCTCGCTCAGAGACCATTGCATTGGGCGCGGGCAGTTTAACCCCAGTTAAAATGGCGCAAGGCTACTCTGTTTTCGCGAACGGCGGTTATTACGTTGAGCCTTTCTACATTAATCGTCTTGAAGGGCCTTATGGGGATGTCATTTTTGAAGCGACACCAACCACCGTATGCCGACAAGATTGCTTAACTGATAGCAATACGAATGACACGAATGATCTCGCTCTACAAGATAATGAGTTCAATGAACAAGATATCTTGCCTGACGGAGAGCAACCTAAATACGCACCACAAGTGATCTCTGAACAAACGGCGTTCTTAGTTCGTGAAATGATGTACAGCAACATTTGGGGTGGTGGTAACTGGCGAGAAGGAACTGGCTGGAACGGAACCGGTTGGCGCGCTCAGCCGCTTAAACGCCGTGATATTGGCGGAAAAACCGGAACCACCAACGACTCAAAAGATGCATGGTACAACGGCTATGGCCCAGGCATTGTTGCCACCGCTTGGGTCGGTTTTGATAACCACAATCGTAAACTTGGAAAATCAAAACCCAATAAGAACCTTGGAAAAGATCAAATCAGTGGCGGTGAAGCGGGAGCTAAAACAGCGCAACCTGCTTGGGTGAGCTTCATGCGAGTGGCATTAGAAAACACGCCAGCACAACGCAAGCAGCTACCTGAGAACATTGTTCGCGTTAGAATCGACCGCGAAACCGGACTGTTAACCAACAAGTTTGATGGCTCATCCATGTTTGAGTACTTCTTAAAAGGCACAGAGCCAACGGATTATGTGGAAGAGAACTTGGGTGACAATATCTACTCAACTTCAGACTCAACAGAGAGTGAAGCGCTTTTCTAATTACAGGTTAAACGTACTTAGTAAGTAAATAACCAAGCAATCAAAGCCAGTGATGATTTACCTCACTGGCTTTGTTCTTTTTACGGCGACCCAAAAATCGCCCCCGCTTACTCAAATTCAGGTAAGCAAGATTCAATTGCAGAAGAGAGTTGCTCAAAACGCTTTCTCAATGGCGATCCAGGACGATAAGCGAGAACAATTTTACGTGATGGTTCAGGGTTAACGGCTTTTAAATAACACACGCCATCTTTCACTTTTTCCTTCGGTAAGCAGAGCTGAGGAAGTAAGGTGATCCCCGCCCCTGCCGCCACCATGTTTCGTAACGTCTCTAGACTGGTTGCTTTGAAACGTTCATCATCTTTTGCTCCTGCAGCAAAACAGAAGCCTAGCGCCTGATCTCTTAGGCAGTGACCATCGCCTAAACTCAGCACCGTTTTTCCATTCAACGCCAACATATCCAGTTGATCTAATTCCGCCCATTCATGATCGCAAGGCACCGCAATACTCAATGGTTCATTGTAAACCTCAAGCTCCTTAAACGGAGCCGTCTCAGCAACAGAAGCCAACACCAAGCAATCTAACTTCCCCTCTTCTAATTGACGGACAAGCTGATGAGTTTGAGCTTCATGCAAGTACAGCTCTAACTCTGGAAACTGCTCTTTCAACTGAGGCACAATCTTAGGGAGTAAATAAGGCCCCACGGTCGGAATAAAACCAATATGCATCGGGCCTGACATCGCATCGCCTTGTCTACTCGCCAACTCTTTGAACGTTTTCACTTCATTTAAGATGGTTTTCGCTTGCTCCACCAACTGCAAACCAGAATCCGTAAACAATACTCGACGGCTGCTTCTTTCCAACAATGTTGTGCCAAGTTCCTCTTCCAATTTTTTTATCTGGCCACTTAATGTCGGTTGGCTAACAAAACACGCTTCTGCTGCTTTACGAAAATGCTTATGTTCGGCTAAAGCTACTAGGTACTCGAAATCACGAATGTTCATAAAACCGTTTTCCTGTTTGAATTCATACTTGATAGGAAATATCTATCAAAACCATAGCACCAAACGATTAGAACTATCAAAGCAAATCTTCAATAATAGCTTCAACAAAACGGAACGATGAAATAAAACGTTCCAAACTCATTAAAGAAAATTGAAAGGAAACATTATGTTTGCATCTAAAGAAGGCCAAAACGTACCACAAGTCACTTTCCCAACTCGCCAAGGTGACGCTTGGGTAAATGTAACTAGCGACGAGCTATTCAAAGATAAAACCGTCATTCTATTTAGCTTGCCGGGTGCATTTACTCCAACATGTTCATCAAGCCACTTACCACGTTACAACGAGCTATTTTCTGTATTTAAAGAGCATGGCGTTGACGAAATTGTCTGTGTTTCAGTAAACGACACGTTTGTAATGAACGCGTGGAAAGCTGACCAAGAAGCAGAAAACATCACCTTCATTCCAGATGGTAATGGTGAGTTCACAGATGGCATGGGCTTACTTGTAGACAAGAACGAGATTGGCTTTGGCAAACGTTCATGGCGTTACAGCATGCTAGTGAAAAATGGCGTGGTAGAAAAAATGTTCATCGAACCAAACGAACCTGGCGACCCGTTCAAAATATCTGATGCCGATACCATGCTGAACTACCTTGCACCAAACCATAAAGAGCAAGAGTCTATTACGGTATTTACTAAGCCTGGCTGCCCTTTCTGTGCGAAAGCGAAACAAAACTTGATTGATAACGGTCTTCAATATGAAGAAGTTATTTTAGGCAAAGACGCAACAACGGTAAGCCTACGTGCAATCACTGGTCGCACAACCGTTCCACAAGTTTTCATTGGTGGTAAACACATCGGTGGTAGCGAAGAGCTTGAAGTGCATCTAGCAAAATAACGCTTAATAACTTTAAAGCATTGCTTACAACTTGAATCGGTTTCTGGCTCACCTTAAGCGGTCGCCAGAAATCAATTCATCATGGTAAGCCATACAAAACATTCTATTGAAGTTAAGTAAACAGCCAGAGAACTCATTATGAAACAGATAAACGTTGATGTAGCCGTCATTGGTGGTGGCACCGCAGGACTTGGATCTTACCGAGCAGCAAAAGCGCACACAGATAGTGTTGTGATGATCGAAGGCGGCCCATACGGCACAACTTGCGCCCGTGTTGGTTGCATGCCTTCTAAACTACTGATTGCCGCGGCAGAAAGCGTTCATCAAATCGAAAAAGCACCAGCCTTTGGAATTCATCCGCAAGGTAAAGTTGTGATCAACGGCCGAGAAGTCATGGACAGAGTCAAACGTGAGCGAGACCGTTTCGTTGGCTTCGTACTAGAAGGCGTCGATGAGATCCCAGCTGAGGATAAAATTTCTGGCTACGCAAAATTCGTCGATAACACCACCTTAATTGTTGATGACCACACGCAAGTCAACGCTAAGCGTATTATTATTGCGACAGGTTCTCGACCTGCCTACCCTGGCGTTTGGAATGAACTTGGCGATCGTTTAGTGATTAACGATGATGTGTTTGACTGGGACGATCTGCCTCAAGCGGTAGCCGTATTTGGCCCAGGAGTGATTGGTTTAGAACTTGGTCAAGCTCTGCATCGTCTTGGCGTAAAAACCAAAATCTTTGGTCTAGGCGGTCAAGTTGGTCCAATTACCGATCCTGAAGTGATGGCTTACGCCAATAAAGCTTTCCAAGAGGAGTTCTACCTTGATGCTGACGTTAAAGTCGAAAGCATGAAACGCATTCCTTCGCCAACGGGTGAAGGTGATGACAAGGTTGAAATCCAGTTCATCAACCATGACGGCGAACTTGAAACCTTCATTGTTGATTACGTACTTGCAGCAACAGGGCGTCGTCCAAATACTGATAAGTTGGCGATTGAAAACACAGGAATAGAACTCGACGAACGTGGTGTTCCAACCGCCGATCATTACACACTGCAAACCTCCGTCGGCAGTATTTTTATTGCTGGTGATGCCAGTAACCAAATGCCACTGCTTCACGAAGCGGCTGATCAAGGTCGTATTGCAGGCGATAATGCAGGACGATTCCCTGATATTCGAGCGGGACTACGCCGTTCAGCCATTTCAGCGGTATTCTCTGATCCACAAATTGCGATGGTTGGTGAAACGTACAAACAAATCACCACACGCTTAGGGACTTGCGGCTGCTTTGCAACAGGTGAAGTGTCGTTTGAAGGACAAGGTCGTTCACGTGTTATGCTGCGTAACAAAGGTCTGCTGCATGTGTATGGCGAACAAGGGACTGGCCGATTCTTAGGCGCTGAAATGATGGGACCGAATGCAGAACACCTCGCTCACCTATTAGCATGGGCGCATCAGAACAAAATGACCGTATCTGAAATGCTAGATATGCCATTTTATCACCCGGTTATTGAAGAGGGAGTACGTACTGCACTGCGTGATTTAAATGCCAAACTGCATTTAGGTCCAGAGATGATCAAACATTGCTTAGATTGTGGCCCTGGTTGTTAATACCACCGTTCGCGGTTAATAATTCCGTTCACGGTTAATAACATCATGCTTTAACACCGCAGGGGCTTAACCACTCTGCTGTCAGATAAAAACGACGATGCTTTGGTATCGTCGTTTTTTTATTCTTAAAAAGCAGCCACTCGGTAGCAAGATAAGAAAAAAGCGCAGACAAACAGACAACAGGGTAAAGCCGGAATATAATTGAGTTCTTACTTTCACTTGAGCGGAACCCATGGCTTGTAATGATTGCCGAAGCGCTTGGTTTTGGAAAAAAATCGGACGCTGCCAACGCTGTATGGATCAACTCACCGTCCTATCCGTTCTATGCTGGATTGTCTGGTGGTTTGGATTTAAAGAGGCGCCCACCAGTATTGAATCAGTCACATTGATCATGGCGGGGTTTGCTTTTAATGCTTTATTGTTTCTCCATTTATGGATGAAGTATGTGATCTTTCCTTGGAGAGAAAGGAAGCATAAAAAATAAAAGGATCATGGTAGGCCGAAAGCTTAGCTCTCTATTCAGGTGCAGATTCAAGTCCCATTCCAAACCCAGATCGCAGATAGAAAAAAGCCCCTAATCCAAATTGGTTAGGGGCCTTCTTAGATTCTTCTAAGAAAAAGCAGTGGTACAATTAAGACTGCCGCTTTTTCAGTTAGTTCAAAAAATATAAAATTTATTTGTTAGCATTTGCTAATTTTAAATAATAATCTATAAAATCAAACCTTTAACAATAGAAAAATCGTAAAAATAATCCTTACGAATTACCGTTAGGAAGATCTCTTTGATCGATCTTCTTCTGTGCTTGCTCAACCGCATAAGCCACTTGCTTAGGTGATACCCCACCCAGTGCCGAACGTTTTTCTAAGCATGACTCTATGGTCAAAATTTCATACACATCCTGCTCAATCACAGCAGAAAACTCTTTCATTTCGGCAATTGATAACTCTTCTAGTGCACAGCCTTTTGCAATCGCAGCAACAACCGTCACACCAACGATATGATGCGCTTCGCGGAAAGGAATTCCTTTTGCCACCAAGTAGTCCGCCAACTCTGTTGAGTTCGCATAACCTTGCTGTGCCGCTTCCAACGTACGCTCACCATTCACTTGAATGCCATCAAAACAGAGAGCCGCCATTTCCATGCAGTCATGCCAAGTATCAAGCGCATCAAACAGCCCTTCCTTGTCTTCTTGCATGTCTTTGTTGTACGCCAATGGCAGGGCTTTAACGGTCATCATCATTGCCGCTAATGAGCCATATACTCGACCTGTTTTGCCACGGATCAACTCAAGCGCATCTGGGTTCTTTTTCTGTGGCATTAAAGATGAACCTGAAGTCACCGTATCCGCCAGTTCAATAAAGCCAGATTCACCTGAATTATAGAAAATCATATCTTCAGCCAGACGAGAAAGGTGCAACATGGAGATAGAGGCAACTGACATAAGCTCCATCACATGATCGCGATCTGAAACCGAGTCGAGTGAGTTACGCGTTGCTCGGCGGAAACCTAAATCATGGGCAACTTGTTCACGATCCATTGGGTAAGCCGTCCCCGCAAGCGCACCTGAACCGAGTGGACACGTGTCCAAACGTTTCATCGCGTCACTCAGACGAGAATAATCACGGTCAAACATCTCAACATACGCAAGACACCAGTGAGCGAATGTCACAGGTTGTGCTCTTTGTAAGTGAGTATAACCCGGCAGAACGGTCGCTTGATGCTGCTGAGCAACATTCACTAGTTGAGCTTGTAGTCGATCCAAAGTGATTAGCAACTGCTGGCTTTGCTGACGACACCATAATTTCAAATCCGTCGCGACTTGGTCATTACGTGAACGGCCAGTATGAAGTTTTTTACCTAAATCACCGACCTTACCAATGAGCTTCTGTTCGACCCAACTATGAATATCTTCAGCATCAGAGTGTAAAATTTGTGCCGGGTCTTCTAAAACTTCATGCTTGAGTTCATTTAAAGCGAACTCTAGAGACTGCTGCTCTTCTTTTGTCAGCACATTGACCGAAAGCAGTGCTTTAGACCAAGCGATAGAGCCAACAATATCTTCTTCCGCCAAACGATAATCAAAACGAAGTGAGTCATTAAAATCTTTGAATCTAGTATCTGCTGCTTGGGTAAATCTTCCGCCCCATAATGCCATTGCTCTTCTCCATTGAGTTTACGTCTTTATATTTTCTATCGCGGTTGAGGCTTAGTGTGTGATGAGAAGCCATAAAATTCATACCGCGTAGATACAAATAGAACCTAGAAGATAGCTTCTAGGTTCTAACGATTTAATCTAACCTAGGTATCGCGTTATTTTTTTGCCTGTTTTAGCGCACGGATACGGCTAGACAGTGAGTAAAGACGGATGAAGCCACCCGCATGGCTTTGGTCATACACTTCATCTTCACCAAAAGTCGCAAACTCTTCACAGTACAAGCTGTTTTCAGAACGCTTCTGAGTCACCGTTGCGTGACCTTTATAAAGCTTGATCACCACTTCACCGTTAACGTCTTTCGCTAGCTCTTCCGTTGCCGCTAAAATTGATTTACATAACGGAGTAAACCAACGTCCATCATATACAAGATGAGATGCTTTCACACCGAGCTCCTCACGGAATTCGAATGCACTTTTATCAAGCACCAGTTGCTCTACTGCACGCAACGCTTCCATCATAATGGTGCCACCCGGAGTTTCGTAGCAACCACGAGATTTCATTCCAACAAGACGGTTTTCTACAATATCAATACGACCAATACCGTGTTTCGCCCCTTTCTCGTTGAGATAAACCAGCGCGTTGTATGGCGTCATCGTCTCACCATCAACTGCTACAACTTCTCCGTTCTCAACTTTTAGAGTCACGTACTCAGATTCGTTTGGCGCTTGTTCTGGATCAACGGTCCAAGCCCAGCAATCTTCATCCGGTGCATTCCACGTATTTTCAAGCACGCCACCTTCTGTCGAGATATGCCACGCGTTAGCATCACGAGAATAAATTTTTGTCAGCGAAGCCGTACAAGGGATATTACGCTCAGCAAGGTAATCAAGACACTCTTCACGGCTCACAAGATCCCACTCACGCCAAGGGGCAATAACATGAAGCTCGGGAGCAAGCGCCGCAAATGCGCCTTCAAAACGAACTTGGTCATTACCTTTACCAGTACAACCATGACACAACGCATCAGCACCCACTTTACGAGCTAACTCAACTTGTGCTTTCGCAATAATTGGACGCGCCATTGACGTACCAAGTAGGTATTTACCTTCGTAGTAAGCGCCTGTTTTTAGCGTTGGGAAAATGTAATCGGCGACCATCTCTTCTTTTAGATCGGCAACATAACAAGCACTTGCGCCTGATGCGATGGCTTTCTCTTCAATGCCTTGTAACTCTTCATCGCCTTGACCCACATCTGCCACGAATGCAACCACTTCACAGTCATAGTTCTCTTTCAACCATGGAATGATCACAGATGTGTCTAGACCGCCTGAATACGCTACTACTACTTTATTTACGTTAACTTTGCTCATGTTCTTACTCCTATTGCCCGGGCTGCACTTTGGCGGTCAGTTCCTCGGGGTATATCCATATTTATTATAAAATCTATAATTCTTTGATTGGGTGGTTAGTTTGTCATTAACAATTAAAAACTAACTCATCGGGGTAAAAATTGAGTTCCGATGTTTTCACCTGCAAATAGTTGGGCTAGTTTGTCTGGGTAGCGCCATGTTGCAACTTCAACTGGTCGTCCCAAATCACTGGCTGCTTGTAGCGCCGCCTCAACTTTTACAATCATTCCGTCCGTGACTACTTTGCCAGTAATCAGTGCGTCAGCTTGTTGATGATTCAAGCTCGGAATGAGATGGCCTTTACCATCTAACACACCACTGACATCAGAAAGAAACACAAGCTCTGCATCCAATGCGCCTGCAACGGCAACGGCGGCTTGGTCAGCATTCACATTCATCATCTGCCCTTCAGACGTAAGCCCAATAGAACTGATGATCGGTAATGCGCCCGTAGAAAGCACCGCTTGTAATACATTGGCATTACCCGGTTTTGCCTTACCTACTGCACCCAATTCAGGGCTAAGCTCTTCCACCACACATAGACCGCCATCGGCTAAGCTTAACCCTACTGCATTAATTCCATCTTTTACCGCCTGACCTTGAAGCAGCTTATTTGCTGTTCCGGCTAGCGCACCTACCACCATAGGGATCTGATCGTAAGGTGTTACACGTAAACCTTGGACTTTCATCGTCTCAAGCTTGAGCTTCGACATTAAGTCATCTACCAAATAGCCACCGCCATGAACGATGACGATAGGTCGCTGAGCTCGTCGCTGGTACGCGGAAATCGCACCAAATAATTTGCTAAGTGTCTCTGTGCATGAAAGGGCTGCACCACCTAACTTAATTACTAATGACTGCTCGTTTTGACTCATATCGTGCTTCCTTAAACAAGTGCTGTTAATGGTTTAAAACCATAGTGAATATTTAAACATTGCATCGCCTGGCTAGAGGCTCCCTTTAGCAAATTATCTATCGCTGATACAGCAATAATATGTTGCCCTTGCACCTTCCAACCTATATCGCAGAAAGGTGTGTTTTCTACATCTTGAATTCTCGGTATATTATCTAACAAGCGAACCGCAGGTTTATCCTTATATGCTTGTTCAAATGCTTGCTGAACATCCGCGTCAGTCACATCCTGTGCTAACTTCATGGTGATCGTCGCTAAGATCCCACGTTTAAAATTGCCAAGGTGCGGAGTAAAAATCACATCACAACCCAAATGATTGGCAATTTCAGGTTGATGACGGTGATTAAATATCCCGTAAGGCTGTAGACTCACTTCGCAAAAGCTATTGGTCATACTTGCTTTACGCCCTGCACCTGTCACACCGCTGGTTGCATTAATCACAGGCCACTGAGTCGTATCAATTAAACCAGCATCAACCAATGGCTTAATTGCGAGTTGTGAAGCGGTCGGATAACAACCCGCTACCGCAATCAACTGAGACTGTTTGATTTCCGCTTCATTCCACTCGGCTAGCCCGTAAGCTGCACTGTCTAACCACTGTGGGTACTGATGCTCAAAACCATAAAAATCCTGATAAAAACGTTCACCTTTCACCCTAAACGCGCCAGATAAATCAAAAACTTGGCAACCTTGTTCTAAAAATATAGGAGCTAAATCGTGACTCACTTCATGAGCGGTCGCGAGAAAAACCACATCGGACTCCGCCGCTACCGCTTGTGGATCAAGCAAAGGCTGAACGGGCATATCAATCAAACCCAAAAGCTTGCCATGTAAAGCGGCTATTGGCTTTCTTGCATCAACGCTCTTGGCTGAAACATATAAACCTGCTAGCGTAAGCTTTGGGTGTTTATTAACCATCAAAGCAAGCTCTGCTCCGGTATATCCGCTAGCTCCGATAATTGTGGTTTTCAACATCTCAACACATCCAATTTTTAAGGTAATCGACGATCTTAAAACTGATTATTAATACAAAAAATTCAGCTTTTATTGATTTTTTATTCAGTAATAATGCTTTAATATGTGTTTTACCGTCTTATATAATTTCTGTCAACAGTAGAAGTGAAGATAATATGCAATTACCCAGTTTTATAGAGGTCTACAGAGGCCTAATTTCGACATCCTCGATCAGTTCAACCGATTCAAGCTGGGACGAAGGAAATGCAAAAGTCATTGAAAAATTGGCGACTTGGCTAAAAGACATTGGATTTGAAGTCGAAGTCATCGAAGTTGAACCCGGCAAGCACAACCTCATTGCAAAAAAAGGCGCGGGGGAAGGTGGACTACTACTGGCAGGACACAGCGATACGGTTCCCTTTGATGAAGGGCAATGGAGCTTTAACCCTCACGAACTCACCGAATCGAATAATCGCTTTTACGGTTTAGGTACCGCTGACATGAAAGGCTTCTTCGCTTTTATTATTGAAGCGGTCAAGAAGGTAGATTGGAGCAAACAGACAAAGCCTCTTTATGTGCTTGCGACCTGCGATGAAGAGACCACCATGTTGGGCGCACGCCACTTTACTGAAAGCGCCCCTTTCAAACCGGATTACTGCATCATCGGTGAGCCCACAAGCTTAGTGCCTATCCGAGGCCATAAAGGTCATGTCGCCAATGCCATTCGAATCACAGGGCGCTCAGGGCACTCTTCCGATCCCGCGTTAGGGGTCAATGCTATCGAGATCATGCATGAAGTGATGTTTGCCTTAATGCAACTGCGTGACAAGTTGGTCAAAGAGTATCATCACCCCGGATTTGCCATTCCAAGCCCAACACTCAATTTAGGTCATATCCATGGAGGAGACAGCGCCAACCGAATTTGTGGCTGTTGTGAACTTCATTATGATGTGCGCCCTCTGCCTGGGATCAGTTTAGATGGATTAGATAACTTACTGCGAGATGCGCTTAAAGAGGTTGAAGCGAAATGGTCAGGCCGAATTGATATCACGCCTTTGCATGAGCCCATTCCCGGTTATGAATGCCAACATGATCACCCATTTATCGCTGGCGTTGAGTCGATCTGTGACACCCCCTCAGCTACGGTAAACTACTGCACGGAAGCGCCTTTTCTTCAGCAGTTGTGCCCAACCTTGGTGTTAGGCCCCGGCTCTATTGATCAAGCACACCAACCTGACGAATTTCTTAGTTTAGATTTTATTGATCCCACAATTAATATTTTGTCTAAGGCAATGCATAAATATTGTTTCTAAACCTTTCCATATTTCTCTTAATGAAATTATTTGCCTCTATATAATTTCGATTTTTAAGCCAAAGTGAGTGTATTCATCTCACTTTGAGCTTGCTAACTCCCGATTATGTAATAAATTTTCACCTCAGTAGTGAAAATGAATAGAATTCCCAGCCCATTTCATCGTTGCAGTTAATAATTGCAAACTTAGTCTGCTTTATTTGACTACATACAGCACTTTTCGCTAGATTGTGTACTTAACAAGGAACAATGGATGTAATTAATTTACGAGGCAGGATGACAATGAACGAAAAATACGCCGCGCTCAAAAGCAACGTGAGCATGTTGGGCCGCTTGTTAGGTAACACTATTCAAGAAGCTCATGGTGACATTATTCTAGAGAAAGTAGAGACTATCCGTAAGCTTTCTAAATCCGCTCGAGCAGGGAATCAAGCCGATCGCGACGCTCTTATTGAAGAGATCAAGAATCTGCCAAATGAGCAACTGACTCCAGTAGCGCGCGCTTTTAACCAATTTCTAAATCTGACCAATATGGCAGAGCAATACCATACAATTTCACGCCACTGCGAAGAACATGTATGTGAACCCGACGCCATTAACTCGCTATTCTCAAAATTAACTCAAAATAAAATTAGCAAGTTAGATGCAGCGCAAGCTGTTCGAGATTTAAATATTGAGCTCGTACTCACCGCACACCCAACAGAAATCACTCGTCGAACCATGATCAATAAACTGGTCAAAACCAATGAGTGTTTATCAAAACTAGAACTGAGCGATCTCTCTTCTAAAGAGCGTCATAAAACAGAACGTCGCTTAGAGCAATTAATCGCTCAAGGTTGGCACTCTGATGTCATTCGTAAACAGCGACCTACACCATTAGATGAAGCTAAATGGGGCTTTGCTGTGGTTGAAAACTCACTGTGGGAAGCGGTACCGGAATTCCTACGTGAACTCGATGAACGTGTAACGGGTTATCTTGGTGAAGGTCTACCGATTGATGCTCGCCCAGTGCATTTCTCATCATGGATGGGTGGCGATCGCGATGGTAACCCATTTGTGACTCACTCAATCACGCGTGAAGTTCTACTTCTATCTCGCTGGAAAGCCGCCGATCTTTATCTTGGCGATATTCAAGAGCTGATCAGCGAACTATCAATGACCAAGTGCAATGATACCGTTCGTCAATTAGCGAATGATGAGCACGAACCTTACCGTGCCATTTTGAAACGCATTCGCACACTACTGCAAGACACTATCGAAGTGCTTGAAGCGAAAATTAACGGTAAAGAGGTGCCAAACAAAGCGATTCTTGAGCACGTTGATGAGCTATGGGAACCGCTGTTTGCGTGTTACCAATCTCTGCAAGAGTGTGGCATGAATGTGATTGCGGGAGGTTCACTACTCGATACCTTACGTCGCATCAAAGCCTTTGGGGTTCACCTCGTTCGCCTAGACATTCGTCAAGAGAGCACGCGCCACTCAGATGTACTGTCTGAACTGACTCGCTACCTCGGCATTGGTGATTACGCGCACTGGAGCGAACAAGACAAGATCTCGTTCCTCGTGAATGAGCTAAGTTCAAAACGCCCATTACTACCACGAGATTGGCAACCATCAGAGCAGGTAAAAGAGGTTCTGGATACTTGCCAAATCGTTGCGTCTCAATCACGCGAAGCGTTTGGTGCTTATGTGATCTCGATGGCTCGTACCGCTTCAGATGTATTAGCCGTGCATTTACTTCTTCAAGAGAGTGGCTGTGAATTCCGCATGGATGTTTGCCCACTGTTTGAAACCCTTGACGATTTGAATAACTCTGAAGAGGTCATGAAGCAACTTTACTCTATCGATTGGTATCGCGGTTTCATCCAAAACCACCAAATGGTGATGATTGGTTATTCTGATTCAGCTAAAGATGCTGGTGTCATGTCTGCGGGTTGGGCGCAATACCGTGCGATGGAATCGTTAGTGAAAATCAGTGAAGATGCGGATATCGAGCTGACCTTATTCCATGGCCGTGGTGGTACGGTTGGCCGTGGCGGCGCTCCTGCGCATGCTGCACTATTGTCTCAGCCACCAAAAAGCTTGAAAGGCGGTTTACGTGTGACTGAACAAGGTGAAATGATCCGCTTCAAACTTGGTTTGCCTGATGTTGCTGTCAACAGTTTCAATATCTATGCGAGTGCGATTTTAGAAGCGAATCTTCTGCCACCACCAGAGCCAAAACAAGAATGGTACGATCTGATGGATGTATTGTCAGAAGTGTCATGCGAGGCTTATCGTCATATCGTTCGTGGTGAACCTGATTTTGTTCCTTACTTCCGCTCTGCGACACCAGAGTTAGAGTTAGGTAAATTACCGCTAGGTTCACGCCCTGCAAAACGTAACCCGAAAGGCGGCGTTGAAAGTCTACGTGCCATCCCATGGATTTTCTCATGGAGCCAAAACCGCTTAGTATTACCAGCTTGGTTAGGCGCAGGTGAAGCAATCCAATACTCTATCGATAAAGGCCATCAAGCGCTTTTAGAAGATATGTGCCGCGAATGGCCATTCTTCTCGACTCGTCTTGGTATGCTGGAAATGGTTTACTCGAAATGTAACATCGAAATTTCTCGTTACTATGACCAACGTTTAGTGGATGAATCACTCATTCCACTGGGTGATCGTCTACGTGAGCAACTGCAGAAAGATATCAAAGCGGTATTGAACGTAGAGAACAACGAGAACTTGATGCAAAGCGACCCGTGGGGATTAGAATCCATTCGTTTACGTAACATCTACGTTGAGCCATTGAACATGCTTCAAGCCGAGCTGCTGTACCGTACTCGTCAGTCAGAAACACCACAGCCTGAACTCGAAGAGGCATTAATGGTGACAATTGCGGGTATTGCAGCCGGAATGCGAAACACTGGATAGCAGTTAAAACCTCTACAAACGAGACAAAAAGGTCGCCATGTGCGGCCTTTTATTCTTTTAAATTCCACTATTGAGCATTTTGTCAGTTTTTTGGGTTATTTTGTCCGGCTATTCTACTTTATGCTTATTATTTAGATATACTACCTCTCCGCTGCGAAAGCACTCTAATCAAAATATTTCCGCAGCTTATTGGTATGTACTCATACCAACCTAGGTGATAAACGGCTTTTCAAGGTGACAGTACCAACTATTTATAAGGTTGGAGTCGCTTAAACATAATTACAAATACGTGCCATTAGAAGCACTCTTGAAGTTTAAGCGAATTTGTTAGTTTATTGACCATTTGGATTGAAGACATGTCATTACCACACGTAATCTTAACCGTTTTAAGTACTCGCGACGCAACCGGTTACGATATCACCAAAGAATTTTCTGCAAGCATCGGTTACTTTTGGAAAGCAAGCCACCAACAAGTTTACCGTGAACTAAACAAAATGGCTCAGAACGAGCTAGTTACATGTGTTTTAGAACCGCAGGAAGGTAAACCCGACCGTAAAGTTTACTCAATCACAGATGCTGGTCGTGGTGCACTTGGTGCATGGTTTGATCAACCTACCGCTCATCCAACCGTTCGTGATGAGTTCTCTGCTAAGCTGATGGCATGCGCTGTACAACCTTCAACAGCGTATCATGCACAACTAATAGAGTTGGTTGAAGAATCTCGTAAACTTGTAGCGCATTACAAAGAGATCGAAGCGGCTTACTACGCAACACCAGCGTCTCTAGATAAGCAAGCTCGTTTAGAGCGTCTAACACTTCGCCGTAACCTTGTTATTCGCGAAGCATGGGTATCATGGGCTGATGAAGTAATAGCTGAATTAGGCGCAATGGCGTAAGTTCAAATCAGTTCATTGAAGTAAATACCAAAAAGGGTTAATGCATTTGCACTAACCCTTTTCTATTTCTGTTCCCTTCAGCTTTAGTCTCTATTTCTATCTTTATCTCTATCCGCTAAAACTGTACCTATAAGCTATAGTTGGATGTAAACCTAAGCTAAACGTAAACTTTAGCTTGGACATGAACTTTAGCTTGGACATGAACTTTAGCTTGGACGTGAACTTTAGCTTGGACGTGAACTTAAGCAGGACGCACGCCAAGTGTATGGCAAAGCGCATAGGTCATTTCAGCTCGATTCAGAGTATAAAAGTGAAAATCTTTCACCCCTTCTCGGCTTAGTGTTCTCACCATATCAATCGCTTGACTGGCACCAACGAGTTGTCGTGTCGTAGGATCATCGTCTAAACCGTTAAACTGCTGTGCCATCCAGCCTGGTACTTTTACGTTATTCATCGCAGCAAAGCGTGATGCTTGCTTAAAGTTGGAAACAGGTAGAATGCCCGGCACAATTTCAGCATCAATGCCTGCCGCCACGCAGCGGTCACGAAAACGTAAGTAACTCTCTACATCAAAGAAGAATTGAGTAATGGCACGATCGGCACCAGCATCCACTTTACGCTTTAAGTTAATCAAATCCGCTTGAGCACTTTTCGCCTCTGGGTGAACTTCAGGAAAAGCCGCAACTGAGATATCAAAATCATGCTGAGATTTAAGCAGTTTCACTAAGTCTGATGCGTACATGTCGGGCGCACCGCCACCTGCAGGAATATCACCACGCAGTGCCACAATGTTTTTAATGCCATTGTTCCAGTAATCGTCTGCAATATTGATTAATTCTTCACGACTTGCATCAATACAGGTCAAGTGAGGGGCTGCGACCAATCCTGTTTGATCTTTGATCTCTTTGATAATCGAGTGAGTACGATCTCGCTCGCCAGAATTGGCACCATAAGTAACTGAAACAAATTTAGGTTGAAGAGTCTTTAATCGATGGACAGAGTTCCATAAGGTTTCTTCCATTTTTTCACTGCTTGGTGGAAAAAACTCAAATGACACATTGATGTTGTCAGAAAGTTCGGCAATATTCTGATTTAAGGCGTCGATATGGCCTGCGTGTGTATATCCCATCTTAACTCTCCCTGTGGCCATCTTTGCCACGCAATAATCTAAATCCTTAAATGACGTTTAGACGTCTATATGTCCACAGAATGGAATGAATACGATTTAATGTCAACAGGATGATTATGAATTTTTCTCATGTTCAAAGTGAAGATAGTTCATTATTAATGGAAAACACAAAGCTCACCCGCAAAGAACATAAGATCCTCACCTCTGTAAAAAACACAAAGCCCTCTGCCAGAAAACACAAAGGCCCTAATACAAAACCCAATAGCTCCCGTAGAAACAACAAAGGAGCGAATGATTTCGCTCCTTTGGTTAGGGCCTGTTGATCCAGTATCGACAGATGATGTTAGAAGGCGATAAGAAGAGCCCCCTCGACTTACTACTTAAACAACGTCGATCACCACTTAAAACAGCGCAGACATCCTATTGAGGTCTGATTGAATAGCACCAGCGGTAACTTCTCTTCCCGCACCTGGGCCTCGAATGACCAGAGGGTTATCTTTGTACCACTTACTCTCAATCGCAAAGATATTGTCACAAGGGAGTAAGTTCGCTAGCGCATGCTCTTTCGCAAGCGCCTCGACGCTCACACTCGCATTCCCATTCTTTTCCAAACGAGCGACATAACGCAGCACTTTATGCTCTTTCTGAGCTTTTTCTAAACGCTCGGCTAACTCTTCACTCAAGACAGAAGCGTGGTCAAAGAAATCATCTAATGACAGATCTTGTAATTCTGCCGGAACCAGAGATTCAACCTTCACATTTTCGGGCTCAATCTCTAACCCTGATTCTCGCGCTAAAATAACTAACTTACGCATCACATCTGAACCATCTAAATCCGATCGAGGATCGGGTTCCGTCAGCCCTTGTTGCCATGCGAGATCAACCAACTCACTAAAGGGAACACTGCCGTCGAATTGCTGGAATAACCATGAAAGCGTCCCCGAAAAAATACCCGATACCGCAATGATCTCATCGCCACTCTCACGCAAATCTCGAACGGTATGATTAATTGGAAGCCCCGCCCCTACTGTCGCGTTATACAACCAATGACGACCAATTTTTGCAAAAGCATCTTGAACTTGATGGTAATACTCACCAGAAGCGGAACCGGCCACTTTATTAGCTGAAATTAAGTGGATACCTTGATGCGCGATATTCAAGTACTGCTCGGCCAACTCTTGGCTCGCGGTAACATCTAACACCACAGCTTCATCATAATTTTGAATCGCACCTAAACGCTCTAACCATTCGTGACTGTTATTTGCAATGGATTCGTCATTAAAGCGGGCATCAATTGTGGTCGGGTCTATCCCTTTATCATCAAACCAATACGTTTGGCTTCCCACGACACCCACCAAATCAAAGCTCATGCCTCGGCGTTTTTCTAGCTCACTTTTCTGCTCGGTAAACAGAGATAACCAACTCGAACCAATATTGCCTTTACCACACAATACCAATGCTACTCGTTTCTGAGCTTGGAAAAGTTGAGTGTGAATGCCTTTTACTAAAGGTGGTGTTTCACTGCGGCGTAGAACCGCCACTAAACTTAATCCAGATAGCGACTCCGACACAAATTCGACTGGGGAGTGTTT
Organism: Vibrio clamense; assembly: GCF_050337905.1. Classification (NCBI taxonomy): domain Bacteria; kingdom Pseudomonadati; phylum Pseudomonadota; class Gammaproteobacteria; order Vibrionales; family Vibrionaceae; genus Vibrio; species Vibrio clamense. The sequence goes on along the minus strand of NZ_JAKJTJ010000022.1, from coordinate 208,005 downwards.
CAACTGCTGATAGAAACCGTAGCAATGATTTGGATTTTTAGTGACGCCAGCACCAACGGCCGCGATCAGCGAGTAACCCTCTTTCAATTTGATTTCGGCTTCCACCGCACAATCTTGCAAATGGCTAAGAGCGCCACCAGCAATCTCTGCTGTGTACGCTAAACGCAAACAGTGCTGATCCGATTGGACTTCATAAGCCAAAGGTTCAAGTTGCGCCCGAGTTAGGCTCTGCAATACGTCCGTTTCAATTCGCTTAAAATCATGACCCTGTGTAAACGTCAGTTGGATCAACAACACCTCATCTAACGAGGTAATGATCTTAGCGCCGCGCCCTGAAGCTAACACTCGCTCAATTCGAGTCGATCCCGATTCGGGTTGATGGCTACAGCGTAAACTTAAATCCATCGCACTTTGCGCGACAGGTTGTAAAGTGCGGCTATGCAATACTGGGGCAGCAAGGCGAGCCAACTCACTCGCCTCATCTAAGCGCAGCAGAGGCAGAAGACAGGCATCAGAGACAAGCCTTGGGTCAGCGCTGTATACGCCAGCCACATCGCTCCAAATCGTCACACAGCTCACTTCCGCTAATGCACCAATCACAGTTGCCGAGTAATCCGAACCATTTCGACCAAGCAAGACCGTTTCATGAGTGGAATCTTGCGCCATGAATCCGGTGATCACGATTCGATGATGTGTATGTTGGGCAAGAATTTCTTTCAGCAACGGATAAGAGCGCGCGCGATCGACTTCTGGCTGAGTACCCGCTTCTGCCCGTAAAAACTCACGAGCATCTTGAGCTACAGCCGCAAGATCGTGCTGACACAATAGTTCAGCTAACAATCGAGCCGACCATACTTCACCATGGCCTAACACATTCGCTTTGTCGGTTGCCGAAAGCGGAGTGGTTAACTCCCCTAGCGCACTAAACTCAGCATTCAACGTTGCAAGCAAAGCCGTTTGTGCTTCTCCACTCAGCAAGGTTTCAATCAATTCAGTCTGAAATTGACGCAATGACTGTAAAGCCTCATGCGCCAAACGCCCATCTTTATCCAGCGCTTCTAAAAACTCGATCAGCCGGTTGGTGGTTTTCCCTGCCGCTGACACCACCACTAAATCATCCGCTCCCGAATACTCTTTAAGAATATTCACCACGCGCTGATAACACTCAGGATCAGCTAAGCTACTGCCACCAAATTTATGCAGTTGACGAATAACACTCATTTAAACGGCCTCTCCATCGTCCGTAAATCGCTCCGCTTTCGCAAAAGCTTGTGATAAATCGTTAATCAAATCGTCAGCATCTTCTAGCCCAACCGATAAACGTAATAAATGCTGTGAAATGCCCGCTTCCGCCAAGGCTTCCTCCCCCATCGCACGGTGAGTCATCGACGCTGGGTGGCAAATCAAGCTTTCAACGCCACCTAAAGATTCCGCTAAAGAGAATAATTCGAGTTGATCGACAAAATATTTCAGTTGTTCAAAACTGCCTGCAAACTCAAAGCTCAGCATAGACCCAAAACCAGACTGCTGCTTCTTCGCGATATCATGTCCAGGATGATCAGGCAGGCTTGGGTGATAGATAACATCGACTAAAGATTGCTTCTGAAGTTCGCTAAGGATGGCTATCGAACTCTCTTCATGCACACGCATTCTTGCGCCCAGAGTGCGTATGCCACGTAACGTCATGTAACTATCAAATGGTGTTCCTGTTGCGCCAATGCAGTTTCCCCACCACGCCAACTCTTCTGCATGCTCTTCTGTTTTTGTCACCACCACACCACCAATCACATCCGAGTGACCGTTAATAAACTTAGTGGTCGAGTGAATCACAAAATCCGCACCGAGTTCTAATGGCTTTTGGTACACAGGTGTCAAAAAGGTATTATCGACCGCCACTAGCGTCCCGACTTGCTTAGCTTTAATGCATGTCTCTTCGATATCGATAACACGAACGAGCGGATTTGACGGCGTTTCAAGCAGTAATAATTTCGGCTTCAGAGCAATCGCAGCATCCAACGCAGCGCGGTCTGATTGATCAACAAAAAGAACCTTAAAGTCCCCTTTTTGTGCTCGCGTATTAAACAGGCGATAAGTACCACCATAGCAATCGTGCGGTGCGACAATCAGATCATCAGGACCTAAAAAAGCAGAAACCCAAAGGTTGAGCGCCGATGTACCGCAATTTGTGACCACTGCCCCTTTTCCCGATTCCAACTCAAACAGTGCCGTTTCTAATAATCCTCGGTTTGGATTACCAGAACGGGTATAGTCATATTTAGGCACTTCACCGAAGGCTGGGAAGCTGTAATTGGTCGAAAGATAAATCGGTGGGACAACGGCATTATGCTGAGAATCTGACTCAATTCCTGTTCGTACGGCGATAGTCGCGGGCTTCCGGCTGCTCATATGTGTTTCCTTTCCAAGTCGAATTCGATGCTCACAACACCTTGATTGATATCAAGGCACTGTGTTAGAGAGTTGTTATTCTCGTTACTTTATGTCACTTTACGTTTATAAGAGTAAGCCGTCAACACATCTAGACGTCTATATGTCTTTGCTTATGGCGGTAAATCCCGCTAAAATCCCCTCCTATTATTTTTAAACAACTAACAATAACAATGAAGGTGCGCAATGGCAGACTGGAATGGTGAATACATTAGTCCATACGCAGAGCATGGAAAAAAGAGCGAACAGGTTAAAAAAATTACCGTTTCGATCCCATTAAAAGTATTAAAGGTACTCACTGATGAGCGTACTCGCCGTCAGATTAACAACCTACGCCACGCAACAAACAGTGAACTTCTTTGTGAAGCCTTCTTGCATGCTTATACTGGGCAACCTCTTCCTACTGATGAAGATCTACGTAAAGATCGTCCGGATGAGATCCCAACCGAAGCAAAAGAATTAATGACTGCAATGGGCATCGAATTCGAAACATTCGACGAAGAGTAACCGCTTACTGCTGATGTCATTGGTTCGTTTGGGCGTTGTCCCAACTTAGCCTCATTAAAAAAGCCGCTAAACATAATGTTTGGCGGCTTTTTAGTCTCTCGCTAGCATGCAGATTTATTACGTCGTGTATTTACTGCATATTACGTTCTTACTGCATATAGTTTTCTGGCATCTCAATACGAGCTACACCAGATTCAACCGCCGCCACAGCCACAGCTTTTGCTACGCGTGGTAACAAACGTGGGTCCATCGGTTTAGGAATAATGTAATCGACGCCAAACTCAAGTGCATCCACACCCGCCGCTTTCAATACTTCAGCAGGAACAGGCTCTTTAGCAAGTTGACGAATCGCTTCTACCGCCGCCAGTTTCATCTCATCATTAATCACGCTTGCACGTACATCTAACGCACCACGGAAAATGAATGGGAAACATAGAACATTGTTCACTTGGTTTGGATAGTCAGAACGGCCAGTACCCATAATCAGGTCATTACGCACTTCATGAGCTAATGCAGGTTTGATCTCTGGATCTGGATTCGAACATGCAAATACAACAGGCTTGTCGGCCATTAATTTCAGCGCTTCAGCCGGAAGAAGGTTTGGACCCGATACGCCTAAGAATAGGTCAGCACCATCGATCACATCTTCCAACGTGCGTTTGTCGGTATTGTTCGCAAAGCGCTGTTTGTACTCGTTGATGTCATCACGGCGAGTGTGGATCACGCCTTTACGGTCAAGCATGTAGATTTTTTCACGCATCGCGCCACACTTAATCAGTAGCTCCATACAGGCGACAGCTGCTGCACCCGCACCAAGACAAACGATCGTACACTCTTCTAATTTCTTACCTTGAAGTTCGATCGCATTCAGCATGCCCGCTGCCGTTACAATCGCGGTACCGTGTTGGTCATCATGGAATACAGGCACATCACAACGTTCAATCAAACGACGCTCAATTTCAAAACAATCTGGTGCTTTGATATCTTCTAAGTTAATACCACCGAACGTGTCTGCAATGTTCGCAACTGTGTCGACAAATTCGTCGATAGTGCGGTGTTTAACTTCGATATCGATAGAATCAAGGCCAGCAAAACGTTTAAACAGTAACGCTTTACCTTCCATCACAGGTTTTGATGCGATTGGACCAAGATTACCTAAACCAAGGATCGCGGTGCCGTTTGAGATCACCGCTACCATGTTACCTTTCGCTGTGTACTTATAAACGTTCTCTACGTTTTGGGCGATTTCACGTACAGGTTCTGCAACACCTGGGCTGTAGGCCAGTGCCAGATCTTCAGCTGAGTCTGCTGGCGTGGTTAGCTCTAAAGCAATTTTCCCCGGTTTTGGGAAGGCATGGTAATCAAGTGCTTGTTGGCGAAATAGTTCTTCTGAAGAGAGCTCTTGGTGATTGTCGTCTGACATAGGTGCAGTATCCCCGAAAAGGTAATGTGATGATGGAGTCGAATGCTAATATTAATTGATGTAAGTCAATCTTCATAGATAGGATTGCGATCTGATTCATTAAAAAACCAGATTCATCTACTCATTCGACCAGTCATTAGAAGATGTCACTAAAATGCAGATAATAAAAAAGGACGCCATGGCGTCCTTTTTTCATTCGGTGTAGCAAAAGTAATAGAATTACTTGCTAGAAAGAGCACCGAAACGCTTGTTGAAGCGATCAACACGGCCGCCTGTATCTACGATACGTTGCTTACCAGTGTAGAATGGGTGACATTTGTCACATACGTCTAGGTGGATTGAATCTTTACCTAGAGTAGAGTTGAATTCAAATGTGTTGCCACAAGAACAAGTTGCGCTTACAGCTTTGTATTCTGGGTGGATTCCAGTTTTCATGGGATAACCTCGTTAGGCCGTGTCGCCATCCGAATCTAAGCCGGACACCACACGTAGTTTAAAAAATTATTGCCACCGCTAAATTACTCAAAGGTAAAATAAGCCATGACGTTAAGGCGCAGTATAGTAATGAATCCCCTGCCTAGGATCAACCAATTTGATAGTTTTTTCACCGTTAAATGTTTTACACGCCTTTATTACGGCTTATCTCTCCGAATAAAGACCATTCACTCCGGTTTGAACCTAAGCAGAACGCCAGCATAGCGACTTTTATCGCCTTTCATTAGTCGACTTAGGAATAAGATAGCTCGAATTTCCTAACTGATTAAATTAGACTGTGTTTTCTCATCATTGTGCCGAATTTATGACCCTATGCGCCCATCAATAGCTCGAATCGCTCTGCCTGTTCCCCTAGATAAGCAGTTCGATTATCTTATCCCTAGCCACCTATTTCCAATTATTGGTGGGCGAGTCTCTGTGCCTTTTGGTCGTCAAACATTAGTCGGGATTGTCACAGCACTGGTCAATGAATCCGACTTCCCCCGTGAGCAGCTAAAAAGCATTAAACACGTTTTAGATAACCAACCTGTTTTCTCTGAGTCGGTGTATACCCTATTAACCTGGTGCAGCAAGTTTTACCAATATCCCCTAGGTGAAACCCTAACCAACGCGCTTCCTTCTGCGTTACGTAAAGGGAAAGCCGCTGATTTTGCCACCTTGGTGGAATGGCAACTGACCGCATCAGGGAAAAATCAGCTCATGCAAGGGTTTGGTCGTGCAGTCAAGCAAGCGAAAGTGATGCATATGCTCGAAAATGGCAATGTGCCTCACCAAGAGTTTATCGATCACGAAGTGGGCAGCACTGTACTGAAAACCCTGCAAGATAAAGGGTGGATTGAATCATTAGAGAAAAAGCCAAAGATCACGGCATGGAACCATCAGGTTGAAGCCGATTGCGATAAGCCTAAGCTCAATGAAGAACAAGCGATTGCGATCGCCACCGTCAACAGCCAAACCGAATTCGGCTGCTATTTATTAGAAGGGGTGACGGGTTCGGGGAAGACCGAAGTCTACCTGAATATGATTAAGCCCATCCTCGAACAGGGAAAACAAGCGTTAGTGCTGGTTCCTGAGATTGGATTGACCCCACAGACCATTAACCGCTTTAAAAAACGGTTTAATGTGCCTGTTGAAGTGATCCATTCAGGGTTAAATGACACCGAACGTCTGAACGCTTGGCTTTCTGCTCGTGACAATATTTCGGGCATTGTCATTGGTACTCGATCAGCTCTGTTCACGCCTTTTGCGGATCTTGGCATTATTATCGTCGATGAAGAACATGATGCCTCTTACAAACAACAAGACAGCCTACGCTACCACGCCCGTGACGTCGCCATTATGCGCGCGAACAAAGCGCAGATCCCCATCATTCTTGGCACCGCGACGCCAGCACTTGAAACGCTGCATAATGCGCTCAGTGGTAAATACCATCATCTAACCTTAAGCCAACGAGCAGGGGTTGCCCTTCCAACCACCAATAAAGTGTTGGATGTGAAAGGGCTCTATTTAGAAAGTGGATTATCAGCGCCACTGATTGCCGAAATGCGCCGCCACCTTAAAGCGGGCAACCAAGTGATGCTGTTTTTAAATCGACGCGGATTCTCCCCTGCTTTGATGTGTCATGAGTGTGGCTGGATTGCAGAATGTAAACGCTGCGATGCTTACTACACCTTCCACCAGCACAGCAGTGAAGTTCGCTGCCACCACTGTGGCTCTCAGCAACCTGTCATCCATCAATGTCATGGGTGCGGTTCCACTCAGCTTGTTACCGTTGGGGTCGGAACAGAGCAACTTGAAACACAGCTAGAGCAACTTTTCCCAGAATACAAAACGATTCGAATTGACCGTGACAGTACGCGCCGTAAAGGCAGTTTAGAGTCTGCTTTAGAATCGATTCGTAAAGGTGAGTTCCAAATTCTTATCGGCACTCAAATGCTTGCTAAGGGGCACCATTTCCCCAATGTGACATTGGTAGGTTTGCTCGACATTGATGGTTCACTCTACAGCAGTGATTTTCGAGCGGCTGAACGTTTGGCTCAGCTGTTTATTCAAGTGGCAGGACGAGCGGGACGCGCCAGTAAACCCGGAGAAGTAATCTTACAAACTCATCACCCTGAACACGGGCTATTACAAGCATTGCTGCACAAAGATTATCGCCACTTTGCCATTAGCGCATTGGAAGAGCGAAAAATGGCGCAATTGCCACCCTATTCCCATCTAACGCTTTTTAGGGCTGAAGCAAACAACCCGCAGCAGGTAGAAGAATTTCTTCGCCAAGTGCGACATACCCTTGAAGCTCATCCACTGTTTGATGATAGCTGCATGGTGCTTGGCCCGACGCCGGCGCCATTAGCGAAACGAGCAGGGAAATCACGCTGGCAATTACTGCTTCAAACTCAAAGCAGACCATTAATGCAAAAGCTGCTCTATAGCGCGAAGCCTGCGATTAATCTGTTACCCAGCGCCAAAAAAGTGCGTTGGTCGCTAGATATCGAGCCCCAAGATCTTAGTTGATGGTGCGAATGCCCCTAATGACAATGTAATCAGAAAATGTATTCACATTTATCGTGAGCGAAGTCACATAGACAATGTAATTTTTGTTAAACAGCCCGTAACTTTCTCTTTGGAATTGAATAAACTATCTCCTCAACAGAAAACGTTAAAAAATGTAACTGACGTATTTCATTCATTAAAACAATAATTAAATGCCGTATTGGCATGTAAGTAAGTGACTTAAGAGGATTTAGTATGGCGACAATGAAGGATGTTGCCCAGCTGGCTGGAGTATCAACTGCGACCGTATCACGTGCGTTAATGAATCCGGAAAAAGTATCATCCTCAACCCGTAAACGTGTTGAAGATGCTGTTTTAGAAGCTGGTTATTCACCGAACTCTTTGGCAAGAAATTTACGCCGAAATGAATCAAAAACGATTGTCGCCATTATTCCCGACATTTGCGATCCTTACTTTACTGAGATCATACGAGGCATAGAAGATACCGCCATGGAGTTTGACTACTTAGTCCTCCTTGGTGACAGTGGGCAACAGAAGAAGCGTGAGTCTTCCCTTGTAAACCTCGTCTTTACCAAACAAGCCGATGGTATGCTATTGCTGGGTACCGACCTTCCTTTTGATGTCAGTAAACCTGAACAGAAAAACCTTCCTCCGATGGTCATGGCGTGTGAATTTGCACCAGAACTTGAGCTCCCTACTGTCCATATCGATAACTTAACTTCAGCATTCGATGCAGTGAACTACCTCACCCAACTTGGGCACAAACGTATCGCTCAAATCACAGGGCCAGAATCGGCAACCTTATGTAAATTCCGTCAACAAGGTTATCAGCAAGCGCTGCGTCGAGCGGGGATCATCATGAATCCAACCTTTACGGTACAAGGTGATTTTACGTTTGAAGCGGGGGCAAGGGCTGTGAGAAAGCTACTGTCTCTACCAGAAGCACCAACTGCTATTTTTTGTCATAACGACACCATGGCTATTGGAGCGATTCAAGAAGCGAAAAAACTAGGCTTACGCGTTCCACAAGATCTCTCTTTTGTTGGCTTTGATGACATTCAATTCTCTGAATATTGCGATCCACCTCTGACGACCATCTCTCAGCCTCGATATGAAATTGGACGCCAAGCCGTATTGATGATGTTAGAACTTCTCAAAGGAAACGAAGTCAGTGCTGGTTCAAGGCTCCTTGAGACTGAATTGATCGTTCGCGGCAGTGCTGCGCCACCACGAATGAGTTGATTGCTTGTCGATTTTGAAAGCCTAAAAGAATGAAAATGATTTGAAGCAGTGCATTTTAGTGCGCTGCTTCCGTTTTTATCTCTCCTACTGTTCTATCCACTCAATCTGGATTACCATGAGAGCAGAGAATTTAACTGTCGAATAATGCTGTGGCGAATAAAGATTATGTAAAGCGCGGTCGAGCCCCTAAAAAGCCGACCAAAAAACAAGCTCCACGCCGAAAGCCGTGGCGCATCGGACTCTTAGCCGTTCTTCTGCTAAGTGGGTTTAGTTATGGGCTGTATATTTTAAGTAACGATCCTGAACCACCAGCGCCTGTGGTCAAAACCAAGCCGAAACCTAAGCCAGCGAAATCCCTTCCGCCCCCTCCTGAAGAGAAGTGGGATTACGTCGATTCATTACCGAACCGCGAAGTGGAAGTGAAAGCCAAAGAACAAGTTGTCTCTGCCATTCCATACATCATGCAGTGCGGTGCTTATAAATCGATGTCTCAAGCAGAAAGCCGCAAACTCGATATCGCTTTTCAAGGGATCAACAGTAAAATTCGCAAGAAAGAGAACAGCAGTTGGTACCGTGTTGTTTTAGGGCCATACAAACTCAAACGCGATGCTGAGCGAGATCGTCATAAACTGCAACGAGCGAAGATTGAGCCGTGCGCAATTTGGAAAGATACGCAATAACACATTAATTGACATAATTAGGGTAAGCCTCAACGCTTACCCTTTTTTGTCCCTTGAATTCCCTTCTCTTTATCCTCATATAGTTTTTATCGAAACCATATTTTCATTTATGTGAGTTCCCGCGGATACCACACGGAAGCTCAAGTAATAAGTAATCTAAATAATAGAGGCCAACTCGTGACTACTATTGTATCTGTACGCCGTAATAATAAAGTCGTCATCGCGGGTGATGGACAAGTATCTCTTGGCAACACCGTAATGAAAGGCAACGCACGTAAAGTTCGTCGTCTCTACAACAATCAAGTTCTGGCTGGATTTGCTGGAAGCACTGCTGATGCCTTCACTCTATTTGAACGCTTCGAAAGCAAACTTCAAATGCATCAAGGTCATTTAACCAAAGCGGCCGTTGAACTTGCAAAAGATTGGCGCAGCGATCGCGCGCTCAGAAAGTTAGAAGCACTGCTTGCTGTCGCTGACGAAACTGCATCATTGATCATCACCGGGAATGGCGATGTGGTTCAACCTGAAAATGACCTCATTGCCATTGGCTCTGGCGGTAATTTTGCTCAAGCATCCGCGATTGCTCTTTTAGAGAACACGGATTTAGATGCGCGTGAAATCGCTGAAAAATCACTAAAAATTGCTGGTGATATTTGCGTATTCACCAACCACCACCACACTATTGAAGAACTAGACATTGACGCTGACAACAGCGAAGACACCAAAAAATAGTGTTGTGTATCGCATCAACCATGCATTGAATAGATTTTAAGGAATAAACATGTCTGAGATGACTCCTCGTGAGATAGTTCACGAACTGAACCGCCACATCATTGGTCAAGATAACGCTAAACGTTCTGTCGCGATTGCTCTACGTAACCGCTGGCGTCGAATGCAGCTTGAAGAGAGCTTGCGCGTAGAAGTGACACCAAAAAATATCCTAATGATTGGTCCTACTGGTGTGGGTAAAACAGAAATTGCTCGTCGTTTAGCTCGATTAGCTAATGCACCTTTCATCAAAGTGGAAGCAACAAAGTTCACCGAAGTGGGTTATGTCGGTAAAGAGGTGGAAACCATTATTCGCGACCTGACCGATGTTGCCGTGAAAATGACGCACCAACAAGCGATGGAAAAAGTAAAATACCGCGCTGAAGAGCAAGCAGAAGATCGCGTTTTAGATGCCCTACTGCCACCCGCTCGTGATGCTTGGGGTCAAAACGAGCAACCAGCAGAAGAGACCAGCTCTAACACTCGTCAAATCTTCCGCAAGAAGCTACGTGAAGGCAAACTGGACGACAAAGAGATCGACATTGACGTTGCCGCGCCACAAATGGGTGTAGAGATCATGGCTCCTCCTGGCATGGAAGAGATGACCAACCAACTGCAAGGCATGTTCCAAAACCTTGCTGGCGACACCAAGAAAAAACGCAAGATGAAGATCAAAGATGCCTTCAAAGCGTTAACCGAAGAAGAAGCAGCAAAACTGGTTAACCCTGAAGAGCTAAAAGAGAATGCGATTTACAACGTTGAAAACAACGGCATCGTCTTCATCGATGAGATCGATAAAATCTGTAAACGTGGCGAAAGCTCAGGCCCAGATGTTTCCCGTGAAGGGGTTCAGCGTGATTTGCTTCCACTGATTGAAGGCAGCACCGTTTCAACCAAACACGGCATGGTTAAAACTGACCACATTCTGTTTGTTGCATCGGGTGCATTCCAAGTCGCGAAACCTTCTGATTTGATCCCTGAATTACAAGGTCGTCTACCAATTCGAGTTGAGCTTGAAGCACTTTCTAGCCATGATTTCGAGCGTATTCTAACAGAACCAAAAGCGTCACTGACTGAGCAGTACGTTGCGCTAATGAAAACCGAAGGCGTGGATATCGAATTCACCAAAGAAGGCATCCACCAAATCGCAGAAGCGGCATGGAAAGTGAACGAAACCACTGAAAACATTGGTGCACGTCGCTTGCATACCGTGATGGAGCGCCTAATGGATGAGATTTCATTTGATGCAACCGAGAAATCAGGCAGCCAGTTAACCATCGATTCAGAATACGTTAGCTCACGGTTAGGCGAGTTCGTTGATGATGAAGATTTAAGTCGCTTCATTCTGTAATTGACGCGGTTTTCAACTCACTGAATATCCGTATTCAAAGCTTTATCTGAGATCTAATTCTAAGCCCACTTTCGAGTGGGCTTTTTATTCATCAAAAAAAGCGCGTATACTGACTTTATTGTATAAAACTATGAATACCGAATGAAACAGTCACTCCTGATCTGGCTTGATGCCGCAAGACCAAAAACACTCCCTCTCGCTTTAGTCTCGATTCTTACAGGAAGTAGTCTCGCTTTTTCAGCTGGTCATTTTTCTCTGCCTGTCGCACTATTGGCCTTTCTCACCGCCACATTGCTGCAAATACTGTCTAACCTTGCGAATGACTACGGAGATGCAGTAAAAGGCACAGACAACGATGAACGTCTTGGCCCAGTCAGAGCCATGCAATCTGGCGCGGTCACACCGAAAGTCATGAAACAAGCCATTGCGCTGAATATCGTGCTGACCATCATCTCAGGTTTGAGCTTAGTTTTTTATGCCCTCAGTAGTCTTGAAAGTATCTTGGCGTTTATCGGACTCGGCGTGCTCGCCATTATTGCCGCCATTGCGTATACCATGGGCAGTAAACCTTATGGCTACGTAGGGTTAGGTGATATTTCCGTTTTCATATTCTTTGGTTTACTTGGCGTGTCGGGCACTTACTTCTTGCACACGGGTAATCTTGAGTTTGGATTGTTTCTCCCATCATTAGGCTGTGGTTTACTGGCTGTTGCCGTTCTGAACATCAATAACATGCGCGATATTGAAAACGATGAAGCGTGTGGGAAACGCACCGTTGCCGTGAGACTAGGCCAACAGAAAGCCAAGCAGTATCACTCTCTATTATTAGGGGGCGCACTGTTTGCTTTTGCGCTTTATCTCACCTTACAAGGCAAACCCCTGTGGATCAGCCTGCCATTCCTACTAAGCTTAATCATGGTAATCAAGCACAGTAAAGCCGTTTGGGCCGCCGATAAACCCGCTCAAATCGCGCCGATGATGCCGGTTATCGTAAAATGCTCGCTCATTACCAATCTATTATTTGCAGGAGTCGTGATAGCTCAAACTCTAGTGAGTTAATTGAGCCTTGTCATTGCATTGGCTTCAGCGCCCGATATACTCAAATCAGATTGATAATTTAAAAGAGAAGGTACGCTATGGAATACAACACCTCTGCCCTGTGTGATGTCTACTTAGATCAAGTCGATGTCGTAGAGCCAATGTTCAGCAACTTTGGTGGTAGCGCCTCTTTTGCTGGTCAACTCACCACAGTAAAATGCTTCGAAGATAATGGGCTGATCCGCTCTGTCTTAGAAGAGAACGGCGAAGGTCGTATTTTACTGGTCGATGGCGGGGGCTCTTTGCGTAAAGCGCTCATTGATGCCGACATTGCCACTCTTGCTGAAGAGAACGAATGGGAAGGCATTGTGGTCTACGGCTGCGTTCGTGAAGTGGATGAACTTGAAGACATGAGCATCGGCATCCAAGCACTTGCCTCTATCCCTGTCGGCGCGACTCAAAAAGACATTGGTGAAATTGATGTACCCGTGAACTTTGGCAGTGTGACCTTCTTACCTGAAGATTACCTCTACGCTGATAATACAGGCATTATCCTTTCCCAAGAGCCGTTAGATATTGAATTCGAATTAGCTGAAGAAGACGAGCTTGATGACGAAGATGAGCTTGAGTCTAACGACTAAATTGGCGTCACCTCTCACGTGCGTTAGCGAATAACTGATAGATAACACAAATAAAAACGCCGGCTGAACATTCAGCAGGCGTTTTCGTATTCTTTAGTAACGTATTCGCCCTTTTACCAAGGCAAAGCTAATCGCTTATTCTACGTCATCCATTTTGCCTAGAAGATTGCGAATGCGATCTTGCCAAGCTGAATGTTCTTGTTCCATCTGTTGAGCTTTTTGCTCTAGCTCTTCACGGTTTGCTTTTAGCTCAGTCGCTTCAGTTGCTAGTTGCTGTTTCTCTTCTTTAAGCTCTTCAACTTCCATTTGCAGTAGTGCAATTGTGTCAACAGCAGTTTGGATTTTAGCTTCCAGTTGTTCTAGTACTTCAAAAGACATATAGGCCTTCCTATGATTTATTGGATTGGGCGAAGGTTACTTCACTAATATTGCTTCATTCTACTCAGCACAGCGCAGATAGACACTCCCTATATTCGATATTTTTTACCATTCGCTCAAAAAAACAACGCAAATTGACATAAGCCTAACTTTTCTCACCTCAAGTGAGCCAAATCGCGTATCCATTACCCATAAAAATCTACATTGCAGACGAACTTTAAAACCAGCAAACACTAAAGCGATGGAAAAAGGCAAACGTTACCTTTCTGATATGGTAAAATCCTGCCAAAATTTCCTATTTATCTCTCTTTCATTTATTTGGAGTCAACATGAAACGCGATTTGGCAATGGCATTCTCTCGTGTAACCGAAGGTGCAGCACTAGCTGGTTATAAATGGCTTGGCCGTGGCGATAAAAACGCCGCAGATGGTGCCGCGGTAGAAGTGATGCGTAGCCTATTGAACAAAACTGAAATCAGCGGTGAGATTGTTATCGGTGAAGGTGAAATCGATGATGCTCCAATGCTCTTTATTGGCGAGCAAGTCGGTGTCGGTGGCGATGCAGTGGATATTGCGGTAGACCCAATTGAAGGTACTCGCATGACCGCGATGGGACAATCGAACGCATTAGCAGTTCTAGCGGCTGGCGAAAAAGGCAGCTTCCTAAAAGCCCCTGATATGTACATGGAGAAATTGGTTGTCGGTCCTGGCGCAAAAGGGGTGATCGATTTGCATCTTTCTTTGGAAGAGAACCTAGAAAACATCGCAAAAGCGTTAGGGAAAACCCTTGATACTTTAGTGGTCACCACCCTTGCAAAACCTCGCCATGATGAAGTGATCACCCAAATGCAAGCAATGGGCGTTCGAGTGTTTGCCGTGCCTGATGGCGATGTAGCGGCGTCTATTTTAACTTGCATGCCAGACAGCGAAGTGGATGTGATGTACTGCATCGGCGGCGCTCCTGAAGGCGTAGTTTCTGCGGCGGTTATTCGCGCTCTAGATGGCGACATGCATGGCCGATTGTTGGCGCGTCATGATGTGAAAGGGGATACACCTGAAAACCGCACTCACGGTGAGCTAGAATTGTCTCGCTGTAAAGAGATGGGCGTTGAAGCTAATATCGTACTGAAAATGGATGATATGGCACGCAGCGACAATGTAGTTTTCGCCGCTACAGGGATCACCAAAGGCGATCTACTTGAGGGCATCACACGTAAAGGCAATATCGCGACAACAGAAACACTGCTGATCCGCGGTCGCTGTCGCACCATTCGTCGCATCAAGTCGATTCACTACTTAGAGCGTAAAGACGCTGAAGTGCGTGACTTTATCCTGTAGGTTTCTAACGTTATGTTCCCAGCCTTGAGCTTTTAAGCTTCTATGCTTTTAAATTTTTAAGCTTGGCGCAATACAAACGAATGTCTACATCAAACGCAGCCACTTCCGGCTGCGTTTTTTATCTGATGACAATTCACACTCACTCTGCTGTAGTCCATAATTTCTGAATAGTAAGTTATTTGCTTTATTAAGCTCATACTTCATAATGAAGATGAATCATAAGGCAGGGACACAATGAAGACCATCGATAGGATATTACACAGCATCAAACGGGATGGAGCCGTCACCGCAAAGCAACTGGCTGACGATCTTAACATGACCACAATGGGGGCTCGTCAACACCTCCAAGGTCTTGAAGACGATGGTATTTTGGCCTTTCATGACGTTAAAGTGAAAGTCGGACGGCCGACCCGCCACTGGTCTTTAACGAAAAAAGGTCATGCGCAATTTGCCGATCGTCACAGTGAACTCTCCGTGCAGGTGATTGATGCGGTAGAAAGTTTATTTGGCCCGGAAGGCTTAGCTCAAGTCGCAGCCAAGCGCGAAAGCCAAACGCTGGCTCAATACCAACAAGCGTTGGCCGACTGTAATAGCCTAGAAGAGAAACTTGAAGCGCTGACCAAACTTCGCGAACAAGAGGGCTATATGGCTGAGCTTATCAAAAATGAGCACGGTTTCTTATTGGTAGAGAATCACTGCCCGATCTGTAAAGCAGCAACTCGCTGCCCTAACCTATGCCAATCTGAATTAAATGTTTTCCAACAGCTACTTGGTGAGGCGTACACGGTTCAACGTTCAGAACATATCACTCAAGGTGAGCGACGCTGCACCTATCAGATCCAAAATTTGCCGTAGAGAATAAATGTCTCAAATTTAAGAATGCAATAAATCGAGCAAGAATTAACCACAAAACTCTCTTATGCTTTGATAGTGTGCCAACTATCAATAGCGCGTAGGAGAGTGATATGGGATTTCCTCTAACCAACCAAACCTTGCCACCATTTGATGATTTAGTCGCTTTGGCTAAAAATAACCCTCAAGCTTTTAAGCAGCTCAAACATGAGATGTGTGAAGAGATGATTCAGTCAGCATCGGATGTGATGCAGCATCGATTACGCGCTCAGCAAAGCCATATCGATCTGGTGGTTAGCCACTGTAAGAACCCCAATCACATCAATATCACGTTAATGAAAGAGTTATCGGTACAGGTTGTAAAATTTCAAGGTGTACTTGGGGGTGAGTATGTCCTTGACGATGATGCAAACGTAACGCCTACACATTCAGCGGATATTATTCCTTTTACTCTAAGAGAAAAATGAGAAAGAGGCCCACACCTCTTTCTCATTTTATTCTAACTTTCTATTTATCTTTTTATCGGTCCCTTATTTTCTTCCTATCGTTGAAGCGGGTCGCGACCGTATTGATTGTCTCCGGTGGTGCCTTTCATAAACCCGCATTCAACAAGGATCCAGATTCCACATACGAACGCCACCAGCGTCGCCATCAGTTCAGGAGCGGAAGGCGTTGCCGTTGCAGATGCTGCCCCCGCCATAGGTGTCATTAAACGCCCGACAATAAGAGGCACGTTAAGAAATAACCAGCGGTTAGATTTATCTCTGTCGTGCCAACGTTTTGCGGTGATCGCTAAATCCGGAACCATTAAGATCAATAAGAAAACAGGCAACAACAAATAAGCGTATACCGGGAATAGAATATTTATACCGATCGCAAAACCAAAAATAGCCGCGTAATAGATAAGGTTCCAGATCCAAAAAACTTTTCGCCCTATCCGCCCTTGAAATGAAAGTAACAACTCTTTAATCGACATCTTTCTACCTAAATATTAAAAAATTAAACCGCCAGTATCCCACCACTATTCCATAACCACCTAACGACAAGGAGAGTACTAGTTAATGATTTTCTGAAAGCAGGCGGTATCCATATCGCGCATATTCACTGTTAAGCTGCGCACATGACTGGCTTGCCCTTGAAGCACTTCAATGAGCTGACGAGAGAGCTCCCGCTTTTGCTCTTCAGTACGGCCAACCAATAGCTCAAAATTCACATGAATAAAATCGACACTATCACCTTCATCACCTATCAACCAATTATGGCAACGCAGAGCTCGAGATTTCACAGAGCCAACATCAAACAGACCACAATGCAGTGCCACGTTGTGTAAATCTTCCAGCAGCCCCTGAACATTCACTCGATCGTCTACCGAATTGGAGTACTCCATTACTAGGTTAGGCATTTTATCTTCCTTATATCGATTTAAGGTCATGAAAAACTCGATGACCATCATGGATCGTATTTGAGATGCCATTAATAGCAATTAACACTGAAAAAACCGAGAAGATAAGGATTAATCTGTATGTCGGATCACTGACTAAATGAAATACTCCTACCTCGCTTCTATCCTGCACTTCGATGTCAAGATTAAGAACATTTCTCTCGATCCAAGAAAGACATGACTACAGTCATGATCTAAACTTATTAATCTGTTATATTCTTACGTAATCAAGTTTATTTTTTACATATTAACTTTCACATAAATTAATCGCGGAGAAAATCCTATGCGTCATCCTGTAGTTATGGGTAACTGGAAACTAAACGGCAGCAAAGAAATGGTTGTTGCGCTTCTAAACGGTCTTAACGCTGAACTTGAAGGCGTGACAGGCGTAGACGTTGCAGTTGCTCCACCAGCTCTATTTGTTGATCTTGCTGAGCGTACGCTTACTGAAGCAGGCAGCGCAATCATCCTAGGTGCTCAAAACTCTGACCTAAACAACAGCGGTGCATTCACTGGCGACATGTCTCCAGCAATGCTTAAAGAGTTCGGTGCTTCTCACATCATCATCGGTCACTCTGAGCGTCGTGAATACCACGCTGAGTCTGACGAGTTCATTGCTAAGAAATTCGCATTCCTAAAAGAGAACGGCCTAACACCTGTTCTTTGTATCGGTGAATCTGAAGCTCAAAACGAAGCTGGCGAAACGGTTTCTGTATGTGCTCGTCAACTTGACGCAGTAATCAACACTCAAGGCGTTGAAGCTCTTGAAGGCGCGATCATCGCTTACGAACCAATCTGGGCTATCGGTACTGGTAAAGCAGCAACAGCTGAAGATGCACAACGCATCCACGCTCAAATCCGTGCTCACATCGCAGAGAAATCTGAAGAAGTAGCTAAGAAAGTTGTTATCCAATACGGCGGTTCTGTTAAACCAGAAAACGCAGCAGCTTACTTCGCACAACCAGACATCGACGGTGCTCTAGTTGGCGGCGCAGCGCTAGACGCGAAAAGCTTTGCAGCTATCGCTAAAGCAGCAGCGGAAGCAAAAGCTTAATTTTAAGCACTGCTTCGAATTCTAGTTTTAGAGTTTAGCATTAGAAAGGTCAACTTAGGTTGGCCTTTTTTGTGTCTGCTTATCCAGTTTTTGCCTTCTCATACATGAAAAAAGCCCTCTTAACTATCGAGAGTTAAGAGGGCTTTATACGAAAAATATTCAATTAAAGATAGAAACTAGCACCTCTTATTTATTCACAGATAAATAAAACGGGTCCTTTTTCTTAATGCTTAATGCTTAATGCTTAAGTCTACCCTTCATTAAACTCACAACCGGCTTCCGTCATGCTCGCTTCAGAGTCTCCACATATTTTAAGTTGAGTGCCATTTTGGTAATAGGACTGTTTGGTCCAATTGCCATCACGATCATGATTGGTCATGATCTGTTTTGGATCATCCCCAAATTCATTTTTAGAACGCAACCAAAAGCTTGAGCCGTAATCATTTTCATCGTAGAAATTAGTGCTAATTCTGTCAGCAATAGCAACCAACTCATCAGCGGTTACTGTGTCGGTATTCCCAATCAAATACTCAAAACCACTGGTATGATCTTCATCGTAAACATGCTCTGAGCTGGTGAAGTCATCCGAGTGAGTATCGTATCTCATCGAAAGTATTGATTGAGTAATATGGTTGCCGTCACCATCAAAATCAGCATTCACACACTCATCCCAATCTTGAACATTAAAATATACTTTATTAATGATCCCGTATTGACCGGTTGAATTCATGACTTCCAACTGCTCTGCAAGTGAGCATGAGAATCCAGACTGAATCTCCCTTCTGATACCGATGAACTGGTTTGCTTCAATACTGCCTCGCGTTCTTCTTTTCGCCGTATCTTTGCTGAACAAATTCATCTTCTGCTCTAGATCTTCTGACACTTGATAAACTTCAGAGTCGTAGTCACCGTTTACCGCTTGGACAAACTCTCTTCGATACCATTCATCGTCATAGCTATCATCAGTCGCCCACTTACCAAAAAAGTATTCGACCCAAGCAGAGCGAGCATCAGGGTTTGCATCAATGAGCTCTTTGGTTTCGGCATACGATTTTTGAAGACCAGGAACGAGTTTTTTTGCCATTTCATGAAGCTTATTACCCGCGTCTCCACCAGTCGCAATGTAATCACTGTATAACTCATCCACAGTAACATTGTATCGTTCAGCAACACGTATCTCTTGGGCTTGTAAACGCTGTTTAATATCTTGTCTTAACGCTTCACCTTTAAGCACGCTATCACAAGATAGTTGCCCGCCGTTGCTATCTCGTAGCTCTTGCTCTACTTGCGTCCATACAATGGAAGTCAGCGGAGTGAGATTGAGCAAATCACTATCGGTAGTCAAAGCAAACTTAGGAGAAATGGTCATCTGGTACGCTTCATCAATTGGCGTATCTGGGTGATCCGTATCAATAGCACCAACAGGCACGTCAACCACAACAGGCACATATTCAGAACACTTAGCGATGTTTGAAGGAATGATGAGTTCAAATTCTCCCTCTTCTATGGTTACAACGCTAGGTTCGTTACTTTCCATTTGACCGTTAAAGTTTAAATCGAGATAAACCGTCGCACCGATAATGTATCCATCAATGGCTTTACCTGCTATTGATGCAGAAGAGCCGCCAGACGAGCTACCACCGCCTCCACCACAACCCATAAGTACAGCGGATACCATTGATGCCGCAAGCAAGATTTTTGTGCTTTTGTTTGTCATGTTCTCTGTGTCACCGAATATAAATTGGCTACGAATAATACAGGACGACCACCTTTATTTCTAGCTTTTCTGATTGTTTTATGTTCGTTAATAATCACTGGAGTTTATAAACAAATAGAGGCTAAACACCCTTACTGGATAATTTCTTCTACATTACTCTCAACTAATTTATCCATAAACTGCTGCTTGGCTTCTGGCTCTCCATGGATCAAATGTAACTCTTTAATTGGGCTTTCGATTCCGCGTATAAAGGCGAGCAGATCCGCTTGATCAGCGTGAGCGGAGTACCCAGACATCGTATGCCGCTGCGCGTTTATCTCTATCTCTTGCCCATCAATCACCACTTGTGAGCGACCGCTTTGAATCTCCCTGCCTAATGTGCCATGGGCTTGATAACCCGCAAAAAGAACATCGGTGCACTTGTCTGGTAGCAGAGCTTTCAAATAGTTCATCACCCTTCCCCCTTGGCACATTCCCGATGCAGCAATCACGATCGCCGCTTCTCCCGTTGTCGCTAGCCGATTGACTAACGCAATGTGCTGCTTGTGATCATCTATCACTACACACTGCTCAAAAGCCAGAGGATGACGTTTGGACTCCAAACGAAACTTAGCCTCTTTTCCCCACAGTTTTTTAAAGCGACGATAGGATTTCGTCACCTTACTTGCTAAAGGTGAATCCAAAATAATCGGAATATCCCCTTCGATATCGGATTGATGGATCAGCCGTTCAATATCAAACAGTAGCTCTTGAGTTCGGCCGACACTAAACGCTGGGATCAGTATGGTTCCGCCATCTTTCAAGGAGCGATTAATGATCGCTTTTAGCCTTTCACTTCTCTGTTCCACACTGTCATGAGTTTTATCGCCATAAGTGGTTTCAATATAGAGATAGTCGGCACGCTTAGGCGGTTTTGGATCAGGCAACAACGGTGTATTACGCGGGCCAAGATCGCCAGAGAACACCACCACTTCATCATTTGGCAGTTTGATTTCGACATAGGCCGAACCAAGAATATGCCCCGCAGGAGAGAAACGTATATACACCCGAGAATTCGGTTCTGAGGCTTTAGATTTTAAAGCTTTCGTTGTTAAAACTTCTTTTGCTAAAGAAAGGGGCAACCACCGATGATACGGAACGGGTTTGATCCTTTTTTGCACTAACTCCAACACTCGCTCTCGCTGGCCTCGATTCAATCCCAGTTGCAGTTTCAAGCCATCTTCTAGCATCAAGGGGATTAACTCTGCGGTGGCTGTCGTACAGTAGATTGGCCCTTTAAAACCAGCGGCGAGCAACCAAGGAAGACGCCCAATATGATCGATATGGGTATGAGTGACGACTAAGGCTTTGATATGTGAAGTGGGAAACTCAATCGGCAGTGGACGACTATCGCTCCCTTGAAACAGACCACAATCGATCAACAAGCTACGATTGTCCAGTTTCAATTCATGGCAAGATCCTGTGACCGTATCTTTACCTCCATGATGAATTACTTCCATTTATGCCTCCTGCTGCTCGTTGTTAGTTAATAAGTGATAGTTAATAGATGATAAATATTCGTTAGCGATATTTATCAAAGCAACGGTTAACCATTAGCTCACCAATTCAAGCTGACACAACCAGTTTCAATGGCTTTTGCAATATGAGGAATAATAGGACTGACTTCCCCACTCTGATTAGTAAGAAAATAGCTATGACCAAGTGGCGGATCCAAACGGTTATTGAAGCTATCACAATCGAACTCGAACACGCGCTTAGCAGATAGTTTTGAGATGCTTTCCGGCCCTGTCATTCCAAGACGACGTGAACAGGTGATATGACGTAAATTTGCCACTTTGGATGCGGACATAGCCAAATCATCACTGGCGTAATAGACCACGGTATTTTTGGCGGCGTCCAACACATAGCGGCCACGATGTTCGGGTTCAAGAATGTGATTTTCAACATCAGCAGCAACCATGAAAATATTACGAAACATCATTGGCATGGCACCGCGACCGAGCTCTTCCACCCAAGATTGCAGCGCATTGACTAATACTCGATTGCCCATGGAGTGCGCCAGTAAGTTCATTCTGCGTAGGCAAGGCTCCGCTTGTTGTTCGCCAGCTCTGCGCCAATCATCAAATTTACACAGCAGACGCGCAAAGGCGATGCCACTATGGTCGGCGGCTTTTTGGTCGTCCCAATAATCATCGATAATACGTAACTTACTGTCGTCATCACACGGCCAAATCAGTGGAATCACCAATACTCGAGCTCTCTTTTGCAAATCCACCTGTTCATCTAAAAAGTTTTGCAGTTGCTGCGCTCTGTGGAAAATATCGGGCTCCATGTTGTTATCGAAACCATGGATATAGAACAGCAGCTGAGTCCTTGTTGGCAATAATTTCAAGCGAGAGAAGAAGGGCTGAGAGGTCACTTCAGTATAGTCGTTCTCACCATGACGCTCACAAAAATAAAGCCACTTCGACACATCGGTATTTTGGTAATTAAACCCAATGCGCCGCCCAGCGTTGGAACGAGCCGATTGCAGTGGTGTACGGTTGGTGATGAAGAGCATGGCGAACTCCTTGGTGACTATATGTATTCATACATAATTCTTAGCCCACTAAGAGACACTTACAATCAGACAAATAGAAGAGTGCGAAGGAGGTATAATTTTCTTGAAGCAAGGATGTCGTAAATCGCAGTTCTGGGAAATAGTTTGGATTAAGAAAAGCCATGTGTTACTTCCTTATTAACGGCAACCCACTTTCGAAAATATGAAATTTAAGCTAAAATTCGATCAATAAAATATAATTAAATGATTGGCTAATAATATGTTGTTAGAACTAACTTTTGTCTTTTTCTTTTCATTTTCCACCCTATTCTTGATGAGAAAAATAGCAAAAAATATCGGCTTAGTAGATAAACCTAATGCTCGAAAATTCCATACTGGCGCAGTACCTTTGGTTGGCGGCATTTCAATCTGTATATGTATCGCACAGTTCATCGCATTCAAACCTGATGTCATTCAACACAGCATGATTTATTTATCCTCGATCGTTTTACTGACACTAGTCGGTGCAGTCGATGATAAATGCGATCTGAGCTTTAAAGTTCGACTTGGTATTCAAGCCGGGCTCTCCATTTGCATGATTTACTTCGCAGATATTGAACTGATGAGCTTAGGCAATATGTTTGGTTTTGGGGAAGTTCATTTAGGTTGGATGGGCGGTATCGTAACGGTAATTGCAGTTATTGGGGCAATTAACGCCTTTAACATGGTAGATGGTATCGATGGGTTACTTGGTGGGCTATCCATCGTAACTTTTGCGGGATTAGCTATTTTGCTTAATGTCGATATGGAGTGGGGTCTTGCCTACTTATGCGTTGTCTTTATTGTAGCAATGATTCCTTATATCTTCATGAACCTCGGCATTCTAGGTAGAGAAAGAAAAGTGTTTATGGGGGATGCTGGCAGCATGATGATCGGCTTTACTGTGATTTGGTTGCTACTAGGGGTAAGCCAAGATGAGACCTCATCATTGATGCGACCTGTGACCGCACTTTGGCTTATTGCGGTGCCATTAATGGATATGACGGCAATCATGATTCGAAGAGTAAAACGCGGCGATTCACCATTCAAACCAGATCGTGAACATTTGCATCATATTTTCCAACGCTTAGGACTTAGCTCTAAGCAGACATTGCTAACTATTTGCACCATTGCAAGTTTATACGCTGGGTTTGGGATTTACGGAGAAACAGCAGGTATCGCAGAGCCTGTGATGTTTTATCTATTCATTGCCTGCTTCTTAGCCTATGCCGTCATACTTAGCCATATCTGGCGTATTACAAGTTATGTTAGAAGGTTAAAAGGGTTACCTGAGAAAGCATTTTAATCTCGCCATCGACATACAAAAATGCCGCAATCGTCTCATTCGACTATTGCGGCATTTTTTTAAGCTATAAACGTGTCTCAAAACTGTCTCATAATTGAAACGGTTACAGTTTTAACTAATTCTTTTCATTAAAGTAAAAGGATCAAAAACGATCTCACCAATAGTACTGACTAACTGTAAATATGTTCGTAAGCCTTAGCAATTTGATGCCAAGTATAGCGCTGATTGGCAATTTTTATCATAGCAGCGCCATTCGCTTCTAAATCTTCCACTTGATTGGTATTCAACAACTTGACCAAATCTCTACTCGACTCAAAATAGCACGCCTTGTTGTCTGTACTATAACGGTTAAAGTTGCAATCGAAGGCCATAATAGGTATACCAAAATGCATCATCTCAACCAACGATGGGTTTGTTCCACCAGCGGAGTGACCGTGAATATAAAGTGAACATCCACTCCTAAGCTTATACAACTCATCTAAATCATAGATTGGATCTAATAATTCAATATTATTGAAGCTATTATATTGATTCTTGAGATTGCGTCCAAATTCACTGGCTTGCCAATTACCGACAAACTTTAGGTTTTCTTTCGTTCTTGAGAATGCCTCAAGAATCATTGCGACATTGTTTTCTGGCTCAATGCGACAAAGTCCCAAGGCATACTCATCTTGTTTGCTAGGCACATCGATATCTCGTATAGCGTGATCACCACCATACGCAATCGTATTGCTATTGATTGCATATTCATCTTTAACATAGTCAGTAATGGCTTGATTATCGGTAACAACAACATCTGAGTATTTTACTGCCAAAGACTCCGACCACTTTAAGAAACGGCGAGTCCATTTTCCCCATTTTTCTCTCTTCCATTCCAGACCATCTATATTTGTAACTACATGACTTTTAGATAAAAACCGAAAAATAGGTAAAAATATACACCCTGATACTCCTAATATAAGAACAACATCAGACCGTTGAATTAAGCATTGCATTAATGATAAAACATCATAAGGAATACTCTGGATTCCGTTAGCTTTCAAAGGGATATATGCTAGTTTTGCATTATTATGACTAGCTAGCTTTTCTGAATAACTTTTTGATGAGCAATAAACTGTATATTCCAGTCTATCACCCGAATTCAGAGTTAAGTTTTCAACTAAAGACTCAAACCCCCCATAACATGCTGGAATACCTACAGTACCTACAATTGCAACTTTCTTCATAAGAGTCGTTTAACTCCGCTTAAAGCTTTTGCATTTAAGTCTTTTGACGATAACTTTGGTATCTCATCAATAGGCCACTTAATCCCTATTTCAGGATCGTTCCAAATTATTGCAAGCTCAGCTTCTGGATGATAGTAATCAGTACACTTATAAACAAATTCAGCCTCATCACTAGTCACATAAAAACCATGAGCAAAGCCTTCTGGCACCCACAACTGGCGCTTGTTTTCTGATGAAAGGTACTCACCGACCCATTGGCCAAACGTTGGCGAGCCTTCTCGAATATCGACCGCCACATCAAACACTTCGCCTGATACGACTCGAACCAACTTTCCTTGAGTGTTTTCTGTTTGGTAATGCAGGCCGCGTAAGATACCTTTCTTCGACTTAGAATGGTTATCTTGGACAAACTGTGTTGATTTACCCGTCACTAGCTCTTCAAACTGCTTTTGGTTCCAGGTTTCCATAAAGAAACCACGCTCATCCCCGAACACTTTAGGTTCGATGATTTTTACATCAGGTATTTTAGTATCGATTACTTTCATTTTAGTTCTTTCTAACTCTGCCTATTTATATGCCATTATATTCTCAAGTGCTTGTTGCCAGTTACTGGGTCTAATACCAAATACGGTTTCAACCTTTTCGCAGTTAAGACGTGAATTCGCTGGGCGAGGTGCAGGTAATGGGTATGCCGTTGCTGGTATCTCATTAATTGTTAATTCTTTTAACACCAAATCATGATGTTTAGCATTTTCGAAAATCGATGTTGCAAACTGATACCAACTCACCTGTGGCGCACCAGAGAAGTGATAAATCCCATTTTGCGCTTCACATTGGTAATTATCCATTATGGCTATAAGAGCGTCAGCGATATCACCTGCGTAGGTGGGACCACCGAATTGGTCTCCAATAACACCTAATGTATCCCTTGCTGCCCCTAGGCGCAGCATGGTTTTAACAAAGTTATTACCATGCTCGCCAAATACCCAAGCGGTACGCAGGATTACATGTTTACAATCACTGCTTATAATGCCCTGTTCACCGGCAAGTTTACTTTTACCATATACACTCTGTGGGCTTGGCGTATCGGTTTCGAGATACGGGCTATCTTTACTTCCATCAAAAACGTAATCTGTAGAAATATGTAGGAGTATAGCTTCAAACTGAACAGCCATATCTGCTAAATATTTCGGGCCAGTTTCATTAATTGCAAACGCGTTTGCAATGTCATTTTCAGCTTCATCTACTGCTGTATACGCGGCTGCATTAATAATAATATCTGGCTGCGTCTCGTTGAACGCTTTTTCAACTTGCTGCTTATTAGTAATATCAAGCTCTGTACGATCGAAGCTAAATAGTTGAACATCTGCTCTTGTCTTTAATCGCTCAGTCAAGCAATAGCCTACTTGACCGTTTTTGGCGGTTACCAATACTTTAAGTAATTGAGTCACTACTTTGTCTCTGCGATTCGTTTGAGGTATTGACCATATTCATTTTTAAGCATAGGCTGAGCAATAGTGAGTAATTCTAGTTTCGATAACCAGCCATTATTAAAGGCGACTTCCTCTAAGCAAGCTACTTTCAGCCCTTGTACATTCTGAATGGTTTCCACAAAATTTGCCGCCTCTTGCAGGCTTTCATGGGTGCCTGTATCCAGCCATGCAAAACCACGTCCCAATAACTCAACAGATAATTTACCAGCATTGAGGTACATTTCATTTAAAGTCGTAATTTCTAGCTCACCGCGTTCAGATGGCTTAACTTGTTTTGCGAACTCAATAACTGAATTATCGTAGAAATAGAGCCCAGTTACAGCATAGTTCGATTTCGGCTTTGCTGGCTTTTCTTCTATCGAGATAGCTTTCATGTTTTCATCGAACTCAACAACACCAAAACGCTCAGGATCATGCACTTGATAACCAAATACACTAGCTATCCCGTCCTCTGTACGGAGGCTTGCGTTTAATAATTGCTCGCTAAAGTGCTGGCCGTAATAAATGTTATCACCCAAGACTAAACATACTGAGTCATCACCAATAAACTCTTCACCAATAATGAAAGCTTGCGCCAAACCATCAGGACTCGGTTGAACCGCGTAATCCAGATTGATACCATAATCACTACCATTACCTAATAAACGCTTAAAACCAGCTTGATCTTCAGGAGTAGTAATAATTAAGATATCTTTAATGCCTGCCAGCATAAGGGTAGATATTGGGTAATAAACCATAGGCTTATCATATATCGGCAGCATTTGTTTTGATGTACCACGAGTTAATGGGTATAAACGCGTACCTGAGCCACCTGCTAATACAATACCTTTCATTATTTAACTCCCTCTGAAATGCCTAAACGTTCACGTTGGTAGCTACCCTCTTGGACGTTCTTGCACCACTGCTCATTATCTAGATACCACTTCACAGTCTTCTCTAGACCAGTTTCAAATGTCTCAAGCGGCATCCAGCCAAGTTCAAGTTGCATTTTGCTAGAGTCAATGGCGTAGCGTCGATCATGCCCTGGTCGATCTGTCACAAATATGATCTGCTCTTCGTATTTTGCGGCTTTAGGGACGAGCTTATCTAAGGTG
The DNA here is from genome assembly GCF_050337905.1 of Vibrio clamense. Lineage (NCBI taxonomy): Bacteria > Pseudomonadati > Pseudomonadota > Gammaproteobacteria > Vibrionales > Vibrionaceae > Vibrio > Vibrio clamense. The sequence goes on along the minus strand of NZ_JAKJTJ010000022.1, from coordinate 180,425 downwards.
GCACAAATAGTTTTTACCACTTCAATATTTTGCTTCTCATTGTGACCACCTATGTTGTAGGTCTCGCCAATCCCCCCTTTCGTAACAACTTTGTATAGCGCACGAGCATGGTCTTCAACATACAGCCAATCACGAATTTGATCGCCTTTTCCGTAGATTGGTAGGTCTTTACCTTCAAGCGCGTTTAGAATAACTAGCGGAATGAGTTTCTCTGGGAAATGGTACGGACCATAGTTGTTCGAGCAGTTGGTTACAATCGTAGGTAAACCGTAGGTGCGCAGCCAAGCTCGGACTAAGTGATCACTTGATGCCTTAGATACCGAGTACGGGCTTGAGGGGGCATAAGGCGTAGTTTCCAAGAACATGGGAAGGTTGCTAGAATCTTCTACTTCATCAGGGTGGGGTAAGTCACCATATACTTCATCAGTAGAAATGTGATGGAAACGGAATGCTTGCTTATCATCATGACTTAAGCCATCCCAGTAAGCACGCGTCACTTCAAGTAGCGTGTATGTACCCACTACGTTAGTTTCAATGAATGCGGCAGGACCAGTAATCGACCGGTCCACATGGCTCTCAGCGGCAAGATGCATAACAGCATCTGGTTTATGCTGTTTAAATACGCGCTCAAGCTCTGCATGGTTACAGATATTTACATGCTCAAATACATAACGCCCACTTGACTCTATAGTAACTAATGATTCTAAATTGCCCGCGTAAGTCAAACAATCCACATTAATTACTGAGTCCGTGGTGTTTTCAATAATATGACGAACTACTGCAGAGCCTATAAATCCCGCGCCTCCGGTGACTAAAATTTTCATAAAAATCCTTAACTACTTATGATTGTCTTTGATAACTAGTTTAACTTTACCTACACGTGTTCTTTCTAATTGATCGCATATGGCTATATTAAAAGTAAAGTTTTGTAAACGCTGTTCCAAGTAAGATTGCAAATTAGTCATGACCAAAGACGAATCTGCTTGAATACGCATAGTAACCATACCCATTTCTGGTTGATAAAACTGATAACCATTTACCCCTAAAAAGCTGTCATCATGAAAGTTTAAACTTGAAATATAGATCTTAGCGCCAAGTTTATCTGTTATATAATCTTGTGTCCTACCACGAATGCTTTTATAACCTATGACTAAGCCAGAATCACTAAACATAGGATCTACTACATAATCATTAGTAGCATACTTCAAAAAAGGATATTCACGCTCAATAAGTGAAGTCGCGATTAATTCATTATCACTAGAAAGCTCTATATATGAGTACTGGAAAGGGAAAACGCCTGGCTCAAAGTCAACTTGATAGCCTAAAACAGAAAACTCACTATTCCCATAATGATCACAAATACTTGAGTTGAAGGCTTTTTTAACACTGATTTTATCAGTATAAGAAAAGACTTCGGAGCTGGCATAAACTAAAGATAGTGAGTTAAATTTATAACTATTAGAACTGCTATTAATAAACGATGCTAGCTCTTTAATTGAAGAAGGGTAGCAATTAATAATATGAGGATCGAATTCCAAGATAGAATTTAAAATATTAGGTATCTTATCTTTGCTCAGGTGAAAAGAAGATACATACAAAGAACGCCCGATCTTTAAAACGCTTCGTCCTCCAGGAAGAACTGCACCTCTAATAAACACTTTTCTATAAGATTTTTTATTAGAAAATTCAAATTTAGATAAAATGCAATCAATATGGGCAAACTCTCGTAAAGACGCCTTTTTAGAATTATAGAACTCTAAAGGCTCTCCTGTTGAGCCTCCTGTATATTTAGCCTTTATTTTTTTTAGACTAATCTTATTAGATACAAAACTAATAGCACGGTGATTCTTAATATGAACTTTAGTTAGTATATCAAGACCATCAAATTTCGATTCTTTATGGGGGGAATAATATGGCACATATTTGGTTGCATCATCTAGTATTCTATCCCTTAACGTTAATTGATATTTAAACTTTTCTGAATCATTCCAACCATCACTATCGATGAGGAATTTGTAATACTCACGATAGAAACCACCCAATCGAAAAAAATTGGGCACCTGTAAATAAAGTTCTGACAAATAAAATTTAATTATAGATAGAAAACGTTCTACATATTTCATATTCATATCTCGAATTACTAAACTCTTCAGCTCTTGATCTGGCTGAACGTGAAAAACATAACCACTTATCATAATCTTTAGATAAGTAACTTAATTTGCTCGAAATTCTATTTTTATCTAAGAAACTAATATGCCAGCCATCACAATTATCTCTTACTAATTCAGCCGGCCCACCTATTTGAGGACATATAATTGGGGAATACGAAAACATGCCTTCCAGTATAGTTAACCCAAAAGTTTCAATCCAATATTGGGGATCTGATAGATTAAAAACTAAGAACGAATCTATATAATAATCAGCCAATTTTTGAGGCCGAAAGACTACATCAATGTTTGGGGGTAAATCAAGCCCACGATTTAATTCATGGAAATCTGATTGAGAGCAATTCAATATTAAAGTAAACAAAAAGTCATTTTCTTTAGCAATTTCTATAAAGGATAAATATCCTTTATAGGTTTTTAGAGAGCAGACTAAAAGAACATTCTTTTTTAACCACTTGTTATACAAGGCATCGTCTGTCAAATTTATCGTCTCATACATTGGGTCCGCACAATTATAAATAACACAACCAGGTAAGTTTGTATAAACCCCCTTAACATAATCAGAAACAAATAAATTATAACTACTCGTACATTCCATAACCTTTACTAAAGTAAAATTAAGTAACTTAGGGCTAATACTTACCTCATGAAGGTAGTAATTAACTTCCACATTACACATTTTCCCCGCTAGCGCTGCACCAAAAGGTAGTAAAGTATTAACAAGTATTATTTTATCTTCTTTTTTATTATTATAAATCCATTTTAGCACTTTAAAGAAAAGTACAAACTGGCTGACAAGATAAAAAAACAATGTTATCAACTTACAATTAGATCTTTTATAAAGAAAAGAGCTAGTCGTAGATGAAGAATTTATAAACCCTTTAGAACCGGAACCAATAAAAACGTCAAATAAAACACCATTTTTTTTTAGCACATTAATAAAAGAGGACAAAACCTTCGGGCTACCACTATAGTCGTCAAACAAATGAATCAATAAAAATTTTTTATTCATGCAATTTCCTTTTTAATGTCATAGAGTGTACAGCTAAAATTAATACAAACAAAGATGAAGTCATACCATTAAATAATACATGTCCAGCCAAAAAAGAATGAAAAACAAGTAAAATAACAGATAGCAGTAAAATAAAATTACGTCTAACCACACTCAACATCATACAATAAAAAGTAAAAACCAAAGAAAACCCAATGGCACCATACATAAAGAATATATCTAACACATCCGATTCTAAAGTATCGTAAAATACTTTATCGTTCAACTCTTGAAAAGAAACAAAAACCCCTAAACCACTAAGGACCCTTAAAGAATAAAGACCATCGACATTAAACATAGAAACTGCATCTTTAAAATATTCGACTCGACTACTTAAAATGAAATCCATCAACCCTTCCGACTTTTCAAATCTAAATAAAACAACATCAAATGCAACAATTAAAAAATCATATAAATATGACCAGAAAGAAACTACAAAAAGACCAAGAACTGAAAAAAATAAAATTCGATATTTACTATAATAGAAGTAAAGAAAAATAGACACGAGAAAAAATATAGCACAAGTCTTAGTTCCTACAAGTAATAATGCAAACGTTGATAACACATAAACTAGAAAGAAATTTTTATTCTTATAAAATAGTAACAAAAACAAATTAAGTAAGCTTAAACAGCCCAAATAAATCCCAAGACCGTTACCAGATGCAAAGAAAGATTTCGTACCAAAGCCTTCAATATAGGTCTGAGACCCATAACCTGTTAATGACGAAAATATTATAGCAACTGAAACCAAGTAACTATTAAACTTTATTAACTTTAGGACCACCTCCGAAGAAATATCTTCTCTCTTTCTATAAACAACCATAACCATCATTGCGAGCAAAAATAACTTAGACAAGTTCATTAAAGAAAAAAGAAAACCGCTAATGTTTAAATATGTAAACGCAGAAAAGATTTCAATGAAAATAAAAAAACACAATACTAATAGAGACGTGTAAAAATGCAAGTACCGTCTTAGTAAGTAAACGGAGAAAACTGTTAATATCAAGCGGATAAATTGAGATGGTGTTGCTACTGCCCCCTCAATCAATATACCTAAAGACATTAACAATCCAGTTGCCAAATCAAACAGCGGCGATATAACTAAGATAAGAAACAAAAGTAAGTTTACGTCTGCTTTAATTACATAACCGTTCATAATACTTTTTAAACTTCTCATACTGAAACTCTCTGCTATATAAGTCTATCTCATTACGAACTATAGCTTTTCTTTCTACAAATTCTATTAACTGAGGAATGTCTATATCATTACAATCTATAAAATCCGTTTTTGATGAGATAAGTATATTTTTGGCTTCTTTAGCACTACCAACAAATAGTATTTTACTATTCAATAATATATAGTCAAAAACTGTAGTGGTAGGTTCCCAAATCAAACAATCAGAAGTCACAAGCAAAGATAAATCATAATTCACTAAAGCCTTGAGGTAGATTTCACGATCAACTTGAGAGTAAGAATAATATTTTAAATACTTCTTTTTAGAAACAAAACCCAATAATTTGCTTGAAAGTTTCCCATAATGATGAAGCTCAAACATATAACTACTTTCGCTATCTAAAACATCAATTAAATTCCTGAGGGCCTCACTATCTCTGAAGTCATAGACATTACCTCCACAACCGATTTTAATAATTTTTCTATGACTAATCACTTTTGTTTCAGGCCTATGATTAGTTACGTCTGACTCAAGAAAACCATTATGTACTGAAACAGCATTAATTCCCCAGTCATTTAATATTCTTTCAGACTCTAGACCTACACAAATAACTAAATCGGAAGTTTTAGATATAAACTTTATATAACTTTCTACAACTTTCAAAAATAAATATCTTAAAAATAATAAAGAAACACCCTGTTTTTTATAATTGAAGTATATCATATCAGGGAGATCTCTAATATCTAGAATCACTTTAGCTCCAAGCTTTCTGAATGGTATTGCAAACGAAAGCAAAGTAAATTCAGGGCATGATATAATAACCTGGTCGTATTTACTACCATGCTTATAAACATAGTTTTTAATACCATGTCCATTTTTAAAAACATTTTTAAAAGAATCAACCAACCCTTCAGGAAGAACTGTCACTTCATTAAAAAAATCACTATAATTTGTTTTTCGGTCTGACACCCAAATATCTACTTTATTTTCTACACTCAGCTTCTCTACGAAAAATTTATTGCGATGAACTGATACAGTGTTGCTTGGCGTAAATTTTGGACATATCAAAAGTATCTTCTTCACTTGCCTCTCCATATCTATGGTAAATTTTTGTTGACTTATTATGAATTAGTTTACATTGACTCTCTGACATCAAATAATCTTCGACAACGAGTTGAGATTCATTAACTGAAATTCGCCTGCTGACTTCAATTCCTTGATAAGAGTATGAGGCCAATATGTATTCATCAGATATAACAAACTGAGTTGATGAACTAATTACATTAAACCAGTCAATAAAGTTTACAGGCTCTATTGTTCCCTTTAAAGTATCAACCAGAGGAGTAAAATGTGCTTGTATACCTCTCATTCTATTTCTCTCTATTTTAGAGCTTGTATAAGTCGAAGTTCCAGGGTCACTAATCACCCAACCTTTACCATGCATGTATAGTGATATTGATAACAGATCACTATGACTGTGTCCCGTTGATAACCCTTTAAATTTAAAATAAAGCTTAAAAGTGTCAGACTCTAATATGCAAAGCCCGAAGTCAGAATAAACGATTCGGCTTATCTCACCTGAAAAAGATAAAGTATAAACAGCCCTTTTATTCGAGAAGAAATCACATATAAATTCAGATTCTGAAAGTATTTCTCGATTACAGGGCCCTACACTCTTGCCACAATCAAGAATAAGTTTATCCACATTTTCAATAAACCCCTTATGACTATCGAACCGCTGGTCAAAAGTATTCATATAACTATTAAATATATCAACCTCTGGCTTATAAAGGACTTTCAATACATTTCTCACTCTATCCTGAAAACTAAGGCTATTATCTTTAAACTTCAATGTGCAGTAAAAATCGAAAAAGTAACCTGAATCATTATCGCCAATAATAGGTTGTGTAAAATCAGTCGTAGAAATATCTACTGAAAATTTATGGGCTTTTTTTATTATATTCTCTAGTTTATCAATAAATGCAAAATTAGACTTCTCCATATCAACACTGCAAGTCAAAAGATGATAAAAGTAGAGCACTGATTCTGAGACAAATCGATGATAGCCGGTTGAATCTTCGAAATTGCTCCCATCACTGTTAAATTGTCTAGCGCACTCATTAACAATTCTCTTTAGATATAATTTTCTCAACAGGCGAATTAACGTTGTAGGCTTCGATGAAAAGAGTACAAACCCTCCTGCAATCAAATTTAACAAATAATGATTATTACTTTCTTGGAAATTAAATTCATCATCAAAAATCAACTTGCAGAAATGAAGCTTAATACTAGTATCAACATTAAACAAAGATACATCATAACCCTTATAGCTGAGAATCTGAATGGTCAGTATAAAATTACAAATTCTAATTGAGCTATCCATTGTGCAAAGCCACATATTAATATTTTGAAACTGCGTATCTAATTGAAACTCTTCAAGTCGTTTAAACAAGTACTTTTCAATTAACAAGCTGGCATCCTTAGACAACTTGGGATTATCAATACTTAATGCCATAGTCGGCAGAAAGTTCATCCTAGAGGATTCCATGATATCTTTAACATCAAAACCCGAATCGAAATGAGATGTTAAGTCTTTATACACTATTTTTTTACCAGGATTCAAATCGATCCATTTTCCTAATAAGTACCCCTTTCCAGAAGAATGATATAAGCAATTTACAAGTAACTCATCAGAAACATTCGTATCAACCCAATAATTAATTGAGGTATCTAACTTTAAAGGAATAAGTTTATATACCCTAAAAAAAACCAAACTACTCAGGAGTCGACTCTTTATCGGCCTAAAAACCCTCCTTAAAACTTTAAATATGAAAATTTTCGGGCCATTTTCATAAAATAACTTAACGATTTTGTGCTGCATCAACATCTCGAATGTAAGAATTAAATATCTTCGTCATTACAACTCTAGAATAGAGTGAAATAAAAAATCTTGAGGAAATCAAACCTATAATCTCGTATTCATTTACTAACAAATAAGTAAGAGGAACCATAAAAATAAAACTAAATAAAGAAAATTTAAAATTTAGGTTTGTTCTTCCTACAGAAATTAAGGCAGCACCTTTAACTGTGTATCCTGAAGCAATAGGCCATATAACTGATAGCGCAGAAAAGTACAACAATGCTGATGAATACTTAAACCCATCAAAAACATTGTAAACTAATAATGATAAAAACGAAGTTAAAAAACCCAGCAACCAAGCGTATTTAACAAATTTTTTCTCTATACTAATTAACGTAGAATACCATTCATCTCTATTAAGTTTAACTAGATTCAATTTTGGTATAGCATGCTGCTGAACAGTCGCAGTTATCGTATCGAAGCCAACCAAAATAATTAACGCAAAGGAAATTTGGCCAACATCAAACTTACTTGCTGAACTACCAGATAAAATTATCAATCCTAAGTACACACCTAAAGCCCCAATGAGATTTGATATCATTGAGTACTTCCCTACTTTCAGTAAGTTAGTCAACTTATCTATTGATATAAAATTAAATCTTATATACTGCCCTAAATAGTAACATGGATAAACACCTGTTATTATTGAACCAATAAGATAACCATAGACATAACCTAATTTTGAAAAAAAATATGTACATACTACCAATATAAATGTAGCAATAAGTTTAGGCGGCACAGTTGAGTAAAAAAACTCTTTGAACTTCTGAGTTGCTTGTAGAAAGGCCAAGCTTACCCCAGCTAGGACTAAGGTTGGTAACGACAACAAAAAATATAAAAAATATTCGTTCGCTTCTTGTATCTCACTATAAAAAAAAGCACCTAAAGAAAGTAATATCAGCATTGAAAATAAAAGTGAAATTACCAATGAGGTTGTTAAATATCCTCGAAGCTGTACTTTATCTACCTTTGAATTACAATGATAAAGTATAGATGTATTCATACCTAAAAGAGAAACAACAGAAAGTATTTCTACATAAGCCAATCCAGTTCTAATTTGACCAAGATCTTGAGGTGTAACAAACATAGCCACTAGAAACATACCAGAAAAAACTGAAATTTTAGTTAGTATGTTAGAGTTAAATAAATACACAAACCCTTTATATTTATCCAATAGTCTATTTATCAAAAGTAATCTCGTATATTTTCAATATCCATTTTAATAACTTTAGCAGGCACACCCGCTACAACACTATTTTCTGGTATGTCACTAATCACTACACTCCCTGCGCCAATAACAGAGTTATCACCAATTTTTATATTGCCAAGTATAATAGCACCAGCTCCTATATATACATCATTCCCTATTATTGGTAAACCGCCTGTTTGCGATCTTCCACCAATAGTAACGTTCTGAGCGATTGTCACATTAGATCCAATTGCAACATCTTCATGAATAACAACCCCTAAACCATAATAACAAAATAGGACATTTTTACCTATTTCTCTATTGAATCTAAACTGAAATGAGTAAATTATTCTAAGCAATTTTATTATTATAGATACAAACACATTCATCGATTTGCGCTTAAAAAAATAACCTAATGCTATCAACGATGAAAACATCTATTTCCCCCCACTTATCAATTCATTATACAACCGAATTGTCTTTTCTATATTCTTCTCAAAAACAAAGTCTTGGCCTACTTTCTTCAAATTATTGTCTAAGTGTTTTTTGTCTTTCCTAAGAAGGACCGTTAATATCCCTTCACTTAACGGTTTTGAACCAATCTTAGATAACGTAACATCAAGATCATACCGATTCTTTAACTCCATATATGGAGAGATATCACTAAGAATTAAATTCGTTTTCGAGTATATTCCATCAACAATTGCATTTGTTAACATGTCATTATTACTCATATAGATTGACAGATCTGCTCTTGAATATAAGTCAGCATATTCATTTGGAGAAAATATGCCTTCTTCAATTATGATATTTCCTAATTTTTTTTCATTGATATATTGCTCAATTTCATTTAGATACTGTTTGTCAGTTGCATTTGCAGTTTTAATAAGCACCTTAATTTTTTCATATTCATTAATTCTCAACCTGCCTTTCAATAAACAGAGCGACTCTATAATTAGATGTATATTATTATGCCTTAGCATTCCTCTTGGAATAAATATAAAGAAGTCATCTTTTTCTATATTATAGCTATACTTAACCTCTCGGTTTATTTTCTCTACATCATAGAACAAGTTATGCTTCATGGAATTGCCCCACAGTGTCAATCTTGTTTTACTCTTAACTTCTGCTGAGTAATCACACAAATTTAAATATAAATGCCACCAGTTAACAAATATTAAGTCAGATTTATTCACTATATATTTAAAATATATAGATCTTAATAAACTTCTATCTGTTAAGCCATCATAAAACCACTGCCCCCATAAGTTAAATATTAGCTTACCCTTAGATATTTGACTTAATAACAACACTAACTTCTTATTGTATCCACCATGTACATGAATTATATCAAATTCATGCTTTTTAACGTCCTTTATAAACCTTACTATATCGAATAAATCCCTAGGCCCAAAAACAAATCTTAACCCTTCCATTTCTTTAAATTCATCGCTTAAACTTGTAGTAGGTAGTAAATACACATCGAAATCAATTTTATTTCCGAAATATTCTAACCACAGCCTCATATTACTGCCAAAACCTGGACCTATATATAAGATTTTCATATATACTTAATTACTCTAAACTTTTAACTACAATCCGACAAAAAATCTTATCGCCACAGAAAATTCATAAAAATCCGTCAATAAAGGCTTGCTACAGGATTCCCGCATGTATTACAAAGTTTTGAAAAACACTTAAGTGCCAAACAAAACTCTATCTCGGGACTCTGTATTTAGCACGTACTTCAATTGTCGGCGTTTCAATGTTCCTTTATCTATATCTACAAGCTTAATAAAATTCATGTACATTTTGCGAATTCGCGAACTTTCTGATACATGCTTGTAGGTGATTCAGTTGTCACTTTCATTCATTACAGCATTAAACAATCAGTACATACTTGCAACGCCCCTGTGGCCTCAACATAACTTTCCAAGTTCTTCTGCTTTCATTCCCTTAGAAGAAATGTAGTATTTGGCACTATCTCACCACTTCCCTGTTGACAAGTCGCTGCTATACAAAAGCTGTTTTGACTTTCCATTTAGATGCGAAGTATCCAAACTTATCGGTAAACGGAACAACAATATAGCTTTTTAATATCTTACGCCCTCGTTGCCTAATTTCTTCTTGTTCAAATGAATCACTCGCATTGTGGCTTGATTGATTATCTTTTACTAACATTAAATAGTTACCTTTCCGTATAACTATTAACTCTGAGATTGCTCTCTGTCAGTTCCTTGTATCACATTAGTAATCTCGGATAACACACATTGATTCGTTATGTATTCATCAAAGTAATATTCTCTATTTGCGTACACTGTCAACAAGAAAGTTTATACCTACATATACTTTCTTGTTGTCGTATGTAAAGAAAGCATTTTTGTAATTCCCATGGGTTAATGCACGCAGTAAATCGATATGCTCACCTAACGTTCCAACTTTGTTCAGGTCTAATTTACATAGCTCTTTAAAATCTGAAACTCCATTATAATTACCTTCCTCGCTCATCTCACAAGCTTCATACTTACCAGAGATTATCAATTCAAAGTTATCTCGAAAGAGCTCTATTTCCACTGAAATAATTTTTTTATAAACATCCAATGACGTATCATAAGGCAATATTTTAACTTCTTTCTGGCATATTATATCACCATGATCGATTTCTTCATCCATGACGTGTATGGTAGCACCATGTGGAAGTTTGTTTATAATAGAAAAAACTTGAGGATACCACCCTCTATTATATGGATTCAGTCCGGGATGTATATTTATACATCGAACACTATTCACTAAAGTAGCTGGAAAAATCTTTTTACAATGACAAGAGATAACCAAGTCATACTCAGATATTATTTCATTATAATCAGATTTAACATCTATCACACAAACATCATTCCAATTCTCGAAATCAGTTTTTGATTCCGGTGAACATCCATATTTAACTAACAAACCCTCACTTGAGTTGTTTTCAAATATTCCTCTAAACTCCTTAAAAATAACTTCATTATCACTTACAACTAGAATATTCACTTAGACCACCTCTTTGATAATGCTCATTACCTTGTTAACTGACTTATCATCCAAATGCGCATGCATCGGAAGACATAATATTCGCTCAGCCGCTGAAACACTATTACGCGTACCGTAATTATGACTATCTACGAATATCTTATCTAGTGAAGGCTCGAAATAATGCCTTGATTGAATATTGTTATCTGCTAAATGTTTTTCGACTTGATTCATTTTCTCAGCACTTTCTAACAATATTGGCATATAAGCGCCATTAGCATTAGTATCTTCATGCCACTTAGGTAATTCCACAACACCTTTAAGGCCTTCACGGTACTGATGGAACAGTTCTGCGCGGTGATTAAGAATGTTATCTATCTCTTCCAGATTTACTAGACCCACTGCCGCTTGGTATTCATTAAGCTTGGCATTAATACCAATATCAACCACACCACGTCCCGGGCGAATACCAAAATTAATGATTTCTTCTGCTTTTTCGAAGTTTACTCTGTCTTTAAACACTATTGCGCCGCCCTCCACTGTGTGGAATATTTTGGTGGCATGAAAACTAAGAGTGCTAGCATCACCAAAATTTAGCACTGAATTACCTTTAAGCTTTACGCCGAAAGCGTGCGCCGCATCATAGATAATTTGGAAATTGCTTTTCTCACTTAGTTTATCAAAAGCATGAACATCACATGGGTTACCATAAACATGAGTTGCTACCAAAGTATCGGCCTTGCACCCTTTATGGTACGCAAGCTTCACCGCATTTGGAGATAGATTAAGTGATTGCTTATCGATATCAGCAAAAGCAAGTTCATCTTTTTGCCATTTAAAAGCACTTACGGTAGCGACAAAACTAAATGGCGTTGCCAGAATATCTCGGCTACCAATCGCCTTTGCAGCAACTTGAAGCGCAGATGTGCCATTGTTTGTTAGTAGCAGGTTTTTAACACCTAAATAATCTTCAAGTCTCAATGTAAGCTCTTTATGAAGGGGACCGAAGTTAGTGTACCAACCTTTTTTATTTATTTTTTCTAGATATGGTGTTAACTTTTTCAAGTCTGGCTTTAACGGACTATTTAAATAAATCATACATAAACACTCTTAGCTATCTTTATACTTATTTCTTAATCTACTAGGCACCATAGATTAATTACCAAATTCCTTTGGTGTCTATCAAAAATTCTGAGTTGATATTTTCTTGTTTAAATTCTTTATGATCAACTAAAAGCAAATGTATATCAGCCTCTGCCACAGCTTTTTCAAAACTCGTTATTTCTGCATTTGTCAGTTCTTTTGGCAATTCTTCTATATTCGGTTCAACAACCAAAACACGCCCAGCATGTATTCTAGCAATCTCAACAGTAATTTCTTTAGCTGGACTTTCACGAAGATCATCAATATCTGCTTTGAATGCAATTCCATAACATGCAATAGTTACATCTTTAGCCTTTTTATTTGAATTAGCTTGTAAGAAATCCAAAATTGCTAGTTTTACTTTCTCTACGACCCATTTAGGCTTAGCATCGTTCACTTTACGTGCAGTATGAATAATTTGGGCTTCCTTTGGGGTTTTCGACACAATAAACCAAGGGTCAACTGCAATGCAGTGCCCCCCTACACCAGGGCCTGGCTGTAAAATATTAATACGAGGATGACGATTTGCTAGAGAGATAAGTTCCCAAACATTAATGTCCAGTTTGTCACAAATAATTGAAAGCTCGTTGGCAAATGCTATTTGAACATCACGACATGAATTCTCGGTTAACTTTGCCATTTCAGCGGTGCGTGCGTTTGTGATAACGCAATCACCTTGTACAAACGTTTTATATAATTCTACGCTACGTGCTGAGCACGTTGTGGTTAAGCCGCCAATAACACGGTCATTTTCTACTAGTTCACGGACAACATGACCAGGCAACACTCGCTCAGGGCAATGCGCTACATTGACATCTGCATTTTCACCTGCCACTTGAGGGAAAGTTAAATCACTTCTTGCTTCAGCTAACCATTCAGCCATCTGCTCTGTTGCTCCGACAGGAGAAGTAGATTCAAGAATCACCAAATCCCCTTTCTTTAAAACAGGGGCAATAGCTTTACTCGCAGCTTCTATAAACCTCAAATCAGGTTCTGGAATTTCACCTTCATCGCACTCTTTGAACGGCGTTGGAACTGCAATCAAGAAAGCATCTGCACTTTCCGGTGTCGTCACCGCTTTTAAATACCCTTCCGTAACTGCTGTTTTCACAATACCGTCAAGCTCTGGTTCAACAATATGAATTTCGCCACGGTTAATAGTGTCTACTGCATTTTGGTTAACGTCTACTCCAATTACTTTTTTCTTACGAGATGCAAACATTGCTGCTGTTGGTAAGCCAATATAACCAAGACCAACTACTGAAATTGTTTCAAATGACATTTTCTAGCCCTAACTTTTATTTATTTAACTCGTTTAAAATTCGTTTACAAGCCTTACCATCACCATACGGGTTATGCGCAAAGCTCATTTCTCTGTATGCTTCTTCATTCGTTAGAAGAATATTTAAATTCGACACAATCTTATCCACATCAGTACCAACAAGCTTCACCGTACCTGCATCAACCGCTTCTGGGCGTTCAGTTGTACTTCGCATTACTAGTACAGGTTTGCCTAATGAAGGCGCTTCTTCTTGAATACCGCCCGAGTCAGTCAAAATGATGTGCGCACGGTTCATTAGGTAAACAAATGATAAGTATTGTTGAGGCTCAATAAGGTGAATGTTATCAATACAAGCAAGAATACGATTGACGGGTTCACGCACATTTGGATTAAGATGCATTGGGTATAATATTTGTGTATTAGGGTTTGCTTTTGCAGTAATGGCAAGCGACTCACAAATACGCTCAAAGCCGCCACCAAAACTTTCACGACGATGGCCAGTGACCAGTATTAATTTCTTAGCTTCATCTAAAAACGGGAACTGGGCAGAAAGCGTAACGTTCAAATCTTTATCAGAATCAATTTTATCTTTTACCATCAACAGCGCGTCAATCACGGTATTACCTGTGACAGTGATATCGGCTGGGTTAAAGTTTTCTTTTAACAGATTTTGCTTAGATGTTTCGGTCGGAGCAAAGTGGAACTTTGTTAAGGCACCTGTTAAGCGGCGATTACCTTCTTCTGGCCAAGGTGAATAAATATTACCGGTACGAAGTCCAGCTTCTACGTGTCCAACAGGGATCTGTTCGTAATAAGCTGCAAGACTCGCCGCAAATGTGGTAGCAGTATCACCGTGTACAAGTACAACATCTGGCCTAAAATCTTCCAGTACAGATTTCAGTGCCTGAACGATCTTAGCCGTTACGTCATTTAATGTCTGACCTGATTTCATCAAGTTCAGATCATAATCAGGCGTAATTTCAAACAGTTCTAAAACTTGATCAAGCATTTCACGATGCTGAGCAGTCACGCAGCATTTCGCTTCGAATCGTTCATCTGCGGCTAATTCATGAACGAGAGGTGCCATCTTAATTGCTTCAGGACGAGTGCCAAACACCGTCAGGATTTTTTTCTTAGACATTTTCGGCCTACTCTTAATTATCAATTTTTACAAAATGCATGACTGGATGTCTCAGCTGTACAATAAACACTGAGACACTTTTTATTCATTTTGAGACAGTCTATTCTCGACTATCCCTTATAAAACCTAGATTTTTCTTATTTTTTTAAAACCGCCCCAATAGGCTCTTTTTTGACTTAACTTTCAGCTTCCAACTCATCTTCTTTTCTAAAAACAAACCGAACTAAAACCACAGCCACTCCTAGCATGCCACCCAGTAGGGTTGCTAATACGCAGATTAATGCACGTTTAGGGCCTGCTTTCTCTTCTGGGATCACTGCTGGGTCTACCGTTTTAAATGCAAACTCGGTTTCAACTTCAGCCAGCATCAGGTTTTTGGTCTGCTCTTCAATAAGCTGAAAAAATACCGTTCTCATGTCAGATACATTAGTTTTCTCTAACTGCTGCTCTAAGTAACCTATATTACGCTTGGTTTCATTAAGAGATTTATCTTTCATCCACGCATTTAAATCTTGCACTAACAGCTCTGCCCACTCCTGAGCGATCACTGGCGAGAAATGAGTAACAGACAGAGTCACTAAACCCGTATCTTTTGCTTCAGAGCTACTAAGGATCTTCTTAAATACTTTATATGCTTCCCAATCGGTTGGAATTTGAGATTTACCCGGTTTTACCTCTCGAACCCATTGCTCTGTTTTTACATCGTAGAGTTCCGGCTCAATCACTAAGGAATTGTCGCCTTCGTTCCACTCCGTTGCCGCCATCAGTGGCACAAGTAAGTTATGCTTGGTAATGAAGGTATTTAAGAACTGCCGTGAATTAAGCACCGCAAGAGACATGCCTTTATCATCAGTACTTCCACCGCCTAAATTGATGCCAGCCAAAGATGCAAGGCCTCCGAACTGTGATGCCATTGCAGCCATTCCGCCTTTGCCACCATCACTTGAAGAGGCAAGTACCACCTCTGCTTTGTAAGTATTTGGTTGAGAAAGCGCATATAGAACGCCGCCTACCGCAAAAACAAACGTTGTCGCGATAATGAGCCACTTACCACGCCAAAGCGCGACAAACAGTTCACGTAGATCAATCTCATCACTGCTATCTTGGATAGGGTATTGCGCTGAATATGGGTAAGGTTGATTTGATTCTTGTAACGTAGGCTTATTCATAAAGAGACTATATTTTTGAGTAATATGAAACATTGAAATGCAGCACCACAAGTAGGCGCTGCATTATACAAATAACGAGAGTTAGTCTTTAACCGCACTCCACGCGACACCAATTTGGTACAAGATTTGAGTAGCAGACGTTAGGGTGCTTAAACCATCTAGGTAATCGGTATCAATTGGAACAATGATGGTATCACCCGGAGCCAATGGCTTCTCTTTACGGCTAAACCAGAATGAGTTGTTTGGCAGGTCAACCGAGCCATCCGCTCTGACAATATAGATACGGTCAGTATCCGCTTGTTTTTTGGTGCCACCAGCGGTTGCTAAATAGTCTTCAACCGTCATCCCCGGTTTGAAAGTATGGTTAGAAGCATATTGCACTTCACCCATTACACTAATGGTTGGGTTAAGGGCTGGGATATATAGCTTATCGCCTTTTTCAAGCATCACATTGGCCGATCTGTATCCTGCCATCGCTTCTTGCAAGTTGATCACTAATCGACCTACTGCTTCTGCTTTTGCTAACTCATCAGCAATGGAGAGCGCATCCGTTGGGCTTGTGGTATAAGTCGCTGATGAATTTTGACGGCGCAGCGCTAAGCCGCCGATCTCTTGCTTAAGTTGCAAGTTAAGCAGGTCTAAACGCTCCTGCTCTTGGCGCTTCAAACGCTCACGGCTAAAAATCGCCCCTTGAGGGTAAGCAAACTCAGTAAAGCCACCTGCTCGTTGAATAATATCTTGCAAGGTTTCACCGCGTTGGAAGGTATAAGTGCCTGGGAAGACCACTTCTCCTTGCAACTCAATGATCATATCTCGTTGCCAATTCGGTTGCGTTTTCACTACGATATGATCTTGCGGCTGCACCGTTACCGTTGAATTACCGTCAAGCTCATCACTTAAAGAGAAGTTGATATGAGATACTGAGAATTTATCATTTTGCGTATTACGGCGAGTCAGGGTTGAGCTCTTAAGATAAGCTTGCTCTTTTAATCCCCCAGCGGCAGCAATTACTTTACTGATACTTTCACCTTTTGGTAAAGGGTAGATGCCTGGGAACTTCACAGCACCGGAGATTTCAATCAGTCTGGCAGGATGCTCAAAGGTAGATTGAGCTTTCAAGCGTTCAATGATTGGGCTCAATAACTCTTCACGGCTGGTTTTACGAATCTCGCCACCTTGAGAGAGAATCTGTTTATCATTAGATACCTTTAACTTGTCAGTATCTTCCGCAAGGATTACCGCGCCAGTTTCAGCATCGACATACTCTTTAACCACAGATTCAGCTTTTGCGCTGGCTTTTTTATTGGCATAAGCGCCAAACCAGTAACCCAACTCAATACCATTATCAAAAATAAACAGTTGATCGCGTTCCGCCAGCAAAAGATTATCTTTTGAGTGAGGCTTAGTGATCGCGTTAAGTAGATTAAATTGATAAACGTCGATGTCACGGTTGTCATTTTTCTCACGCACGAGCAGCGCGTATTTTAGATCGGCACTCTGTTTTAGATCGGTTTCAATTGAGCCAATGACATCACTGATTCGCATCCCTTTAGTAAAGTTGAATGCCCCTTGTCTCACGACCTCACCACGAACCGCTACCGCGTTTTTCAGTGAGTTGGATGACTGTGCAATATGAATGTCATCTCCATCTTTTACCACAAATCGACGATCCGCTGACTTAGCGAGATCTAAAGTGATTTGCTGAATACCGTTAGAGGTAAAACGTCGAACACTAACTTGAGAAAGATAAGCTTGTGGCTTCGCACCTCCAGCAATACTCAATAACTGACCAATGGTGGTGTTATTCTTTAATTCGTAGAGTGCGGGACGAATCACTTCACCCTCAAGAGTCACATTCGATGCTTTAGCTGGAACGAAAAGCGTATCTCCTGCTAATAGGCGCGCATCACTTGAGGTATCTCCCTTGAGGAGCAAGTCGTACATATCTAATGTAGCGACCACCTTGCCTTTACGCTTCAATTGAATGTTGCGCAGGCTACCCGTCTCTTTTATTCCACCGCTCGCGAGCAGTGCTTGAGTCATAGAGGTTAAGCCATTGACGTTGTAAGCCCCCGGTTGAGTGGTTTCCCCAACGATGAAGACTTGCATTGCGCGCATCGAACCCATAGAGACAACAACATCCACACCCATGATTTTTTGTTTAATTACATCTATAACTTGGGTACGAAGCTGCTCAAACGTTTGTCCTGACACCGCTAACGGGCCAAAATCAGGGAAATGAATAAAGCCTTCACGATCGATAGTTAAGCTTAAATCTTGGCTCGTCTTACCATAAACCTGTACTTTGATTTCGTCGCCTGCAGCCATAACATAATCAAGAGGAACTGGCAGGTTATCAACATTGGCAAATTCCAATGGCTCACCGAGTAATACATCATAACCAAAGGGCTTAAGCTGATCCGATTTATTCACGTTTGAAGCAGGGCGTGATTTCAATTGCGCTGTAGTGCGTTCTATTTGAGGCGCAGCGGCTTTCTTTTCGTTAGCCGTACTTGAACCTTTGCCACTGATAACGCTGATATCAACACCATATTGACGAGCAAGTTGTTCTTGCTGCGCTTTAGGTAAACTTTGAAATTGTTGCAACTGTGCTGGCGTTGGATTAAATGCTAATGCACCGGAGCTTATGGCACTGGCTATCAGAGCGAAGACTGTTTTTTTACTGAACATGTATGCTGTTGCCTGTTTCAATTAATGCTTTAGTTAGAGGCTAATGGTTCTAGGTTCTAGGTTCTAGGTTCTAGGTTCTAGGTTCTAGGTTCTAGGTAGATTGAAGCTAAAACCTAAACTCATAGCCAGTCCAAATATTCGTTTCGTTGTCTTGTTTCATTTGAGTATAATCCACACCAAAATGAACCATGCCAGATAAAGCAGGGAGCCTATAGGTGGCTTGTGTGACTTTTATTGTGTCCGTTTCAATGGTTGATTTTTTGTAGCTCACACTCATGTTGTGATCGTTGTTCAACTGAAGATAGATCGCTGCAGAAACGCTATCGTCCAATTGATAAGTATTCTGATACTGCCGTTTGTTCGATGATGGATAATCAATGACTCTAGAATCGTATCGCCACTGGTCGCTATCTTGCTTAGATGTCGCTTGTTGTGACTCAAAAACAAGACGAGCAGTATGCTCAGCTACCTCAACACTTCCACTCCACCCTATCAACCAAGCGCCAACGGAGGATAACTCAGACGTTGAAGCCAATTCAGTGTAGAGACTGTGATAAAGAGAGGATACATGAGGTAGAGTAAGCTTGGCATCCAGAGCTAATTGACTCTCTCCTTGATCGCCTAATTTATCGAACCAGTGCTGGTAGGTTAACCCATATTCAAAAATAGAGAATGGTTTGGCGACCAAACGGTTTGCACTGTGGTAGTCGAATTCAGCTTCATCTAACTTACCTAATACCGTTTCTATGCTCCATACACCCAAAAGGCTGTTCTCAGCGATATAGTTCGCACTGATATCTGGTGTGGATTTCGCGTAAGAGCCTAGAATCAAGTTATGCTGCCAACCCTGACCCCACCAACGCTCTAAGATGCCGAAAGAGAACAGCCAAGATCCGGCGTTCAAAGAGAGGTATGAGTCGTCCCATACCACCTCAGTCTCACCATTGTAATCGCTGTAACCGGATGACAAACGAAAGGCAAAATCATTATCTAGATGTTCATAACTTGCGTAAGCGCCCCACTCATCTCGGCTAAATTGGCCGTAGCTACCCGATGAACTACCCCATAAGTTACCCAGAGCCTTGGCTTCGTTACCGTAAACCAATTTCGCCCGGCGGTTCCCACGATTAAGTTTTGCCGATTGAAGTGCATGCTTTAACTGTTGGTTGGCGACTACGATACTAGAACTATCGTATTGGGCATTTTGTGGAACTAAGTTTGCAAGATCATCACCAAACAGTGACCATCGGGCAGGGTAGTGATTTACCGGAGACGAGATTTTTCCGGAATCAGAC
This sequence comes from Vibrio clamense, assembly GCF_050337905.1. Classification (NCBI taxonomy): domain Bacteria; kingdom Pseudomonadati; phylum Pseudomonadota; class Gammaproteobacteria; order Vibrionales; family Vibrionaceae; genus Vibrio; species Vibrio clamense. The sequence continues at coordinate 160,195 of NZ_JAKJTJ010000022.1, read as the reverse complement.
AATAAAAGTAGAGAGGAGCGTAAGAATGGATCTTGAGATTCAAGCCAAGGGGAAGAAAATACAGAGGAAGAGGTCAACATAGCAATAGCGAGCGCCATGTTACTTGGCCTTAGCCACCCATATTTTTGCATGTATTTATCCTTGTAGAACTAACCATTACGTTCATATATAAAGAGTTTTCATTCGCAGCTAGGCAAGCACGTAAATACGCTACCGCCCATTGGTGTCAACGCAAACCACACTGCGCCATCTGTCACGAAACGAGTCGTCCAGATGTTTCATTCAATTTTAATTATTCTTTTTATTTTATACTCAAAAAAGAGTGTGGTTATTATCCATATTTGCGTCTACGGTGCAATTAATAACATAAAAAACGGGGCTAGTAATAAGGAAGAGTGTTCTGTAATAATCAAAAACATACGCCTTTGGTTTACAATATGCCTCCGGTTACATTATCATCAGTAATTGAAGTTTAATATGAGCTTCAAACATCGATGTTTAAAACTGTATATTTAACAAGGAAAAGATATGAAACGTATCGCTCTAACAATGCTAGTTGCACTTGCTGCTTCTACTTCTGCTTTCGCAGCAACTGAAACTGCAGCGGCTGGTGCTTCTACTGGTGGCGCTGCTGGCGGTACTGCTGCGGCTGGTGCTGCGGCTGGTGCTGCAACAACAACGGCTGTTGCTGTTGGCGCGGCTGTAGCAGTAACAACTGTAGCTGTTGCTTCAGGCAGCAACGACGGTACTACTGGTACTACTGGTACTGCTAAATAAGCCACGACATCATGGTACAAACAGCTTTAATCGCGATTGTTTGTACCTGATTAGATAATAAAAACCAACGTGAAAGCGTTGGTTTTTTGCTATGACTCGCTCTTTATTAGCACCACAATTAATAATAAACTAACGCTCAAAGTCTAGGTTTCAACATATCCTCTGAAGGCTTACTCAAAAACTTTAATACAGGGCTGTTTTCTCTCATGAAATTCAATCATTTTGGTAGTTCTACTTGGAAAGCCGCTGGCTTGCTGGGCGTGGCGCTACTCACTGGCTGCGTACAAAAATTTTCGCATGTGAATGACACCATCAAAGAGGCCGCCTATGGCTTTGATGATATCACTATGACAGCAGAAGATATTAACAAACTGCCTTATGCCAGCAGCTATATGCGTTTTAACGACGGCGCTCGCGTGTTTATGGTGTTGGCGTTTGCTGAGAAAAACCCAGCAACGGGAAGTACTCAACTTAAGTGGGTATCATCAGACAATGCAATGGTGGTAACCGAGAATGGCAAAGTAATCAAAACGTTGAAACTGCCAACTGAAAACCTTGCTCGTCGTTCTAAAGTTATAAACCAACCCCATACGAACTCAGATTCCCAAACCCACAACGAGTGGCTAGAGGGCAAGGTTCAGCATGCAACCTATGACTGGCCTAAAGGTAATCACTACGGCTATCAAGCGGATATCACTCTAATAAAGCAGGGCAAACAGAAACTTGACTCTGTAATATGGTCGAAAAATACCACTCAATGGCAAGAGCAGGTTCATCTCCCTCAATTGGATCAGAGTTTCACTAACCAATATTGGATTACCGATAACGGAAACGTAGTCAAAAGCATTCAATATGTCGGCCCTGATATGACCCGTATCGAAATCGATATCCTTAAGCCTTTTGCGGAGTAGCTATGTCCAGAATAACTATATCCAGAATAACTATATCCAGAGTAACCATATCCAGAGTAACCATGTCCAAAGTAACTATGTCCGAAGTAGCTATGATGAATTTATCAATCAATTTGCCACTTAAATGGCTTAAGGTCGGTTTGCTGGCGCTGGCTTTGCCGTTAGGGGTTATCAGCTCTGCGAATGCCACCGACAACCGAGAGAACACAACGGTTTCAATGACTCTGCAAGGTATTGGCTTGGAGTATGATCAAAGTGTTCGACTTGATCGCGTACTAAGTGATGCTCTTAATCAGCTATATTTCGATCAAGAGTCTGTCGTTCAAGAATATGCAGCTCAAACCGCCTCTTCTTATTCTCCATACCCAGAAGGCTATAAGCTGTTTAATTTAGATAAACAGAGTCAAGCAGACGCGCTGTTCAATAGTGTTGTTCAACAGCTTGAAGCATTAAGTTCAGACATTGATTACCAACAAAACGCAGCGATGCTACTCCAGCAACTCAAGCAGGTGTCGTTCGCATACCGTGAAGATATCAACCTTGATTTAGATACGATTCGCTTAGACCCATCTCTTAACCCCTCGCTTCCTGGGTCTTATGCTTTAGAGTTAAATTCACGCCCTGATACTGTTCTTTTTTTTGGTCTTGTTGAACAAACGCAGCAACCTTTTAGCGCGAGCAAACAACTTGGCGACTACATTCAACAAACGGCTCTACTCGCTCAATCAAACAATAGCGATGCCTGGGTCATTTCCCCTGACGGCCGAACTCAAAAAGTAGGCTTCGCTTACTGGAATAACCAGCATATGAACCTAATGCCCGGTAGCACTGTTTTTATTGGCTTTAATTCTTCAGGTTTAAGCGTGTTTGATAATGATCTTAAAAAGCTAGAACAAGATATCGTCACTCTGCTTGGTTTTATACAAAACAGCTTTATAAAAAACAGCTTTATACAGACCCCCCCAATGCAATATGAGGTTAAAGGTTAATGAATACTCACTCTATTGATAAATCAACCTCACGTTCAGCACGATTCAACGCTACAGCCCTGATTTCTAGAACTCTGGTTTCTACTTCACTGTTACTAGTATTAAATCCAGCGTTCGCAAATGAATCTATCACCACCAGCGAACAAACCGTTAGCAAGTTGCACCCCGTCCAGTTACGTCCTTCTCAAACCGATTTTGGCGGTGTGGGCTTAATGCAGATGCCAAGCGGACGAATGGCAAAAGAGGGCGAGTTTAATTTTGGGGTCAACATTAATGAAGACTACCAACACTACTACACCTCGATTCAGTTGTTCCCTTGGTTCGAAACCACCATTCGCTATACTCGCGTGCCAGACATGCTGTTTAATCCAGACCCTAATTACAGTGGCGATAACTTATATACCGATAAAGGGATCGATTTTAAATTCCGCTTGCTAGAAGAGAGCTACTGGTTGCCTGAAACATCTATCGGTATCCGTGATTTTGGTGGCACAGGCCTGTTTGATGGGGAGTTTATTGCTGGTACTAAGAACTTTGGACCACTTGATGTCACATTAGGTATGGGCTGGGGTTATATTGGCCAAAGCGGCAACTTCACCAATCCATTTTGTAAAGTCAGTGACAAATTCTGCGACCGTGCGAGTGAATTTAAAGGCGCCGGCGGCAGTGTTGATTTTGAGCGTTGGTTTAAAGGCCCTGCAGCTTTATATGGCGGAATTGAATATCAAACTCCTTATCAGCCACTGCGCTTAAAACTCGAATATGACGCCAATGATTACAGCGAAGAGTATCAAACGAAGCCAATGCCTCAACATACGCCATGGAATATTGGCGTGCTGTATCAATTTGGTAATTGGGGCGATGCGAAACTCAGCTACCAACGCGGTGATACTGTTACGTTCGGATTCAATCTGTATACCAATTTTGATGAAATGAAAGCGGTATGGCGCGATGAACCAAAACAAGCGGTGTCAGCTCGACCTTCGGAGTTCACCAATGATGAAGGCGCGAATGCAGATCAAGAACAATCCACAGATTGGCAGCAGGTCGCACAGCAATTAGAAAACAATGCGGGTTATGAGCAAAGCACTATTGAACAAGATGGCGATACCTTAATTGTAACGGGTAAGCAAGTTAAGTACCGCAACCGTGATGAAGCGGTTGATCGCGTGGCCGCCATTCTTGCAAACGACACTCCGCAGACAATTTCGACTTATCGTATCGTTGAAAATAACCACGGTATTGACCTAACAGAAACTCAAGTCGATGCAGAGCAATATCGCCAAGCCGCGACTTATCAGTACATTGGCGCTAAAGCGAGTGATGCAACGCAGCAAATTGAGCCACATAGTGAAAGCCAACAGAAAAGTGCATCAGACGGCTCAACAAGCTCAACGCTTGCGACTAATAAAGAGCGCTGGAATGTTGGTTTATCACCTGTACTGTCACAGTCTTTAGGTGGGCCAGAGGCGTTCTATCTATATAACATCGGTTTCAATACGGATGCTAATGTGTGGCTGACGGATAACCTAGAAGCAAGTGGTTCAATCTACTTTAATTTGGCGGATAACTACGACAAATTTAACTACATTGAGCAAAACCCACACATCAACAACTTCGCGGTTCCTCGTGTTCGTACTATGTTCCGATCTTATGTACATGATAACCCTATACGCTTGAGTAATTTGCAGCTCACTTGGTTTGAACAACCGACTGATGAGATTTATACCCAAGCTTACGGTGGCTACCTAGAAACCATGTTTGCTGGTGTAGGTGGCGAAGTACTGTATCGACCAATGAACAAGAATTGGGCCATTGGTTTAGATGCCAACCTTGTTTCTCAACGTGACCCTGATAGCTGGTTCGGTACTTTTGATTCAGCCTATGTGTATTACGACGGCTATGATGCTAGCAATTGCTCTCCTGGCCAAGTTAACTGCCAAGCGTATGTGTTAGATAAAGGCACAACAGGACAATTAACCGGTTACTACATGCCTGAATGGTCTCTATTGCAGAACACGCTATTTAAGGTGAGTGTCGGTAAATTCTTAGGCGGCGATATGGGTACCCGCGTCGATTTCTCTAAGCAGTTTAAATCAGGCATGATTGTCGGTGCGTTTGCAACGGTAACGGATTTAACCACCGAAGAGTATGGTGAAGGCAGCTATAACAAAGGTTTCTACATCTCGATTCCATTTGATATTTTAACCGTTAAGCCAAGCACCAGCCGCGGCAATATTGCATGGCAGCCAATTACTCGTGATGGCGGACAAACTCTGAACCGTAAATATCACCTGTTTGATGAGACAGACGCAAGAAGCCAGTGGTATCAGCGCCCTAACAGCGTTGAGTAAACCATGAAGCGACGACGTACGAATCTAGCGGACTCATAAATAAAGAGCACGCAAATAAAAAACCAAAGGCTGGCATTATTGTCAGCCTTTTTGTTTGAATCGATATCCATACTTACCACTTAAACCCAACCCACATGACATACTCGTAACCATTTCTCTTCTCTGCTAAAATTCTTAAGTATTTTTTATCTTTGGTGGAATATTTATGATTATCGTTACTGGTGGCGCTGGCATGATTGGCAGCAACATTGTTAAAGCATTAAACGAATCGGGCATTAACGACATTCTAGTTGTCGATAATCTAAAAAATGGTAAGAAATTTGAAAACTTAGTGGATCTTGATATCACCGATTATATGGATCGTGATGATTTTCTGGTTCAGCTAATGTCTGGCGAAGAGTTTGGCCCTATTGACGCGATTTTCCACCAAGGAGCTTGCTCTGATACAACTGAAACAGATGGAAAATTTATGATGCTCAACAACTATGAGTATTCAAAAGAGCTGCTGCATTACTGTTTAGAGCGTCAAATCCCATTCCTTTACGCGTCATCAGCCGCAATTTATGGTGATCGCAGCGACAACTTCATTGAAGAGAAGCAATTTGAAAGTGCACTGAATGTTTACGGTTATTCTAAACAGCAGTTCGATAACTATGTTCGCCGCTTATGGGAAGATGCAGAAGCGCACGGTGAAACGCTTTCTCAAATTACCGCTCTGCGTTATTTCAGTGTTTACGGCCCGCGCGAGCAACATAAAGGTGAGCAGGCTTCACTCCCATTCCAACTGAACCAACAACTCAACGCAGGAAATGCGCCGACTATTGTCGCTGGCAGCGAACACTTTAAGCGTGACTTCGTACACGTGAGCGATGTTGTCGCGGTAAATCTTTGGTTTTTACAAAATGGTATCTCTGGTATTTACAATGTCGGAACGGGCCAAGCTGAATCTTTAGGCGATATGGCTAAAGCTGTTGTTCAGTATCATGGGAAAAGTGAGATTGAGGCGATTGACGATCCAGCGTTATTGAAAGAAACCTATCCGGAATTCGCTCAAGCTGACTTAACCAAATTGCGAGCGGCAGGATGTCAGCATCAATTTAAATCCGTAGCGGAAGGTATCGCTGAATACATGCCAATGATTAATAAGTAATGGGTTAGAAAGACACTCTGGTATTTAGCGAAGTATCACTCTAGAAAAATTATGAATAAAAACCAAAACGATTTTGATCCTAAAGCCTATAACCCCACTTTTGAGTGGCGATTTCTTGCGCCTAAATATTGGGGAACCTGGTTAGCCGTTATACTCTCCGTGCCATTTGCCCTATTGCCACTCAAAGTACATAAATGGTTAGCACATTTGATTGCGTCACATATGATCAAGTCCAATCGTAATGCCGTTAATAATATCAGAGCTAACCTCTTGCACTGCTTTCCTCAGCTCGATAATACCGCTCGAGAGACATTAGTGTATAAGAGCTTGTACTCTGCTGGAATCGTGATGATGCGATTCAGTTTGCTTTCATCACGTTCAGCAAAGTGGCTACAAGCTAATACTGACATGATCAACAGACACTATATGGATCAATGCATAGAACGAGAAGAGAAGTTTGTTCTTTTCGTTCCACACTCTTGGGCAATTGATGTGCCAGCCGTGGTATTAGCTTCGCAAGGTATCCCTTTAGTTGCCATGATCAAGCAGCAGAAAAATCTGATATCCGATTGGCTGATGCACCGACAACGAGTGCAATATGGTGGTAGGGTTTATGAGCGCTCTGCCGGAATAAAACCTTATGTGAAAGCCATTAAAGGCAACTACTTTGGCTATTACTCACCCGATCAAGATCATGGTGAAGAGGTAAGTGAGTTCGTTGATTTTTTTGCCACCACCAAAGCCACATTTCCAGGTTTAGCAAAGGTTGCAAAGCTATCTAAAGCGATCGTCATTCCTACTTTCGCTTCCATAGATCCAGAGACAGGCCGTTACGTGATAGAGTTCCTTCCTCCGATAGCGCAAAATGGCAGTGATGCAGAGAATGCGCGAGAGATGAATCAAGCGATTGAGAGTTTTGTCGGAAAACAACCTGAACACTATATGTGGACGCTACGATTTTTACGCACACAGACCGATGGACGTCATTTCTACCGAGAAATGCGATCACGCTATGCGGAGCAAGTAAGTGCGTCACAAAAAGATAATGAATAGAGAGACGAAGTGATGTCTGCAAAAAAAATTCTCATTATTGGTCCATCTTGGATCGGTGATATGGTGATGTCGCAATCACTCTACATGACTCTCAAACTGCAAGAACCAGACGCTTTGATTGATGTCTTGGCTCCGGCGTGGTGCAAACCAATCCTAGAACGTATGCCGGAGGTCAATCAAGCCATTGAAATGCCTCTTGGTCATGGTGAGTTTAATTTCTTTGGCCGTCGTGGCTTAGGAAAACAGCTGAAAAATGAGCATTACACACACGCTTATATCCTGCCAAACTCAGCCAAGTCAGCTCTGATCCCTTGGTTTGCAGGCATTCCAACCCGTATTGGGTGGACAGGTGAAATGCGTTACGGTTTGTTGAACGATATTCGCCCGAACAAAAAATCGTTCCAATATATGGTTGAACGATACATTGCTCTTGGCTATCCAAAAGTGAACATGATCGATTCGAGTTCGCTTGGCGGATTAGACAAACAACCCTACCCTAGCCTACATATTGATAAAATCGCACAAGATGCCGCTTTAGAAAAGCATCAGCTCAATCGTAGCCAAAAGGCCATCGGTTTAAGCCCTGGCGCGGCGTTTGGTACTGCAAAAATGTGGTCGCAAGAGCACTATGCTACTGTCGCTGAAGCAATGTGTGAGAAAGGCTATCAAGTATGGATATTTGGGTCTCAAAACGACTTACCGGTTTGTGAAAACATTGTCAGCCGCATTCCATCAGAGCTTCACTCCAACATTCATATTTTGGCGGGAAAAACTTCGTTAATTGAAGCAGTTGATCTACTGGCTGCATGTGAAAGCGTGGTGAGTAATGACTCAGGATTGATGCACGTGGCATCGGCGGTCGGTTGCTATGTGGTCGGCGTTTACGGCCCAACTTCTCCAGATTATGCACCGCCATTAACTCATACTGGCGATATTCTTTACACTGGTATTGAGTGCTCTCCATGTAAAAAACGCGAATGCCCACTTGGTCATTCGAAGTGCATGAAAGAGTTGTACCCTACGCAAATTTTAGAGTGCTTAGAACGTCAATCAGTCAAAGTACTAGCGAAAGAGCAACCAAACCAAGCGAGTGAAGCATGATTGTTCGCTTGATCTATACGCTACTGCTTAGCTTAGCTTCCCCCCTATTATTGTTTGGGTTATATAAGTCGAAACCCAATAAGCCTAAGTTTGGTTCTCGTTGGAAAGAGCATTTTGGCGTCACGCCTCCGCTTATCAATGCAGCAGAAAACAGTAATATCAAGCCTGTTTGGGTTCATGCTGTGTCGGTAGGGGAAAGCATTGCCGCCACGCCACTGATCAAAAAAATGCTAGAGCAAAACCCGCAGCAACCGATTATTGTGACCACAACAACAAGCACGGGTGCAGAGCAAATAGCCAAGTTAGCAAGTGCTCACACAATGATTGAACACCGATACATGCCACTGGATTTTACTTTTGCTGTAAAAGGATTCTTGAAAGCGATTCAGCCAAGTAAAATGCTTATCATTGAAACCGAATTGTGGCCAAATACGGTTAACGCAGTAAACCAAGCCGGCATTCCTATCTATGTGGTGAATGCGCGTCTATCTGAAAAATCTTTCCTGAACTACGCTAAGGTTCAACCGCTATTTAATCAAATTGAAAAATGTTTGACGAAAGTGCTATGCCAATTTGATTCCGATAAGGAACGCTTTGCTCAGCTTGGTGTTAGTAAAGAGAAGCTAGTGACCACAGGTTCGATAAAATTCGATATCACTATCTCTGATCAAACCATTGAACAAAGTAAAGCTCTACGGGAACAGTTAGGCGTTGATCGCCCAATATGGATTGCAGCTAGTACGCATAAAGGGGAAGACGAGCAAGTGCTTGCTGCTCATGCAGAAGTATTAAAGCAGCATCCTGATGCGTTGCTGATCCTTGTCCCTCGCCACCCTGAACGTTTTGATGAAGTTTTTGATCTATGTAAAAGTTTAAAATTTACAAGCACGAGGCGCACCTCGGATGAAACTATCACCGTTGGAGCCTCAGCTGCTGGAACCTCATCAACCGAAGCTTCGGCAATTAAAGACCTAGCAACTAAAACCCTATCAACAGAAACCCAAGTCTATCTGGGTGATACTATGGGTGAAATGCTAGTACTGATGGGCGCAGCAGATGTCTGTTTTATGGGCGGTAGCTTACTCGGCAAGAAAGTCGGCGGGCATAATGTGTTAGAGCCTGCCGCTTTGGGTATCCCTATCATTACTGGACCGAGTTATTTTAATTTTAAAGAGATTGTTGAAGCATTGCATGACACACATGGTATTGTGATTTGTTCAAAGTCATCAATTCAAGCTCGACTACTCGAAATATTCAATGAGCCAGCGACTGGTAAGTCTATGCGCAATCAGGCTTTAAAGGTTGTTAAACACAATCAAGGCTCCATATCTAACTCAATACAATTATCTGATAATCAAGGTTCGTAAGCATATGAATGTTTTCGTCATTACCTCTCCCTTCCAGTACATTTGTGCCAATGAGGCAAGAGTACACTTTGGCACCACCAATAATCTATTAGTTCTCGTTGAGCAGGTTGCTGAACGAGGAAAGAAAAACATGGAAGAGATTCTCGATGAGAGTGTTTGGGATAAAATTATTCGCATTCCTCGTAGCAATCGAACTTTTCATGTCCCGAAAGTGATTAATAAGATCAAAAAGCACCACTCGCATATTGATCACCTTTTCTTAAGCGAATATCACGGTTGGAGAAGTAATGTATTTATACAAAATGTCTTGGCCGACAAAATTATTTATCTGGATGATGGACTCGCAACCTTAGTTGAATACGAAGAAGAGATCCGCCCCCAAAAATCTTACACACGAAAACGTCTTCTGAATGATTTCCTACTACGAATTCAAGGCATAGCACCGCCGAGTTCAGTCGGTAGGCTCCCTAACTTTGAAATGTTTACCGTTTTTAAGTTGCCAGAAGATAATATCAAGTTACACAAAAATACAATGTCTGACTTGAGATCAACACTAGACAGTAAAGCATGTTTTGACCCTAACGGTCCGATTGGTTTTATTGGAGAGGCGAATGTTGGTGTGTATAAAGAAGGGATTCAGCCTGAAGGATATTTAAGTACCATAAAATCAGTTATCCAAGAGTCCGGAAAAAGAATGATTTATTTTCCGCATAGAATGGAGCAAGATGATATTTTCAAAGCAGTTTCAGAGCTTGAAGGTGTCACCATACATAACTCTTCATCTCCAATCGAAAGAGAAATTGGTAAAGAAAAGATTAAATTATCCAAACTCTACGGCTACTCATCTACGGCTCTCTATACTTTATCGATTATATACAGCGAAATCCCTCTCCAAGTACTTAAAAATGAAGACTTAGCCGGTACATTATCTGATTCATTTAATCAGTATTTAATGAAACAATTTGAATCTTAATAAAAAGTAAAAAGCCTACATTATGTAGGCTTTTTAATACTATCTTATCGTGAGTACGCTAGCTCTCATCTAGGTGTTTAATCACCCTAGCGGGGTTACCTACTGCAACACAATAATCTGGTACTGATTTAGTTACGACAGATCCCGCACCAATCACACTATTTTTACCAATGGTAACACCAGGTAAAATCACCACATTTGCACCGATCCAACAACCCGCTTTTAACTTAACGGATTTGGCAGGATAAAAACCTTGAGCAAAAATAGGTTTACTGATGTCATCATAGGCATGAGTATCAAGATAAATATGTACTGAAGATCCAATAAGCACATCATCTTCAATAATAATCTCTGCACCGTCGGGCTCAGGATCTGCATGTAACATACTGCCAGGCCTAATTGTAACGTTATTACCTAGCGTAATTTTATCTGTGGCAACCGCATAAACACCAGCACGAACAGAAGCCCCTTCTCCCATTGCTTTAAATTTCCGACGGCACAAGAAATTTCCTAAACGCTTAGAGTGGAGCATCCAATGCGTCAGAGGCATATCAGGTCCAATTCTTGGAGCTTCTAGCCAGAATTTAAATTTGCTGTAGAGCTTTTGCATCACTCCTTCCCTTTCAGCGGAATTTTATCTAATTGGTATTTAAGCTTCCACTCACCATCTACTTTCTCCCAAAGATCATGGTTGCGGAACTTCTCTACAGTTTCCCAGAATTGCTCTTCTGTTATATCGTGAAAGCGTAGGAAATGATTTAGATCGTTACCAGGGAACTCACCTTGCAAACGATTGACGATATCAACAGCTTCATCTCTTGTCATTCTATCGTTCCAGATATCATAACAAGTTTGGTCTGTCGCACGCCAAAAACCAAACTTTAGGTACTTGAACCAAATATTAATTTCACACAACTTTTCATCAATATTATCGTAATCTAGGAAGTTTCCTGGGAGTGGGCCAGCCCTACGCCCAACAAAACCACGCTCTTTGACAAACTCATAGTTTTGTCTACCGTACCAACGTAAGAAGTGACCAAGGTAAATGCTCTTCACGCCAGCATCTTGCAACTTCTGGTAATCAGGGTATTTGTAGAAGAAGATATCTCTTTCAGAAATATCATCATCAAGCCAGTCATGGATAGTCTTCTCTTTGATGAGGTCACTTTTGTTGATCGCTAGAGCAGAAGGCTTACTCTCTGCACGCTGCAAACCACCAAACTCAAAGGCGATATCTTCCCCCCAAACCACCAACGGTACGTCATAAATTAGAGCGGTATTCACAACACTTGAAAACATAGCACAGTGCTCTGCCCAGTTAGGCTCACCTTGACGAAGGAAACATTTCTGTCTGATCTTACGAAAAACACTTGGTTTAATGGTGATTTTCATATGATCGACATTTAAGTCTTTAATCATTTCGTTAAGGTTATCAATACCTTCTGTAGTTGGCACGTGAGCCGCTAATGTCACACAAAGCACTTTCAGGCCATACTCTTCAGCCAATACCGCTGCTTGATACCAACTATCTTTCCCCCCACTCACTGCAACAATACAGTCATAAAATGGGTTGTTTTGAGCCTTGATATCATCCACGATGGCATCAAGCTCTTTTCGACGCGCAGTCCAATCGATAGTTTCTTTGATCTCTTTCGTACGACAAGCATTACAAAAACCACGATCATCGAGAACAATACCAGGCTTCGTATCAGGCATTACACAATTTGAACAAAATTTCATAATTTACCCTTCTTTCGCCTTAAAGTTTTCTTCATCAATGTAAGTACGGCCTAGTAAAATATACTCATCATCGAAAGATTGAGATTCCAGTAGATCTGTCTGCTTGTACTCGCGAGGATCTTCAACGGCGAGCTCTTGCTCGTTTTCTGAAAGTTGAAGATCTAAGACAGACTCTTTTAGTACCCACTCACCTGCGTCGTCTTTTTCCCACACTTTAGAATCGCGGAATTTATCAATGTACTGATAAAATTCATCTTCTGTTAGCTCCGCCCACTCTAAGAAGCGGCCCAGTGCCTTTGGTTTTATTGGTAAGTATTGGCGAATTAATGCTAAACCTTGTTCACGAGAAATACGCTTCAAGCGAATATCTCTGGCTACATGGTCGTTCACTTTGGCATAACCAAATTTCAAATATTTAATGTAGTCATGAACACTGGCATTATTGGCACAAGCGATAGATTCATAACGGTTGTACGTGCGTTCTTGTTCATGCGTTTCATAACCGTAACGCTCAATCATATTTTCAATTTGTTGCTGCGAATCCCATTGAACATAGTTACCTACATATAATCCACGCACTCTCGATTTTTCTAACTGCTCATCTGAAGGATATGTAAATGCTTGTAGATCTTTTACCGAAACCTTTTGGCTGCCGCCAATAAGGTGCTCTGCATCCACTCCACGTAGAGCATGTTCTTTGCGAACCTTTTTGGTCATTTCCACTCTGTCGTGATGGCTGAACATTCCCACTTGATCTAGCCAACCATTAACACCCCAAATAATCAGTGGGATATCCAGTTTTGTCGCGACTTGAACTGGGAATGTCTGACTGCCTGCCAGTACATGCCAATACATGTCACCCATATTTTCTAACGTTAAGCGGGTAATCTCTTTGACTGTATCCGGGCCCACTGTTGATGTCATATGATCACAATCAAGTTCAGTAATAAGACGAGCGAGGTTTCTAATACCGACTTTGGTTGAGAAGTGAGTGTTATAGGTAACAAGCAACGGGTTTAGGCCGTATTTATTCTTAATCAAATCAACAATGAAGAAATCATCTCCCACTCCAGTCACAGGGATCACACAATCGTAGTGAGAACCAGTTCTGACCTTATAGTGAGCCAATAATTGCTCTAGCTCTTGCTCTTTCTTCTGCCAATCAATTTGGTATTTTTCTTCGTGCACACGGCAACCACTACATACTCCATCATTATCGAGTATTAAATTAAGCGCGTGGTTTTCTGGATACAAACAACGTTTACAATATTTCATAATTTATACACTTAGTAGGGGCGACCAAGGAAATCCAACTCAAAGTTTTCATATTTCACTTCTGAGCTTAATCTCACGTTCAAATTTGCACTTCTCATCTGGGCTTTAGCCGCAATAGTACTGTGTTCCATATGTTGGAAGATGTTTGCTGCAGCCAACGCTTGACATCCACCTTCAATAGCACCGTCGGCAAGCTGATCAAAACGACCAATACCACCAAGAGCTATCACTGGAATAGAAACATTATCGCTAACACTGCGAAGTAACTGGGTGTCATATCCTTCTCGGCTACCATCTCTGTCGACAGAGTTCAGTAGAATTTCGCCTGCGCCAAGAGATTCCACTTTTTTAGCCCACTCAACAACATCTAAATCTAATGTTATACCTTGTTGATAATCATAAACTTTATAACCATCATCTTGTTCAATTGCATCAATAGAGACGGTAATGCATTGGCTACCAAAAAGAGACGATGATTCAGTAATAAAGCTTGGCGTTTCAATCGCTAATGAGTTGATAGCAATTTTGTCCGCACCGGCTTTTAAAAGCTGACGGATATGATCGATGCTCTTAATACCACCACCGACAGTTAAAGGAACAAAACACTCTCTTGCCGCCCAACTCACCAACTCTAGGTTTGGCTCTCGTCCATCTTTTGTTGCATCAATATCATTAACGACAATTTCATCAACATCCCAGTTTACAAAAAAATCAATCGCCGTTTTTACATTACCAATCGGCAAGTATTTTTTAAAACCGAAGCTCTGAACAACAAGCTCACCTTTTGTAATTATGCATGGAATTAATCGAGTTTTAAGCATCACTGCCACCTGTTGATTGAATTTGAGCCCAATCTAAAAAGCTCTTCATTGCTGCCAAGCCATTCTTCTGACTTTTCTCTGGATGGAACTGCATCCCAACCACATTCTCTTTCTGCACTGACGCTGTCATTTCGATGCCATAGTCAAAAGTTGCTAGCTTATATTCTGCCGAGCAATTAACCCACAGACTATGTACAAAATAAAAATCTTTATCATCATGAAGGTAGTCAAATACACTCTGATCTTTTTGTAAAATCAATGAGTTCCAACCCACATGAGGTACACGCAGTCCTTGACCCGGTTTCATGTATTCCACTTTACCAGGGATCCAACCAAGTCCTGTTGTTATTTGAATCTCTTCCGATGATTCAAATAACAACTGCATACCAAGACATATACCGAGAACTGGTTTTTTCTTAGTCATCACTTCATGGGTTAGTACATCCACCAGTTGTTTTTCATGCAGCTTTTTCATAGCATCAGGAAAAGCGCCAACACCGGGTAAAATAATACAATTTGACGCTTCAATGATAACGGGATCATTGGTGACTTGAATCTCGTAGTTTCCGACATGGTTGATCGCATTTTCAATAGAGCGAACATTGCCCATATCATAGTCAATTATTGCTATTTTCATTTTATTCACTTTGAATGTTTTCGTTACAGGCTAAAGCCATCATCGACGATTATGTTCTGTCCAGTGACGAACTTAGATTGCTCTGAAAGTAAAAAGAGTACTGAACCAATGATTTCTTCGACGTCCAGCATACCTGCACCGTGAGTATTACTCTTGTATGCTTCTAAAAAAGCATCAGGCTGATGATCAAAAATACCACCAGGGCTCACACAGTTAATTCTGAATCGGCTATCGTTAACATAGGCCGATGCGTATTTGTTTAGGTGCAAAATAGCGGACTTAATTGCCGCATATTCAACAGGCATAGTCATTGGTGTATTGTCGTAAATATCAAACTTAGGTGCAACCACCCCATAAATTGAAGAAATGTTAACCAGTGAGAATGGTGTTTGATTATTCTTAAAATAAGCGGCACATTGCTGAGTAAATAGAAACGCGCTGCCTAAATGCAATGATAAATTTTCGTTAAAGCTATCTAATGACACATCAAAAAAGTGTGCACCATAAGTTTTGTTGCGCGGGTAAGTACTATTAACGGCACCAGTAATATCATTCCGGCAAGCAAAGAACGCTTTCATATCAGATTCACTGGTTACATCCAGCTTCACAAGTTCTAGCTCCGAACTTCCAATATTTACATCTTGGGCAATGAGTTTTTCACTCATCAATTCAAGGTTAATATCTGCCGCAATGACGTTCGCACCCTGCTCTAAAGCGTGCTTTACCACTTTTGCACCCAGTAAACCGCCTGCACCAGCAATCAGTACTTTGTGATTATTTAATAAACTCTTCATTCTCGGTATTCCTGTACAATCGCTTCAGCTAGCTTAAAGTCATAAATATCATCAATATCAACCGCACGCTCTTTTGGTACTTCAATACTAGTCACCTTCCCAGAAAACAACCCATAATGATTTGATACAAACTCTGGTGTCGTTGCATACACAACCGTGGTGATATCAAAAACTTCAGGTGCATCTTGACGACGAGTGACATCTGAGTCTGGTTTATTCACCAACTCCACAAAGCCATCTTGCGTCTCTTTTACCATATTAAAGAAAGGGCTACGGCTTGCTGGGGTCACTGAAATACAGATATCGGCATCGACGTCGCAACGCTTTTCAATTGCAGCTTCTACATCCACAACGCCACGAAGTGGACTTGTCGCAGGTAAGCTAACAAAGCCCTCAAATTTACCGTAATGTTCATTAGCCCACTCAATGGCATGACGCCATGATAGCCACTCAGGGCTTGTATCTGTGGCGAGCTCCTCTGGTCTTTCAATCAATATCGCACCTGATTCAATCGCCACCTTTGCAATATCGGTGTCATCAGTCGAAACAAACACTCTGTCGATAGATGGCGATGCAAGTGCTGTATCAATGGAGTATTGCAACAGCGGCTTTCCAGCTAACGGCTTAATATTTTTTCCAGGGAGACCTTTAGAGCCTCCTCGAGCAAAAATGAACGCAAAATTTTTCATTCTATTTCTCTATAGCTTACAAGCTTTGTGCTTAATATCGTTAATTAGGTGGACGGTCGTTACTGCTTCTGCCAACTCTGTACACGTATGCCCATTTTGCCCAATCATCTGTACAAAATCTTTTATCATAGCAACGTACATCTTATTCTTATCCCACTCAGGTTCACTATAAAGAACGCGAGTTTCTGTTGCAGTCGTCAAAGTAAGCTGGTTCTGAATCAAGTCCCAATCTATTCGCCCGTAGCTCCCCACAAAGCTGCATTTTCTATGCGCTTTGCGCTGTAAAAAATCCAAATGAATGGTCGCGACAGCACCAGTATCGGTTAATGCGGTGATATCCGCCATGTCCTCGACCTCTAAATTAAGCTCTTCAGAGGAACGTAATAAAGCATGCTGTAAATGAAGAGGCCCTAGCAGCCACTGAGCATAATCTAACTCATGACTGAGTTCAAAGAGAGCCCCACCACCTAAATGTCTATTGGCCGACACACAATCTCGGTAATCTTTACTTGGACGCCAGTCTGGTAGGTATTGACCAATTTCAATATGCGCATTGTACAAGGTACCAATCACCTTGTTATCGAGCAATCTCTTCAGCTCCTTGGCTGAAGGAAGATAACGTAAGCAATAGCCTACCGCGACAGGCGTACCATGCTCATCTATCGCTTTTTGAATTGAATCGGCATCTTCACTCGTGGTTGTTACTGGCTTCTCTATTAACGTAGGAATACCAGCTTCAATCAATGGGATTGCATGCTGAGCATGAAAAGGGGCCGGCGACGCAACAATAACCAACTCAACTTTCGCTTCTATTAAAGCTTCAACACTCGCCACAATTCCGTCGCTATCACTGATGGCTTCTTCCGGTATGCGTCCACTTGCCGACATAACCAGCAATTCAGCCCCTGGAAATACAGCCTTCAAATTACGACGATGACGAGTGGCTATATTACCCAACCCAATTACAGCAACTTTATTAATGATGCTATTCATAATCATTAATCCAACCCTAGCGTATGAATATCCGCTTGCGCACGATTAAAGTCATCCATACGACCTATATCTAACCAATATTCATGAATAGGGAACATGAGAATATTTTCACGCTCAACCATATGCTCTTCAAGCAGTGTTGGCATGTCGATATGGTGGTTCTCGGGAACGGATTGAATTACTCTCGGCGACACAACATAAATACCAGCATTAACAAAGAATCGTTGAATTGGCTTTTCAACCATGCTGGTAATTTTATTGCCTTCGCCATTGATAACCCCATAAGGGATCTGATAATCATATTCACGAACGCACATGGTTGCATCTGCTTGATTTTCTGTATGGAACTCAAGCAACCGTTGAAAATCAACCTTCGTCAAAACATCACCATTCATCATGATGAGTGGCAGGTCTTGCGGTAAATCTTTTGGTAAAAGGCCTAATGCTCCACCCGTTCCTAGCGGCGACTCTTCGTAAACATAAGTGATGTTAACGCCCAAATCGGAGCCATCGCCAAAATGTTGTTCGATCTGCTCTGGCATATAGTGAGTTGAAATATAAAAGTTTACAAAACCAGCCTTAATAAAACTGCGGATCACCGTTTCTAAAATAGGTTTGTTACCAATTTTTAGCATCGGCTTAGGGCAAGTATCGGTCAATGGTCGTAAACGAGTACCAAAACCACCAGCCATTAAGAATACCGGATTTTGATAAACAGGACGGCTTAATGCGCCGTGTAATGTTTCAAGGCCAACGACTTTACCCTTATTTAGCAATGGAATAGACAGAATTCCTTTGCTCTCCATTTCCGCAATAAGCTCATCTTTAGGGGTATTTATATCAGCGGTTGTCGGTGAGATGTTCATGACGAGCTGAACTTCAGCATTTAACGGTAAATTATCAAGCAAACCACGTCTGATATCACCATCAGTCACAACCCCTTTTAAGCTGTCCTGTTCATCAACAACAAGCACAACCCTAAGTGATTCATTATTAATAATTTCCAATGCATCACGCAGTGTACTGGTTGGCTTTATTAATACATTTTTCCAGCTATGACTCATGACTTACCTTCATGTTTTTTTATATTAACTTTTAAATGACAACACACTTTACACAAACCGATCACTTTGACGCCTTTATTATCGATCGACTTGGATAACAAATCTGCTGAGAGGCGATATTTTTTGTCACTATAGCACCAGCACCAGCAATTGAACCTTGCTCTAGCTTAATGTTCTGAATAACGGTAGAACCAGCTCCAACGTATACATCATCTTGAGTTGTCACTTGTCCACATAACGTCGCCCTTGGCGCAATGTGATTATAACGACCAATATGACAATCATGCTCAATAATGACACCACTATTAATCACGCTATGAGCACCAACAAATGCGCCGACTTGGACGATGGCCCCCGCAAATACTTGCACACCAGGTTCAATGACGGCAAATGACGAAACTTGTGCACTCTTTGCAATCACCGTCTCGAACTGGTAGCCATGGGAGAGGTAATACTCATTAAGTTTACGCTTTAAGTGTGACTTTGGCAGCATACCAATGCCATTAACTAACACGACGTCATCAGGTAAAAACTGCAATACGTCATCATCTTGCTTCAAGTGCTGGATACCGTTAAACACACTGCGTTGGCTGATATCATCGGGGCAAACAATGGCTAATATTTTCCGCTTTTGAGAGCGTAAAATATCCACTAACACGCTAGCATGGCCGCCGCCACCAATGACGACAATAGGCTTAAGAGACGAGTTACTCAAAAATCAAATCCCCTGCTTGATAATATTGACTTGCTGGCTGATTTAATAATGTCCAATAGTGGTATGGTGACATGCCTGAGCCTGGACGCTTAATCGTGAGGTTGTCTTCTGTAATAAGCTCACCTTGTTGAATGGCTTTCGCTGCCACTAAACTTTTACGCGCCACCGCTTTATTTTTCACTTCGGAGACCGTTGGGCTTTTTACGCCAACACCTAATGCCACTTCGACTTGACGAATGGCTGTCACCATAGCCGTAAGCTCAGCAGGTTCTAGTGAGGCTTTATGATCGGGCCCTTCCATATTTTTATCTAGCGTAAAGTGCTTCTCAATTAAGACAGCACCACGAGCCACTGCCGCTATTGGGATAGTAATCCCTTCACTATGATCGGAATAACCTGCTGGCAATTCAAATGCACGGCCTAATGTATCCATCGCTTTAAGGTTAATTTCAGCCATAGGCGCTGGATATTCTGTCGTACAGTGCAATATCGTCACTTTTTTCTTCAGAGCTTTTTGACCTTGCTCAGATGCATAAGCTTGTTGAAATGCTAATTCCGTTGGCTCCACGTTTTTATCAGCGGTATAACCGAAGGCGATCACCCCTAAAACGGCTTCAACTTCCGATAGCGTCGCCATTCCGGTCGACACAATCAAATCACAACCTGTACGTGCATGTTCTAGTACCAATGGGGCATTTGTGATCTCACCTGAAGGAATTTTAAGGCGTGTTAACCCTAAATCATTCACTAAAAAATCTAGGCTTTCTGAATCAAATGCGGTTGAGAGAAACTCAATACCTAACGATTCACAATGCTTAACTAACTGATGGTGTACATCATAAGAAAGCTCTAATCGGCTTAACATCGCTAATTGTGATTCTTGCTTTTGAGTATTCGTCACTTGGTATTCTGCTTGAACCGCTTCTTCTGTTACTAAGTTTTTTGCTTTAAAGGTTTGGAATTTAACAATGTCAGCGCCTGCGTGATAAGCCGCATCGACAAGTTGAAAGGCGAGATTTTCATCACCATTATGGTTAACGCCTGCTTCTGCAATAATTAAGGTCATGACTCTCTCACTCTACATCGTTAAAAGTTATATCGTAAAACGCTTTACTTGGGGTGAATTGCAACGATTTGATCATTTCAATGACTTGACCGCTGGTATCACCCTGACCATATGGATTGTGAATATGTTCATCACCATCCTTGTAAGCACGAGAAATCGCGTTCTGAATGGCTTCTGATATTGATGACTGCTCTGCTTCCACATTCAAAACACTCTTAGCGGCTAAGCGTCCTTTTTGTCTCGAACCTATATTGACCGTTGGAACATCAAACGCTGGAACTTCAATAATGCCACTTGATGAATTACCAATAACAGCAGTAGCGTGCATAACGGAACTCAGGTAACGAACCTGCCCTAAAGAAGGGATAGCGAACACTCGTTCTGGGTTATTACGTGCGTATTCTTCAAGGATTGGAATAATACGTCGCCCACCATCATCCGCATTAGGATAGGTTAAAATAACTTGATGATCGGGGTACTCATCCAACGCATTGAGTAAAGCTTGGAAACTCTCTTCTGGCGCTTCATTACCTAGTGTTACAGGATGGTAAGTGACCAAAAAGAAAGGCTTATCGAGAGTGAAATCCAATGACTTGGATAGCTCAGGGACCGACATAAATGTTGCACGCTTAAGGTGATCTAACCCAATAGCTCCAACATTTTGTACTCGATTCGGATCTTCACCAAGCTGTATCACACGTTGGCGATACTCTTCCGTTGATGTGCCATGCAGGTAGCTAAGCTTAGTGATGGCATGACGAATCGAATCATCATATGCGCCTTCGGTGATCTCACCACCATGCAAATGAACGATGGGTATACGCATGATCATGGCTGTTTGCGCGGCAGCTAACGCTTCAAAGCGGTCGCCCAAAATGACCAACACATCCGGTTTCAAACGTGCTAAAGCATCTGAAAAGCCTAATACCCCAAGCCCCATACTTTTAGCCGTACCTACAGCAGAGTCTGATGAAAGAAGGATCTCAATCTTTTCATCAATCACAAAACCATCCGCTTCTATTTGCTGATACGTTTCGCCAAACTCTGGAGATAAATGCATGCCTGAAACCAAAAGTTGCAACTGAAGGTCTGGAGCATTCTGAATGTCTTTTAAAAGCCAAAAGAGCAGACCGTACTCTGCTCTTGTGCCTGTAAAAACGGCTATTTTCTTATTCATGACTTGCTTGCTCATAATAAACCGACTATCTCTTGTTATCTTTTTTACAACTACAGAGCTATAGGTGTGCTCGGCAAATTAATCAAATGCGCTTCAATCTGCTCTGACTGGGTTAAATCACCACGAGGCGCATCTTTAAACATAGGCAAACGATGCATCAACTGCCAAATAGGCCGAGTCATAACACCTGATTCGTTTGTTTGCTTTAACATGTCATCACGAGCTTGTACTGATGGACAAATCACCGCATTTAACCAGTAGTTAGATTGAGCATATTCAGGTTCAACCACAAATTGGAAATCACTCTCAGCAAAAAACGCTTGATAACGACCCGCCAACACTCGCTTCTGTGCTAGATATGGCTCTAGCACTTCCATTTGAGCGCAACCCAAAGCTGCGTTTAAGTTTGGCATGCGATAGTTAAATCCCGCTTCATCATGATAAAACTCATAAGGATGCGGCACTTTTGCCGTTGTCGTGACGTGCTTGGTTCGAGCGCCAAGCTCTACTGTTTTGCATAGCACCATGCCGCCTCCACCAGTGGTAATAATTTTATTACCATTAAAACTGACCGCTCCAAAATCGCCCAAAGTACCTGTATGCTTACCTTTATAAAAAGAACCTAAACTTTCAGCAGCGTCTTCAACTAAAACAATATTCCACTTCTGACAAACGGCAATCAATTCATCTAACTCAACAGGGTGGCCGAAAGTATGCATGGGTACAACCGCACGGATTGGGCGCTTAGTTTGTTTATGAATACAGCCAGTGTCTGTAACTTGTGCATGTTGCGTTAAGTATTCATCCATGGCTTTAGGACAAAGCCCTAAACTCACTGGTGACACATCAACAAAGATCGGTTCAGCACCCATATGGTGTAAGGCATTACACGTCGCGACAAACGTCAGAGCTTGAGTAATAACGAAATCACCAGTTTGAATACCTGCCATGTAAAGCGCGGCATGAAGTGCAGCTGTCCCATTAACTGTCGCCACCGCTTTTTTTGTACCCGTATAAGCTTCTATTTTCTGCTCAAACTCATCGACAAATTTGCCGACACTCGATACAAAAGTGCTTTGGATGGTTTCTAAAACATACTTCTGCTCATTGCCGTCAAACGTTGGGGCATGCAGTGGAATGAAGTCATTGGTTTGATAAATATCTCGTACAAACTCAACTAGTGGTGTCTTGTTCATTACTCAACTCTCTACGTTATTTGAAGCTTATCGATTAACACACTAAATTCGGCACTCTAGATTACATCTTACTATCAAGGTATTTGCCTGTCTCTTTGTGCCCGAAATCAGGGATCATGGTAAAGAATAATTTCACAATTTCTTCTTTGGTCCACTGACGTTCTGACTTCATTTGACCAATTTTTTGTTCAAATAATTCAAGAAGTTCTTGCTGATAAAGCGGATCATTTTTGATGATACCTAGATTATCAAAGCGACCCATATCTAGTGTTTCTTTATCAGTAAAAAACTCTTCAAAGTCTTTCTCACCCGTTGTATCACTAGAAGTAAACAAACATGGCCACTTCCCTTGTGCAGGTAATGTTTTAGCGAGTTCACGCGCCTCATCTTCACTCTCACACAAGTGTGGTTCATAACCAATTTGTTTCAAGTACTTAACGGCAATGTCTGCAAATGAAATTAGGTGTAGCGCTTCACTCAGTTTAGGGAAGAAGATGTCGCGGTTTTCGCCAAAGATACAAGACATCAAACAAAGCTCACCGGATTCTTGAGGGGTAACGAAATAGCGTTTGATATCGTTTGGCGCCACAATCGGCTGATTCTTTTGAATGCGTTGATTAAAGCCATGCAGAAGAGAGCCATCAGAAAAGGCGACATTCGCAAAGCGGGCGGTTGAGATAGCCATCTGCTCACTCTTCCGCATTAGGAACATTTCCATAATACGTTTAGACGCGCCCATCATGTTGACAGGGTTAGCCGCTTTATCTGTCGACACACAGAAGTATTTCTTAGCTCCCGCATCAATCGATTGTTGAATAGTTTTATCGGTATTAAACACATTCACATCAATCATACGCATTAAAGTAAACGGATCTTTTTCACTGCGAACATGTTTAAGAGCAGATAAGTTCAATACGTAGTCGTACTGCCCATCGGCTTTGATGAATGCGTCATACTCGATAGAACCAATATCTAATGCAAAGGTTTGAAAATCACCATTAATGTAGCCAAATGAGCTGCGAATATCACGAACCAACTCCACCATATTGTTTTCACTGATATCAACAACATGAAGCTTCTGAGGATGACGTTTGAAGATCTCTTTGGTCACAGCCTGACCTATAGATCCCGCGCCACCTAGAACTAGAAAGCGAGATTCAGACACAATTCGCGACAGCTCAGCTTCATGGCTAGAGATATCTTGAGTAAAAAGGGCATCGGTGCGGCCGATAAGAGAGAGAGTTGAATTCATATGATGGCTACTTTTGTTAGTAATAGTAGGATTTTAAACCAAGGTTACGAATGGCGAAAGCTAAGTCCCAGCTAAAAGTGATTTCAGCTGGGACTAAATTACTCTATGTTCGAAGCGTTTCGCCACTTCACCGCTATTAACCCAGTAATATAGGTTAACCCTTGTGATAAATGCTTAATTTAATGGATTACTGTCACGCTGTAGATACTTTTGTCCAAGAGCTTTTGAACCGACATAATTTAAGTGTCCATTATCTTTGTAGTACGTTAACCCTTCTTTTGCGACGTAACATTGTTGTGAGTCACAAAGCAATTCTCGTGTATTGATAAAAAGGACTTGTGGATAGAGTGGCTTCACTTTCGCAAAGAATTCCGTTTCAAACTGCTGAAAGTCTTCAATAACCGCTCGGTCTTCACTACTTGAACAAAGCGTTGAGCCTTCAAAGCGTGATTTCAAAATTTCACATTTTGACTTATCGACAGGAAAATACGGCACATCCTCAACAATGATTAACCTCTTGTCCTGACTTAAAATATAGTCAATAGTGCTAATCATGCTAGATTTAAAGTTTTCTAAGGATTGCTCATAAGAAGGCGTATCCCCCTCTCTCATAAACCACGAATCATAAAATTCATCCACATATTTTGAATAACGAGCAGTCAGGACAACGGTGTCACCTTTGAAGTTCTCTATCATCTCTTGCGTTTGTTTGTTTTTTGCGGAGTACGATGTGAAACCTTCTCGCTTCGTATCATAACGTTCGACATCCACTAAGAAAGGTGTCCCGCCGTTATATACAAGCGTCCCTTGCTTTTCTGCATCATTGGCTAATGAATTAAAAAAGCCTTCCATAGATTGCGCGTGTGAGTCTCCCACCAATAAAAAATCTGATTCTATATAATCGGTCGAAAATTTGTTCTTATATTCAGGCCCACAGTATGCCGCAGTACAATCATTGTAATTAGTTGAAATAAAAACAGATAAGCGATCGTTGCCTTCACCTGAGAACCGCTCAGGAAAGCCATCATGCTCTTTAGTTATTAAAACGGTTGAGAGCAATAAGGCAAACGGAACCCCAAGAAATAAGGCAAAGGTTTTACGTGGTGAAAATACATACTTGAATCTAAAAGCTTGCTCAACAAAATGATAACTCAGAACCGACATGACAAAGGTAAGCGTCAATATCGCAGCTTTAATTGGTAGAGTTTTCTCAATTGAAAGGTAGTTACAAAAAACATTGATCGGCCAATGCCACAGATACAATGAATAGGAAATCAAGCCGATATAAGCGATAACCTTATTAGACATCAATTTATTGATAATCCCTTGATTGTCTTTATCTTTACCCGTAATTAACAAAATCACAGTCGCAAGGCATACAACCGCAGCGTTGATCCCAGGAAAGACACTCCCCTCTCTTAAAACAAAAGCCATCGCGACAATGCTAACCAATGCAATTATTGATAATAAATGATTCAACTTAGCGTTAATAACGGGGATGCGATGAAGAGTTAATGCTAGCCAAGCACCCATAAGCAGTTCGTATGAACGAGCAGGTAATAGGTAGTAAGCACTGTTTGGGCTATAACGAGCAAGGTATTCTGACAGTCCTAGAAATACAACGACCAGCAGTAGCACAAAAGATGAAAGGCGCTGTTTTTTAAACACTTTAAACAGCAACAGAAGAAGAGTTGGCCAAATGATGTAAAACTGCTCTTCAACCGATAGCGACCAAGTATGGATGAGAGGAACAAGCTGACTTCTTGCCCCCCAATACCCTGACGTTATATTGCTGAAATAAAAGTTACTTACAGAAAGGAAAGCCGTCCCGGCTCCATTTACTGTACGATAAAAATCTTCAGGTAAAAGAAAGAACCAACAAGTCGTGAGGGTAAAAGCAAGCACGACTAGCAGTACCGGAATTAGCCGTCTAACACGACGAAGGTAGAACTTCTTGTAGGAGAACTCTCCTGCGACAAGGTCTTTGTACAGTATCGAAGTAATTAAGAATCCAGACAGGACAAAGAATACATCGACACCGACATACCCACCAGAAACCGACGTAAACCCTGTATGAAAAAGAATGACGATAACAACAGCTAAGGCCCTTAAGCCACTGATATCATCTCTGTATCCACTTGCAATCATTAATCACTCATAAAATAAAAAATAAAGAGTGACGATTATACAGACAAAAAAACACTTCAAAAGTACTAACCCAAGTTTATAAGGTTAATTATAGATGTGGCTTCAACTGATTTCGCATGTCAGGGATTAACATTGAAGCTCCAAATTCACTCAAATGGTCATCATCAAAATAAACTGGCCGGCCATCGATATCTCCATAACAATAGTTATCATCACAAAAGTGCTTAGCTACCGAAATATAATTCACATGACACTGTTCTCGCAGGTTTGTGACTACGCTTTCTAATATCAAGTTTCGATCTTGGTATTCTTTTAATGAAATTTTAACTCGAAAGTTATCATTCCCTTTCATAATTTCTCTGGCCATCACCTTAGGCACATGTAGCTTGAGCTCTGGCGTTTGCTCCAGTAAAAATACTGGATTATTTTCAGAAAACTTACAGACAGTTTGAGTGAATGCTTCATTCATAGCGGAAATGTACGCCTCATTTCGAACGGTGTAATTTTCTGTACTTGGAATGAATTCAGTAACAATATCTCTTTCATGTTGTAATTCAACTTCATTTGGCCCTAACAAGGTATAGAGATAACGATTATCAATAATGACGGGTACGCTTGGATATTTTTTCATCTCGCTAATTGCGTAAGAGATAAACTCACCACAAGAATTATCCACCAAACCATGATTTAAGGTGTTAAATATATTCTCAATGGTTCTGCAACCGCTCATTGTCCAATCTAACACACTCATGCCATTTGGAAGTGATGCCTCGACACTACGAACAATACTTTGTGCATGGCTATCGCCAATCACGATAGCACCTAATTCACCATTCCCATAAACACACTCAGGAACCTTGCCTGCACCAACATGGCACTCTTTTCGTCTTGGATTTTTATTGTTCCTTTCTCCAACAACATCAATCACACGTTGTGAATAATGCCATTCGGCACCATTTGTTTTGTATATTACTCGCCCACCTATACCTACAATTAATAAGAATAGAAGAGGAACCAGATGCCAAACTTTATTTTTCCTATACTCACTTACATTAAACCTGTTTCTATTAAATTTAATACTTTCAATATATGCATAACTACCCCAACCAATTAAGATTGAGAGTATAATCCCCAAATAATTATAAAGGCTGCTTAGAGCGTAGTAATTAATAAGTACAACAATAGGCCAATGCCAAAGATAAATAGAGTATGACCAAGCCCCTATCTTTTGAAAAAAGTAATTACCTGTAATGGTACTTTTTCCTCGATGCGATACTATGATAAGTACCGCTCCTAATACAGGTACAAGAGCCCAATAACCTGGCCAAGGCTGTTTCTCTGAGAGGAAAAAATAAGACCCTAAGATCATGAAGACGCCGAGACCTTCGAGGAATCTTTTATTATTATCCTTCAGTGTAATTGGATATAAGAAAACCACACCTCCAATCAACATTTGCCACATTCTTGTTGGAAGCAAGTAATAAGCTGATTCAGTCCATCTGTAAGTCACTATCACACTCACAATAAACCCAATAGCAGTACAAACTAAAACAGCTTTCTTCATTGCTTTAACTGATAAGACACGCTTCAAAGCAACCAATATTAATGGATAAATTAAATAGAACTGCCACTCAACGGACAGTGACCAAGTATGCAGTAGCCATTTATCATGTGATGCGGCGTCAAAATATCCAGATTCCCTCAGATACGTAATATTGGAGAAAAATAACATACTGCTGGTTACATGCTTCCCTAATACCTTATAGTCTGATGGTATTAATATAAACCAACCCAAAAACATGATCGCAATACATAGAAATGCTAATGCTGGAACTATTCGATTAAGCCTTGAACGATAAAATTTAAGTATTGAAAACTTACTTAATTCGAAGCCGTTGAATATAATCCCCGTCATTAAAAAACCTGAAATAACAAAGAAGATATCAACACCAGCAAACCCTCCTGAGAGGTTCTTTGGCATAAAGTGGAAAAGCACCACCCCCATAACAGCAATAGCCCTCAAGCCATTTATATCTTCCCTAAATTTCAAAGTCACACCCTATTTATAAAAACGAAAGTCGCGCCTGCACGACAAATTATTGGTAATGTATCCCGTTAACTACATTCACCTTTACGAAAAACATTCAACTATTAAAGATATATTTGTTTTAATATTTTGATTGATCGATTTTCTTCCGCTATAGTTTTTTCAGCATTCAAGCGAATATTAATTTTCGAATTAAGTATTCCTGAAACTAACTCATCAGACGAATGAAAACTGATGACATCTAAACCTAATGCGTCTTCGAATCCAAATTCATTTTCTGAACCAGCAGGGACACAAAGAATACCTTTACCTAACTTAAGGTAAGAACGGACGGTACTTGCTCCACCTCGACGCTGCAAGACAATATGTGAACATGAAGAGATCAATGCTGTATATGCCACTGGAGATAACGCTGTGACATATGAAATATCAATTGTTTGCCGCTTCACATGACGTAGCCATGTAATGTATAGGTCGAGGAGTATTCTCTGTTTTCTATGCTTCTTATGCCACATCAGAAGTATTTTATAGCTTTCTCCTGCCTTATATTGGCAAAGTGAAAGCAAAATTGATTTAATTTCGCTTAAATCAAATGATTTTTGTTTTGTTCCAATAAGTATTTTTTGCTCTTTTCCTACCGACTTATCACCTTTCAATATCGCTTCATTAAGAGGGGCTATGATATTACAGGCTAAAGTATCGAAGATCACACCAGCATCAATGAACTTCACATCATCTCGCTTCAAAATCTCTCTTACTTTAGTAATAAACGTCCCAGAATGACCGATAAACAAACGCAATTTATTAATTGCATCTACTTCCTGCTGAGTAATGTTTGGTGAAACACTAACCTTAAGTTCACCGTATTTCTGATAGCTTTGATTCCAACGATCTACTTCATCATCGGTAACAAAAATATGCACTTTATCAACCATATTGCTATCTAGCTCAAGTACATTATTAATATATTGGCTATTTTGAGCATTGACCGACATAAAAGTTATTGTTTTAGCCTCAATGAGTGCGGCTATATTTTGCTCGTTGACGGTGTCGTATGTAACACCATCAACCTTCATCATCATGTCTACATCCGTTTTGCTTGCGCCAAAAACGAGTACCGCCATTTTATTTGGATCGACACCAGCTTTGTTGATGAGAGCGTCAGCATTTAAGTAAAAAAAGTTATCTTTGGCTGCAATAACAAATACATGTTTAAGTTGAAACATTAAGACTCCAAGCTTTTATAGATAGCTGCAACAATTTCATCTCTTTCTATTGAGCCTAAACCGTAATACATTGGTAACCGAACCAATTTTTCACTTTCTTTTGTTGTAAATATATCCTCCCCAAAAAAGACACCAAAGTCTTGCCCTGCTGGAGATGAATGCAAAGGAATGTAATGAAACGGCGTCAAAATATTTTGATTTTTCATCTCCTTTATAAACGCAGTTCGAGATTTAAAGTCTTTAAGCTTGAGGTAGAACATATGTGCGTTGTGCGTCAGACCCTCAGGAATAATGGGCAACGCTACTTTGCCGCTATCGGCCAATGGTTTCAGAGCCTTGTAATAAAAATGCCAGTCATCCAATCTCTTGTCGTTAATTTTCTCAGCCTCAAGCAATTGCCCCCAAAGGTAAGCTGATTGAATCTCACTTGGTAATAAGCTACTTCCTATATCAACCCAAGTGTATTTGTCTACCATACCTCTGAAAAATTGGCTTCTATTCGTACCTTTTTCTCGCATAATTTCGGCGCGTGAGACGAGAGATTTATCATTAACAAGTAGCAAGCCACCTTCACCACCACTGGTGTAGTTTTTTGTTTCATGAAAACTAAACGCCGCCATATGACCAATAGATCCTAAAGCTTTGTCTTTATACTTTGACATCACGCCTTGTGCTGCATCTTCTATTACATAAAGAGAATACTTACTAGCAATCGCCATTATCGTATCCATCTCACATGCAACGCCCGCATAATGAACTGGCACAATGGCTTTGGTACGAGAGGTGATCGCGTCCTCTATCAAATTCTCATCAATATTCATCGTGTCTGGGCGAATATCAACAAAAACAATCTTAGCGCCTCTTAGCACAAAAGCATTTGCCGTACTAACAAAGGTATAGCTTGGCATGATGATTTCATCGCCAGGCTGCGTATCGATAAGAAGTGCTGCTAACTCTAAAGCATGCGTACATGAAGGTGTCAGCAGTGTCTTTAAACTGCCTGTTGTATCCTCAAACCATTTTTCACATCGCTTAGAAAAATCGCCATCTCCAGCTAACTTACCACTATTTACCGCTTGCTGGATAAAATCAACCTCTAGTCCGGTCACTGGGGCTTTATTGAAAGGTATCATACTGTTAACTCGCTACTAAGATAAAATGGACTGGCTAAGAATATAAATTTAAGCCTTCATCATATACGTCTATGATAACATCTTCATTGTCTTTAACGTTACCACCACATTGCAGGAAACTATCTCCAAATGAAAAAAAGTATACTGACATATGTCCCTCGTTCGTGGGATTCTTCTTTTTTTAACCGCTGCATTGGCGATGTTACTTGGGAAAAAAGTTGTATTCATTGCGATAATAGCTCTAATTTTGATGTTATCACGACACGTATCGCCAGTGATGATCTAAACAAAAAACAGCAACTCCAGCAGGATGGGTTTGTTTATTGTGAGGGGGATATAGGTTTCGTTAAACAGGTTGGCACACAACACGGTTTGCCACTAGATATAGCGACTTCGACAGACCTACCACAATTGCTATCTATGGCAGACAACATCTATCATCATAGCCGATTTATTGAACCTTGGTTTAGTCAAGAAGAGAGAAACCAGTTCTATTTGGAGTGGCTAAGAAAAGCAGTTCTTGGACAATTTGATGACGCGTGCCTGCTTATTAAAGATACCAAAGGCAATATTATGGGCTATGTTACGGTAAAAATTCAGTTAGATAGCTGTACGATTGGGTTAATCGGTGTATCAAAAGATTTTAGAGGCACAGGGGTAGGTTCAAAACTACTCACAATTGTTGAAGATTACGCAAGCCAACATAATGCTTCATCTATAAATGTAGCAACTCAAACGAGTAACATTCCTGCTATGAACTTATATATTCGCAATGGTTATTCCGTTACACACTCCAATATTTGGCTCTACAAATAGAGCCAAATACTGTTTGTTCTTATTCGTTAAGTAATGCTAGCAAGTACTGCCCATAATCATTTTTCTGTAATGCTTTTCCAGCGACCATCACTTGCTCACTAGTTAACCAACCATTCCTGTAGGCAATTTCTTCCAAGCAAGCAACTTTTAGCCCTTGTACATTCTCAATGGTTTGAACAAAAGAGGAGGCTTCTTGTAAGCTTTCATGAGTTCCCGTATCTAGCCAAGCAAAACCGCGACCTAGCAATTGGACATTCAACTTCCCTAAATCTAGGTACATTTGATTTAAAGTGGATATCTCTAATTCACCTCGCGCTGAAGGTTTTACTTTTTTCGCTAACTCAACAACTTGATTATCATAAAAATACAATCCCGTGACTGCATAGTCTGATTTAGGAATAACAGGTTTCTCTTCGATCGATAACGCTTGCATTTGTGAATCAAATTCTACAACACCAAACCGCTCGGGATCTTTCACCTTATAACCAAAGACAGTCGCCCCTGTTTCTCGTGATGCCGCTCGTTGCAAAATAGGTGTAAAACCTTGACCATAAAAAACATTATCACCAAGAACTAAGCAAACTGAGTCATCGCCGATAAAGTCTTCGCCTATGATAAAAGCTTGAGCTAAACCATCAGGGCTTGGTTGAACGGCATACTCAAGTTCAATGCCAAAGTCGCTCCCATCACCTAAAAGCCTTTTAAATCCATCCTGATCTTCAGGAGTGGTGATCACGAGAATCTCTCGAATTCCAGCCAGCATTAATACTGACAACGGGTAATAGATCATAGGCTTATCATAAACAGGCAATAGCTGCTTAGAGACGCCACGAGTCAAAGGGTAAAGCCGCGTACCAGATCCACCCGCTAGAATTATTCCTTTCATCTTTACAGCCCTCCCCCTAAACGCTCTAAGCTATAAGAGCCATCAAGCACTCGGCTCCACCACTCTTTATTTGATAAATACCACTCAACGGTTTTACGAATTCCGGATTCAAAAGTCTCTTGCGGAGTCCAATTCAACTCACTCGCAATTTTTGTAGCATCAATTGCGTAGCGAACATCATGACCAGGGCGGTCTGTTACATAGGTAATTAAATCTTGATAATGCGCTACACCTTGTGGCTTATTAGGTCGCAACTCTTCTAGAAGCGAACAAATAGTTTGAACGACTTTTATGTTCGCTTTTTCGTTATGACCACCAATATTGTAGGTTTCACCAACCTCTCCTTCTGTCACCACTTTATATAGCGCACGAGCATGATCTTCGACATATAACCAATCTCGAATTTGCATTCCGTTGCCATATACAGGAAGTGGCTTTCCCTCAAGAGCATTTAAGATCATTAGAGGAATCAGCTTTTCTGGAAAGTGATAAGGTCCATAGTTATTTGAACAATTAGTCACAAGAGTGGGGAAACCATAAGTCCGCTGCCAAGCTCGAACTAAATGATCGCTGGAAGCTTTTGATGCAGAATAAGGGCTACTTGGAGCATATGATGTGTTTTCTGTAAATAGATCATCCGTGCCTTCTAGGTCACCATAGACTTCATCTGTTGAGATGTGGTGGAATTTAAAAGCTGACTTGCGGGTATCATTAAGCTGTAACCAATAGCGGCGAGCAGCTTCAAGTAAGGTATACGTGCCTAAAATATTCGTTTCAATAAAGGCTGCTGGTCCATCAATTGAGCGATCAACATGCGATTCTGCGGCAAGGTGCATTACCAGATCTGGTTGATGTTGACTAAAAACTTGATCAAGAGATTCTCTGTCACATATATCAACCTGCTCAAATGAATAACGAGGATTATCCATAATATCGGCAAGGGAATCTAAATTACCAGCGTAGGTAAGCTTATCTAGATTCACCACGGTATCACTCGTTGCATTAATTATATGGCGCACAACGGCTGAACCTATAAAGCCGGCACCTCCGGTAACTAAAATCTTCATGTCAAACCTTATAGTTTTTTTGATTATCGAATAAGTGGATCGTCACCTTGATGATGGAAATCATCAGATCTCTAATTTATGAGCGGTGATGCTTAAGTTTCAATATATCGAGTATAAAAATCTTTTTGGTATGTCTTCACCGACGGGTTTAGCAATTTACTCATAAACTGCTCCCATTTTCTTTCTATTTTCCTTCGGCCTAGCCACGGAATATAGTTTGATAAAGGAATGAATTCTGCAGCACCAAAACCATCTATCATATAAATTCTTAGCTCATCGTTCTTTTGCCTGACAAGCAGGTTACTCATAACCAAATCACTAGGGATAATATGGTTTTCTATTAAGTAATCTCTGAATATCGCTAACTGCTCATAAAATGCATCCATTTCTGCATAAGTTCTTTCTTCAACAATATAGAAGTGCAATGTTTTAGAGATAGATCCAGAGTCATCGAGTATCACCTCTTGCTCCACACCTATTAGATCAGCTTGTTCTATAACCTGATACATTTTCGGGATATGTGTAAAAGGGCATGATTTTTTATTCAATAAACTAAAATATTTGATCTCTTTCAAAGATTGCTTTGCGTTGCTCTTACGGCTCACTTTTATACAACGGGATTTATCCTCAGGATCCTGATAACAAGTTCGTTCTCTACCCTTTCCAATGACTTCCCATTGGGTAAAATCACGCATTCATTGACCTCTTAATTCCAGCTTTTGTATCACTATATCTACCGCCCTTACTGAAAATTAGATGCGTAGTAAGGGCCGTAATTACGATTGCTTGTATTAAAAAAACTACTTCCTAAAACGACTGATCTTCTCGAGCGCTTGCTGGACGTATTGATAGTTCATGGTTTCGCCTTTTAGTGGTCGATAAGAGCTATCAAGAATTTGAGATTGCCCCGTACCATTTACTTCAATGATCACATCATCATAGATAATAGCGTATCCACTGTAACTTGAACTCATGATCCAGTCGCGTTTCACCTTGTCACCAAACAAATCAGCACCTGTAGAGTAGCTTTCAACTTCACCCGTTGACCCTAAATAATGGTTCATTAATGTAGGAGCTACATCTTCATGGGAAGTGGTCAGTTTCGCATTATCAGCCAATTGACCAACAGAACTGACGCCTGGGCCGAACATCACAAATGGCACATGGGTTTGAGCGCGAGTGAAGTTGCTGTTGTGTCCCCAGTAGTTTTGTTTGTTGTCATTCATCTCTTGGCTGTGATCACCAGTGATAATAACAAGTGTATTTTCCAAATCACCTGCCGCTTTGAGCTTATCTAAAGCACGTTTCACTTGGGTATCGACATAACGAACACTGGTTTTGTAGCGATTAATGAAACCTTCTCTATCAGAATCATTATCTAGTTCAAGATAATCAACCCTATCAATCATCGGCTCATATTTATGCTCAAAATCAGCCGGGAAGTCATAGCCGTGTGGCGCATCATAAAATAAGAATGAAAATGCTGGCTTACTTTTATCGCGTTTATCATACCAATCCATCCAATCTTCCGTTAAACGTTTATCACGAGCGGATGGGGATCGACCAATAGAGGTAACGCGTATATCTGGCACATTTACGAATACAGTTTGGTGGAACTCTGGGCTCGTTAGGCGAGCAGCTGAGAATAGACCTAGTTGGTAATCAAGCTCTTGTAATCTATCAACCAATACTGGTGACTGTTGGTTGGCAAGGAAGCCGTGCCAATAAGTTCCAGGCAGCCCATAAAATAGACCAAAGATACCAGTACGAGTAGCGTTACCGGTTGCGATATGATCCTGGAACATTACACCATTTTTCGCGTATTCCCACATATATGGTGTGTTATCTGCGTTAAAGGTATCCGCTCTCCATGAATCGACTACAACGAGTAAGATATTGGTTGGTGCTTCTACAGCATTAAATTTCACTGGCGTCAGTGGATAATTTAAGTCACTTTTCGGACGAATACTCATCGCTTTTTGTTGTTGGATTGCTTTGAGATCGATCCAACCTCTTTTTTCCATAAACGAGTTTGCTGTTGCAGGATAAAAAACCGGAAGGTAACGCTTAACCATAGTGACAGGCTGATAAACATTTGCCGCCGCCCAGATATGGGTAACATTGGTTATTAATAACGTAATAAACGTCACCCAAGCAAATTTCTTACCGAGTTTGTAACGATTTAATGGCGCTTGTCTCACTGGGTTATTACTGCGTTCTAGCCAAGTTACTACTGCAAATTGAGCAGCAAGCAAAACCAACACGCCACCAATAACGGTTAACCACGTCACTAATGGAAAACTCACCACCTGTCCAGACAATACAAGGTCAAGAACGACCGCATTTATATGAAAACGGTATTGGGCAAAGACAATCGTATCAATGAACAAAACAGCAATGCCTAAGGAAGCAATAACCGCTTGAACAAGGTT
The DNA here is from genome assembly GCF_050337905.1 of Vibrio clamense. Lineage (NCBI taxonomy): Bacteria > Pseudomonadati > Pseudomonadota > Gammaproteobacteria > Vibrionales > Vibrionaceae > Vibrio > Vibrio clamense. The sequence continues at coordinate 124,346 of NZ_JAKJTJ010000022.1, read as the reverse complement.
TCTACCACGCTTAGGCAACAGCAAAGCAGGCATAGAGATCAAACCGATCAATGCCGCGAGCAATACCATTTGGCTAAAGGTTCCAGCGAACAGAAACACAATAGTAAGAGAGTCGGATGGGAACTCAGGTAAAAATGCGTAGTAACGGCAAGCAATCGCAATGGCCACTAGCGCATTAAAGAGAATAAACCAGCCATGCGCATGGAGTTTTTGCTTAAACGGCATTGAATCTTCCTATACTGAACGTGATGATTGACGACCAGCACCGCGCTGATAGCCACTAAATAAATACTGGAACTCAGGTTCGTCCCATTGAATATTACGTTTTTTCTGTTCTTTCTTAAACGAGCGCAGCAAACGATCTAGGTTACTTTGCTTCCATTTCCCATTTGATGCGACCGGCTCTTGGGCACATTTATCGAAATCGATAATCCACACCTTGTTCTGCCCATCGATTAAGATATTGTGGATATTAAGATCGGTGTGATTCACGTTTGCCTGATGCATTTTCGCGACTTCGCAGCCAATAGAAACATATTCATCTCTGCTCAATGATCTTATTTGTAATATATCCACTAAATCCTTGGCGTTGGGTATTTTTTCACTTAATAAATCGGCTTTATAGGTTAAGCCCATTTTTGTCACGCGTGCTGCGATTGGCTTAGGTACATTTACGCCAGCATCAATTAACAGATGGAGTAGGTTAAATTCTTCAGCACTACGCGACAGGTTCCAGTCAGTAAACCAGTACTGATCCTTAACTAACTTACCAAACAAGCCACCACGTCGATAATGGCGCAAAGCAGCTTGCATAGTTTCAAGCTGCACAAACCAAGTCGTTCCTCGACCAGTCGCACTACCTGTTACTTTGCTTTGTTCATGCCAATATTCCGCGTCGAAAACACGTTCAACCGGTTCTTTGAGTAGTTGGTCATCAAACCAAAATGCTTGGTTAGCCATTACGATATGTTGAATCATATTAGGTGCTATAAACCGATAATTAAGTCAGTGCTATAAATGAAAGTAATGGCTAACAATGATCGTCAGCCAAATAAAACCGGCGAGAACCAATGCAACTAAAACCGCAGAAGAACCGATATCCTTTGCTCGGCCACTGAGTTCATGGTGCTCAACGCCGATACGATCGACAACCGCTTCAATCGCAGAGTTAATCAACTCCACAATCAACACAAGCACAACTGAACTTAACATCACAATGCGTTCTAACATCGTCACATCAAGCCAACATAACAGCAGAATAGCAACCACTAATAAACCAAGCTCTTGACGAATGGCTGCTTCATGCTTAAAAGCGGCTTTTAACCCCTGTATAGAGTAACCAGTGGCCTTAATTACACGCTTAATACCAGTATTACCCGGTTTTCCTTGATTCACCTGTGTCATAGTTCTCTATTCTGTCTTTTGTTAAATAGGTCTAGTGCGCGCTATTTTACATTTATCTCGTCTATCTGCATAATCTTAGCCAATTAATTTTATGAGCCTTCGTTATGCCTCTCTTTTCTCAAGCGCCTGATTCTGTCTGTTTTTTACGGCTTTCCGCTATTGGTGATGTTTGCCATGCCGTTTCAGCGATCCAAGCTTTGCAAAGCCATTGGCCTGAGACAAAAATTACTTGGATTATCGGTAAAGTAGAAGCTCAGCTACTTGACGGCCTCGATGGTGTTGAGCTCATTGTTTTTGACAAGAAAACCGGCCTCGCGGGCATGAGGCAAGTATGGAAACAATTAAAAGACCGCAAGTTTGATGCTTTAGTTCACATGCAGTTAGCATTAAGAGCCAGCTTTCTAACGACTGGCATCAAAGCCAAGTATAAAGTGGGATTTAATTTTAAACGTGCCAAAGAAGGACAATGGCTATTTACCAATAAAAAAATACCGGATACTCAATCACAACATGTACTCGATAGTTTTTTCTCTTTTATTCATTATTTAGGCGTGCCACCAAGTGATCCCAACTGGCAACTGCCGATTACTCAGCAGGATTTTGATGCTGCCAACAAGCTTCTCCAGCAATTACCCACAATTTTAATTTGTCCTGCGGCCAGTAAAGACGAACGCAATTGGCTAACAGAGCGTTATGCTCAATTCGCAGATCATGTGATTGATCAGGGGTATCAAGTGGCTTTATGCGGATCGCCTTCACAAAGAGAACAAACGCTCACGCAAGCCATTCAAAGCAAGATGAAACATAGTGCTCTTAACTTAGTCGGGAAGACCACATTAAAACAGCTGACGGCTGTGATTAAGCTTGCAGATTTAGTTTTAGCGCCCGACTCTGGCCCTGCTCATCTAGCCACCACTCAAGGCACTCCGGTGATCGGCTTGTATGGACACAGTAATCCAAAACGAACAGGCCCATATAATAATTTACACAATGTGGTTAGCGTCTATGATTTATTCGCAGAGCAACAACACAATAAACCTGTCGAGCAATTAGCTTGGAGCACTCGAGTAAAAGGTGATCACGTGATGGCAGAGATTTCACTTGAAGCAGTAATCCAGTCATTTGAACAAATAACAAAAGGTAACGACTCAGATGCCCAATAGCAATACACCTACCATCGCAGTTGCACTTATCGTTAAAAACGAAGCACAAAATCTTGATGCCTGCTTGCGAACTGTCACTGATTGGGTTGATGAAATCGTAATCTTAGATTCAGGCAGCAGTGATGACACGAAAAATGTCGCCCTTAAATACACCGACAAATTTTATGTTAATGAGAATTGGCCTGGATTTGGGCCTCAACGAAGAGTCGCTCAGCAGTATATAGAGTCCGATTTCGTGTTATGGCTAGATGCTGATGAGCGAGTCACTCCAGAACTAAAGCAGAGCATCCAGCAAGCCGTAAGTACTAATGAAAAGAATACGTTATATAGTATCTGCCGTCTAAATTGGGTGTTTGGTCGCTATATCCGCCATTGTGGTTGGTATCCTGACAATGTTGTTCGTCTCTACCCAACGCAACTTACCCAATACAACGATGCTCAAGTTCACGAAAAAGTGGAAGTTACTCAGGGGATGCAGATAAAGCAACTCGATGGAGATGCCATCCACTTTACTTATAATGATTTACAGCATTATTTAAGGAAGTCGAACTCGTATGCTTTAGCCTGGAGTGCAGATAAAGCAAAACAAGGTAAGAAAGGACGATTTTCTCAAATCATTACTCATTCCATCGCCTGTTTCATTAAAATGTATATCATTAAAGCTGGTTTTCTCGACGGCAAACAAGGATTACTACTTTCGCTTCTATCAACGCACTATACCATCATCAAATATGCGGATTTGTGGATCCGAACATCGGCTAAAAAACCTGATCAAGCATTCTAAAACCACGCTCAAATTATTGATAAATAAGGATCAAACATGCACATTTGCCATGTTAACTTAGCAACGGGGTTTAGTGGTGGTGAAAGACAAAATTTAGTGCTAATTAAACACCAAATTGAAATGGGTTATGACATAACAGTTGTTGCTCACCCCAGAAGCCCTTTTTATGATGAAGTAAAAAAATTGCCATGTCGGTTATTTCCTACCAAACATTTTTTATTCAATCATAGGCGATGTATTACTAATGATTGCACGGTGATGCATGTCCATGAAGGGCGAGCTATCTACTGGGCGTATATACAAAAATTGTTGTTTGGAACTCAATATATAATAACAAGAAGAATTGATAACCCATTAAAAAACAAAAGATTATCACGGATGGCATATGCTGCTGCTGCTCATATTACCGGTGTGAGTAATAAAGTAGTTGAAGTGGTATTAGGGCGTCATCCTGATGCTAAGTGTTCTTTCATTCCCGATTCTCCTGCGCGTTATTCCTACGATCCTGTTGCTGTACAAAAAATAAGAGAGCAGTTTAGCCATAAATTTTTAGTCATAAAAGCCGCTAAAATGTACCCTCATAAGGGGTTTGATGTCGCGATAAACGCGGCAAAAGAGCTGCAATCTCAAACAGATATCCACTTTGCTTTGCTTGGCGATGGGCCAGAAGAAGAATCACTTCAGCAGTTAGCACATGATATCGGCAACGTATCTTTAGTAGGCAATCAACCGAATATTGGAGATTGGTTCGAGGCGGCAGATTTATTAATTCATACCTCCTACACTGAAGGGATGGGATCGGTAATTCTTGAAGCGATGGCTGCAGGCCTTCCTGTTATAGGCTCCAAAGCCGGAGGGATACCTGACGTAATCCAAGATAGCGTTTCTGGATTATTATTTGATGTAGGGGATGCTGCGCAACTGAGTCAACTCATACAAAAGATCAAACAATCTGACGAACTCTATGAGCAACTCAAGTTAGGCGCCAAGAACAACTTAATTAAGTTTGAAATAGAAACAACAGCACAAGAATATGAAATCATATATCAACAAATAGAGCGTGGATGATGACCAAAAAAGTTTTATACCCAGGAACGTTTGATCCTATGACTAACGGTCATTTGGATTTAATCGAACGCGCGGCCAGTATGTTTGATGAGGTCATTATTGCGGTCGCGGCAAGTCCAAGCAAAAACACCATGTTTACCTTGGAAGAGCGTGTTGAGTTCTGTAAACAAATAACCCAACACCTAGATAACGTTTCAGCTCAAGGCTTCAGCGGGTTAATGGTGGACTTTGCAAAACAGGTCAATGCGAATGTGCTGATCCGAGGCTTACGTACCACCGTCGATTTTGAGTACGAATTTGGTCTTACGAATATGTATCGCCGCCTAATGCCAGGGCTTGAGAGTGTGTTTTTAACGCCAGCAGAAGAGTACTCTTTCATCTCTTCAACCATTGTTAGAGAAGTTGCCATCCATGGTGGTGATGTATCGCAGTTTGTACCTAAAATAATTGCGGATGCTCTACACGCTAAAAATGGCGATTAGCAAAAAGCAAAAAGCAAAAAGCAAAAAGCAAAAAGCAAAAAACTGTAAAGGCACAGCTTTGTTTTAAAACTGTGCCTCTAACTTCTCTTAATTGTCTTTACCAATAACTACCTGTGAACGTAAATAGTAGTCCTGAAGCTTACGATATTCTTCACTCCAATCCGCATCTACATTTTCCGTCGTCACTGGATCAGACTTCAAACTGGATAAATCTTTCCATGGATATAACTTTTCAGGCTGAGAATTAGCATAAGAACCTAGGCCATGGACACTTCGAGATGCGTTATAGCCAATATTACTAATCGCATTGGATGACAACAAATTCTCACCTCCCAGAGAGACGTAAGATTGATCCGATAAACTAAAATTATACAACGTAGGAAAAACATCTCGATGGGAACCGATTCGATTACGATCAAAACGATAATCAGAATGTTCCAATATCACATCTGGCACATACATATAAAATGGAACGCCAAATGTTAAGCCAAACTCACTCGCCGTCTCTGTTTCTAGATATCGCACACGGTGATCACCAGACGCGGCTACAATCGTCTTACTTCCTAACTCAGAGCCTTTAATCCCTTGAACAAATTGGCCTAGTGAATCATTCGAATACTGATACGTTTCCAGTAAAGCATGCGCTTGATCTTCCATAGGCCCAAGCAGTGTTGTTAACCGTTCGCTTACTTTCACTGGCTTAGGCTGATAATCAGCTGGCGCTCTAAATGGAGAATGATTGGTTACCGTCATGATGTAAATCATCAAGGGTTTTTCAGCTTCATCTAGTAACTTACGAGCAAACTTGAACGTATACTCATCGGGAACACCCCAAGTATCAGCGTACTCTTCTGCCGCTGGGAACGCTTTTTTGATGCTGTTTTCATCGTAAACCGTATCAAAACCTTGGCGCGGTAAATAATTCGCCAAATTACGCCACATACTGTTGCCGCCATAAATAAACACCACTTCGTAACCAGCCTGTTTATAAGGCAATACCGCCGAACTTGGTAGCACCACCTTCTGAGCACTTGAATGGCTAATGGTCGGTATATTACTGTGGAACAGCATCATGACGATGCTATCAATGGTTGCGGATGTTCCGGCAAGAAAGCGCTTAAATACAAAATCTTGCTCAAAGCCTTCACGTAACGAGCCAAGTAGGTCGTTATTACTCGCGTCATCCTCAATAAGAACATTCATCCCCATCCCTTCCATCAACGCCATTACAACGTTGGGCTTATTTGCTTCTAAATAATCATTTTTAGGGGTTTGATAAACTGGGGTTGGTTGGCCTAACACTTTCAACATCTGAGCTTCAACGGCTTCGGCTGAAATAGGTTCAAATTTGGACTGCTTCTTATAGTCACTTTTTGCCCAATCGAGCGCCATAAATGCATTGGGAGTAATTATGTTCAACGCTTTGTACTGAGAAACATTCGCGTGATAACGCTTAAGCGGCAAAGTACCAATCGAACCACGAGCAATCACCACATAGACTAAAATAGTCAACACAACAGAGACAGTAGTAACGGCCCAATGACGCTTACTCCACTGCCACTTTTCCGCTCGGCGTAACAGCTTAGCGGTACCTAGAAATGCTAAAGCAGAAATAGCAATTGACGCTAAAAATGAGTGAATTATCGGGTAATCTTCCCACGCATTTTCCAGCACGGCTTTCGTATCATCATCAAACAAACCAAACACGAAAACATCAATGTAGCTACCATATGTCACATAGTAATAGTAATTACCGATTGAGAAGGCCGCTAAGAGAAAGAAAATAAGAGCGACATAACTTGGAATACCACGAGAGAAACGTTGATATACCTTTGGGAAAGCACCAACACTCAACCCAATAAGTAATAGAGGCGCAAAAGCGATAGAGACAATTTTCGCATCAAATCGAGCTCCAACAATAAAGGCTTGCCACACATCACTACTTAAACCAACCAATTGCTCAAATTCAACAATTTGGCTAAAGAAAAGACCACGGGCGAGAGACAAGAGGATAAGGCCACCCAAAACCAAGGTCGAGATCACTCGAATCAGGTGGCGAAAATTATGCTGGAAGTTCATGATAAATCACTTATAAGGTGTAGATATAATTCAAATATTTTAAGCTCTGCAATATAGCACATTATTTAATCTTGTTTATGTGAGGTTCACTTCTGGCACCCTTCACAGAAAAAAGTATTACGTTGGGCAATTTTTTGCTCTTGCAGTATTGACCCACATTTAGGACACGGCTCTCCACCTTTACCATAAACTTGCAACTCTTGAGCAAAATACCCCGGTTTACCATCCGCTTGAGAAAAATCTTTTAGCGTTGTCCCACCTTGCTTAATTGCGGTAGCAAGTACTTGCTTAATGTCATGAACGAATCGAGTCCATTCAAGCAGAGAAAGGCTATTTGCAGGTCGTAAAGGATGAATGTGAGCATTAAAGAGTGATTCGTTAGCGTAGATATTACCGACGCCAACCACCACTTTGTTATCCATAATGAATTGTTTCACCGCAACCCGCTTTTTTTTCGCTTTATCCATTACATACTCAGGATAAAAATCATCAGTTAACGGTTCAGGCCCACAATTATCTAGAACGGAATGAGATTCACCAGGTGCACACCACAACCAAGCACCAAAGCGTCGTGGATCGTTATAACGAAGTACTTTTCCATTGGTTAATTTGAGATCCACATGATCATGTTTATCTGCAGGAAAATCATTGTCGAGAACTCGTAATGATCCCGACATACCCAAATGGACTATCGCAGAGCCTTCATCGGTATTAATTAACAAGTATTTCGCACGACGAGTAATGCTTTTGACCACTTTGCCATGCAATAAATGAATCTCTTCCGGTATCGGCCAGCGCAGTTTGGGCTGGCGAACAATAATCTTATCAATGGTTTCACCCACTAGGTGAGGCGAAATTCCCATTTTACTGACTTCAACTTCTGGTAATTCAGGCATGGTTATTCACTGGCCTCCATAGGGAATAGGAAATCTTTCTCTACCGAGATCGCAATCCACTCACCTTGCCAATTTTTTAATAACCAAAATTGAGGCGCTTGATAGTAAGTGATCCTCTGAGGCTCTTCCTGATCTTCATACCACACTTCAACCGTTTTAGGGTTATTCAACAGTGGTTTCAAACCATTGTAAGTCTCTGAATCAACGTTAGTTCCAACCAGATCACGCCACCTTTCAACTAACGCTTCCGGAGCGACTTCTGTTGGCAAGCTTGATCGCCATCGCCCTTGGTTTTGCTCTAATGACCATTGATTAAAGTGCAATGCCTGAACGTCACTGTTTGGATCCAGTAAATAGGGATAACGACTGATCGGCTCTTCTACTAAATAAGTTTTAATCACCGAAGGTAGGTTTAACACCGCCATGAAAGCAACAACACTTAAAATTAAGATATTGTTCCAACGACGGCGACGGGCTGGGCGATTCAATGGCTGCTCCTTGCGGCTAAAGTCGGCAAAAACGATCATATTTAATAAGATCATCTATTCGGTATGAGAGTAAATTTAACATAGAAACATTGGAACGAACAAAATCTCATCGAGAGTCTGAAGCTCATTAACACCATAATAGAAATAAGAGTGTTGCCGATAAGCGAAACTTGAATTTTGGGTATAAAAAAACCCAACTCGAAAGCTGGGTTTTTATCTATTTACATCGAAGGAAATCAATTACTTGATTTTAGCTTCTTTGTACATAACGTGCTGGCGAACTACTGGATCAAATTTCTTGATCTCAAATTTGCCTGGCATGTTACGCTTGTTTTTGTCAGTTGTGTAGAAGTGACCTGTTCCAGCAGAAGATACTAGACGGATTTTCTCACGAATGCCTTTAGCCATTGCTTAATTCCTCTTAAACGTTTTCGCCACGTGCACGGATATCAACAAGAACAGCATCGATGCCTTTCTTATCAATAATACGCATGCCTTTAGCAGTTAGACGTAGTTTAACAAAACGTTTTTCGCTCTCTACCCAAAAACGGTGAGTTTGTAGGTTCGGCAGAAAACGACGCTTGGTAGCATTTCGTGCGTGCGAACGGTTGTTACCCGTTACTGGACGCTTACCAGTTACTTGGCATACTCGGGACATGAATGTCTCTCCAAATCGTTTCAGCTCGATATCAACCTTGGTGGCCGAACCTCTCTATCAATTATGAAAATAGAGGTAAAACCATTATGGAAAATCCATTCAAGGCTATCAAAGGTCGCGCATTATACTAACTTGATATGCATTGCTCAAGACCCGAACAGATCCTTTTGACGGATTTCGTGATCTTTTTTTGAGCAAGGCGGCTTTCAATGAGTAATTGAGCTGATTTAGGTTCAAAAATTAGTGGGCGAATAATAGCAGATTCTGACGATGTCACAACCTAAAATGTGAAATAGATCTACGTCATGTTTACATCCACCCTCTTTCGGCAAAAGAGACGACCTCTCCATCCCCTACAACAAAGTGATCAAGTATCCGAATATCAACAAGTTCCATCGCTTCACACAGCCTTCTGGTGATTCTTCGATCCGCCTGACTGGGCTCTGCAACACCACTTGGATGGTTATGTGCCAGTATTAAAGCGGCAGAATTATGATAAAGGGCACGTTTAACCACTTCTCTTGGATACACAGACGCAGCGTCAATCGTTCCTTCAAACATCACTTCATCACGAATGACACGATGCTGGTTGTCTAGAAACAATATATAGAACGCTTCTCTCTGCCGATCTCGCAACACACTCGATAGATAAAGCTTCGTCTGCTCCGGGCTCGTTAGTGCATCTCCCCGCTTTAGCGTTTCTGCTAAATAGCGTTGGGTCATCTCTACAATGGCTTGTAACTGGACATATTTTGCAGTGCCAAGTCCCTTGTGGCTGCAGAACTCCTCTTCAGTAGAGGAAAAGAGCCGCCGAAGCGATCCAAAGTCTTTAATCAAAAAGTCGGCAAGCTCAAGCACATTCATTCCTTTCGTGCCCGTGCGTAGAAAAATAGCCAGTAGCTCTGCATCAGTGAGTGAGTGGGGGCCATGATTGAGTAACTTCTCACGTGGCATAGATTCAGCTGGAATGGATTTTAGGCTCATATAAGCTCCCTAAGTTTTCACTATAGGAAACAGATTCGGCGAAGGTTGCAATTTTCCTTCGCCGTTATTAGAGAGGATCTAATGTTTAATGTAATTGATAATTAACTAAGATAGAGAGTTATAGCTTAAAGTGTCCGACCAAAGCGCTCATTTGCTTACCGGATTCTGACAGCGTTGCACTGATCGTTTCAGATTGCTGCAAGTTCCCACTTAACTCATTAACAATATGCTGAATCGACACTAAGTTCTGATTAATATCTTCCGCAACAGCACTTTGTTGCTCGGCAGCAGAGGCGGTTTGAATCCCCATATCTTGAATAGTCCCGACCGCTTGCTGAATTCCCATCAAGCTATCTCGAATTTGCACGGACTCCGCGACAGTTTGATTACCGCGCTCTTGGCTGGAATTCATGGTGCTAACCGCTAAACTCACCCCTGAATGTAAAGACTGCAGCATTTCACTTATCTCTTGAGTACTGTTTTGGGTACGGCTTGCCAACGAGCGCACCTCATCCGCCACCACAGCAAAACCACGACCCTGCTCGCCAGCCCTTGCCGCTTCAATCGCAGCATTCAAGGCCAACAGATTTGTCTGACCCGCAATCTCACCGATCACTTGCAATACATTGGTGATTTTTTCAGTTTGCTGGCTTAATGCCTGAATCGCTTCAGAAGTGGTGTTCACTTCACTCACTAAGCTTTCGATCCCGTTAATAGCCAAATCGACCTCTTCTTGAGCATCTGAAATTTGACGATTTGCTGATTCAATCGCACTTGAAGTCGCATTGGTATTATTGGCCACCTCACGAGAGGTCGCACTCATTTCAGTCACAGCAGTAACCACTTTGTCGGTTTCAAGGCAGTGGGTTTGCATCTGACTGCTGGCACCACATGTTTGACTGTCTAAATCGCTCGCAGCTTGCTGGACAGATTCTGCCGATTGTCGAATATCTTGAATAAGAGGATGTAACTTATCCATGAATTCATTAAATGCTAACGCGACATCACCAATCTCATCTTGGCTCTCTACTTTTAATCGGGCAGTTAAGTCGCCATCTCCAGCCGCCACATCTTTTAACGAATCCACGATATGCTGCAATGGTGCAATGCCTTTTGACACAAAAAAGCTCACGATCAGGATAGTAAGCAACAAACCGACAGACGATAACCCAATAGCAGAAAGTGTATGCTCTTTCAGTTGGTTCTCTCTATCTAACCGATACATCGACACTTGCTGATCAATGTCATCAATATAGATACCTGTGCCTAACACCCAATCCCATTTAGGCATGTATTCCGCATAACCTAATTTCGGAGCTTGTTTATCTATCGATGGTTTATGCCACGAAAAATAGAGAAAACCATCGCCATTTTTAGACGCGTCAATTAAACCAGCAATAACGGGCACACCGTTCTCATCTTTTAAGCCATAAAGATTTTTTCCCTCTAATTGTGGTTTGATCGCATGAAGCGTATTGACCCCTTGAGAATCATAAGCAAAGAAGTAGCCATCACTTTCAAAGCGCATCGCTTTAAGAATCGCCTTTGCTTGAGCTCGATTTTCACCATTGATATCGGAGTCATACAACTCACTAACGGCGGTCACGCCCATCATTAAGTAGGCTTGTAGCTCGCTTTTTTTCGTGTCCACGAGTTCAGTACGATACTCTTCTGCTTCAATATCTAGGCTCTTAGTTCCGTTCCAGTAGTAAACCAGAGTCACCAAAGCGGTAATGGTTATAAGAGGAATGACCGTGAGAAGCAGCAGTTTCGTTTTACTTTTTAGCGCAAGTAACATTGATATTCCTATTGTTGTTATTGTTTGATTATCAATATCATGCCTTCACATTTAGGAATATCTGTGAGTAAGCCGATCTTTCTATAAATTTGAATAAACCGCATCCTATTGCTTTGACTTGTTCCTCTTTTATCCATAAGAAGAGCAAAAATAATCAAATGTCTGTGATAAAATCCTGAGATAAATCTGGAGAATAATTGATGAAAACACTTGCTGGAAAAAAAATCCTACTTGGAATAAGTGGCGGTATTGCAGCCTATAAATGTGCAGAACTCACAAGACGCCTCATCGAACGCGGTGCTGACGTTCAAGTCGTGATGACAAAAGCAGCGAAAGAGTTTATCACTCCGCTCACCATGCAGGCCGTATCTGGCAGACCAGTATCAAGTAGCTTGCTTGACCCTTCAGCTGAAGCCTCGATGGGACACATTGAGTTAGCCAAATGGGCGGATCTCATTTTATTGGCCCCTGCGACTGCCGATCTCATTGCTCGTATGGCTGCTGGCATGGGCAATGATTTATTGAGCACTCTGGTTCTTGCGACAGATTCACCGATTGCGGTCTCTCCTGCAATGAATCAGCAAATGTATCAAAACCTCGCGACTCAAGAGAACATCGCCACATTACAGCGCCGTGGTATGACTATTTGGGGTCCAGCGGCTGGTGAGCAAGCTTGTGGAGATGTTGGCCCAGGGCGCATGCTCGAACCTATGCAGTTAGTGCATCACTGTGAAGCATTTTTTCAACCTAAAGCTCTGCAAGGAAAATCAATCTTGATCACTGCAGGCCCAACCTGCGAAGCGATTGATCCTGTCCGCTATATTACCAACCATAGCTCTGGAAAAATGGGTTACGCGATTGCTCAATCTGCGGCAGAACAAGGGGCAAAAGTCACACTGATCAGCGGCCCGGTTTCCCTTAGCACTCCTACGAATGTAGATCGAATTAATGTTTCTAGCGCACAACAGATGCATGATGCCGCACTAGAACATGCAACGAGTCATGATGTTTTCATTAGCTGTGCTGCTGTCGCGGATTACCGCCCGGCTCAGATTGCGGATCAAAAGTTGAAAAAAACCGATGATGTCGACTCAATGACCATTCATATGGTGAAAAATCCAGATATCGTTGCAGCCGTTGCCAATTTAAAAGAGAACCGACCTTTTACTGTTGGCTTTGCAGCAGAGACTCAAGATGTGGAAACCTACGCTCGCTCCAAACTAAGTCGTAAAAACTTAGATATGATCTGTGCCAATGATGTCTCTCTGCCGGGGCAAGGGTTTAATAGCAACGACAACGCTTTGCACCTATTTTGGCAAGGTGGCGAAAAGGCGTTACCTCTCGCTTCTAAGTTAGAGTTAGGACAAGAAATCATCAAACAGATTAGAATCAACCTATTGGGATAACCCCCAAACAATAAAAATAATGTCTATTCAAATATAGTTATAACAAGGAATCGGAGTCATGGCCGGTACAAGAAAAACCAATCGTCGTGAAGAGATACTTCAGGCGCTTGCTCAGATGTTAGAGTCTACCGATGGTGCTTCACGCATAACAACGGCAAAGCTGGCAAAACAGGTCGGAGTATCTGAAGCTGCTTTATATCGACACTTTCCAAGTAAAGCTCGAATGTTTGAAGGGCTGATTGAATTTATTGAAGATTCACTCATGTCACGAATTAACCGTATTCTTGATGAAGAAAAGGATACGCTGGAACGCATTCGACTGGTGCTTCAATTAATACTGGCATTTTCAGAGAGAAACCCAGGGTTAACTCGGATCTTATCGGGTCATGCGTTGATGTTTGAAAACGAACGACTGCGTGAACGAATTAATCAACTGTTTGAGCGTATTGAAACCTCTTTACGCCAGATTTTAAGAGAAAGAAAACTACGTGAAGGCAAATCTTTCCCTGTTGATGAAGGTATTTTAGCGGCACAACTGCTTGGTCAAGTGGAAGGGAGTTTGAATCGTTTTGTTCGTTCTGATTTTAAATATCAGCCGACTGAAAACTTTGATGCTTACTGGGCTCTGCTCAGCGCTCAAATAAAATAGCGAATCAACAAAAACGCGGATCCCAATTGGGTATCCGCGTTTTTTTAACCACTCATAGTATTAAGCAGCGCATCAGCTTGGGTGCTTTACCCGTGCGAAAAACTAAATCCCGTATTGAGCACGATACGCTTTCACCGCCTCTAAATACTCAACACTGGTGCCCTTCTCTTCTAAGAAAGTCACAAGGTCTGTCAAACTGACGATTGAAATGATCGCACAACCGAAATCTCGCTCTACTTCTTGAATCGCAGACAATTCACCTTTACCTTTTTCTTGGCGGTCAATCGCAACCAATACGCCAGCCAAGTCAGCACCGTTCGCTTGGATGATCTCCATAGATTCACGAATTGCGGTACCTGCTGTGATCACATCGTCAACCAACATGATTCGACCTTCAAGATCGCTTCCGACAAGGTTGCCACCTTCACCATGATTTTTCGCTTCTTTACGGTTAAAACAGTAAGGCGTGTCCACATCATGATGATCAGCCAGAGCAACCGCGGTTGTAGTGGCGATTGGGATCCCTTTGTAAGCAGGGCCAAACAACACATCAAATTCAATGCCAGAATCCGCCAACGCTGCAGCATAGAAACGACCTAAGCGCGCTAAATCACGTCCTGTGTTAAACAATCCAGCATTAAAGAAGTAAGGGCTCTTACGACCAGACTTTAAAGTAAACTCACCAAACTTTAGAACTTCTTTCTCTAGTGCAAACTCAATAAATTCACGTTGATATGCTTTCATGTTTTTCCTCTCATAATAAAGGCCACGACTACTGGCCTATATAAAGTCACTGGTTGGGGAAAACCAGATAAAAAAATAGCCCCCAAATTGGGAGCTACTCAATAAATTATTCGGCTAACGCCAATTTCTGCGCTTCGACAATGTCGGCAATGCCTTTATTTGCCAGAGCCAGTAATTCTAACAACTCTGCATGACTGAACGGTTCGCCCTCTGCGGTGCCTTGCACTTCAATCATCTTGCCATCTTCTGTCATGACAACATTCATGTCTGTGTCGGCTGCTGAGTCTTCCGTGTATTCTAAGTCACACAGTGCTTCTTGGTTTACGATACCAACAGAAACGGCCGCAACGTGCCCTTTCATCGGGTTACTTTTCAGTTTGCCTTTTGCAATCAAGCTTTGGATTGCATCAGCCATTGCCACACTTGCACCAGAAATAGAAGCAGTACGAGTTCCGCCATCCGCTTGGATTACGTCACAGTCAACGGTGATCATGATTTCACCCATCGCTTTTAAATCCACAACAGCACGTAGGCTACGAGCGATAAGACGTTGGATTTCCATTGTACGACCACCCTGCTTGCCACTTGCGGCTTCACGGCGGTTACGAGTATGAGTTGCACGCGGTAACATGCCGTACTCAGCGGTTACCCAGCCTTTACCTTGGCCTTTCAACCAACGTGGCACGTTCTCTTCTACTGTTGCGTTACACAATACTTTGGTGTTGCCGAACTCCACCAATACTGAGCCTTCAGCATAAGCAGTAAAGTTACGAGTAATTTTAATTGGACGAACTTGATCTACAGCGCGGTCATTTGGACGCATGAAATACTACCTATGAATGGGATGAATTCGGTTGGGGCGAGATTATAACGAAAGAAGGCTTTAGGGTCGAGTACGCGATAGGCTCATCTCGTCTCTTTTCTATTTTCTGTGCTAACATATCGACCACATAATTTTCATCTCTCCTAAGTAAAGGACAATTCAATGATCTACAGCATGACCGCTTATGCACGTAAAGAAGTAAAAGGTGACTGGGGTACCGCCGTTTGGGAAATCCGCAGCGTAAACCAACGTTATCTAGAAACTTATTTTCGCATGCCAGAGCAGTTCCGTGGTTTAGAGCCAATTCTACGCGAACGTTTTCGCAAGCGTCTTGCTCGCGGCAAAGTTGAATGTAACCTGCGCTTTGAAGCGAACCCTGCAGCTAAAGGCGAATTAAGCATTAACGAAGGCCTAGCTCAGCAAGTGATCAATGCAGCCAACCAAGTAATGGGTATGACTGGCGAAGAGAGCCGCTTAAATCCATTCCAAATCATGAACTGGCCTGGAGTGATGGAAACACCAGAGCAAGACATGGATGCCATCAATAAAGACCTACTTGAAGCGTTCAACGATGCGATTGCAGAATTTATTGACGCCCGTGCTCGCGAAGGTGAGAACATGAAGGCGCTCATTGTACAGCGTCTAGATGCAATTACCGATGAAGTGGTAAAAGTACGCGCTCGTATGCCTGAAATCCTAGAGTGGCAACGTGAACGTCTACTGACTAAATTTGAAGACGCTAAAATCGAACTTGAAGGTTCTCGCGTGGAACAAGAGCTTATTCTACTGGCACAAAAATCTGACGTTGCAGAAGAGCTAGACCGTTTAGATTCTCACGTTAAAGAAGCCAACGTAGTATTGAAGAAAGGTGGCGCATGCGGCCGTAAACTGGACTTCATGATGCAAGAGTTCAACCGTGAGTCGAACACGCTGGCATCAAAATCAATCAGTACCGATATCACCGCTTCAGGTGTTGAACTGAAAGTGCTTATCGAACAAATGCGCGAGCAGATCCAGAATATCGAGTAAATTTACAATTGTATTTAAGTAATTAAAATACCTTCCCACCATCGTATTATTTAATACGATGGTGGGCATGATAGATTTACCACAAAGGTTAACGGTGGGTAAAACAATAGCCATTAATAATTAAGTTAACGGCTAAAAAGTAATGATGACATCCCTGAAATCCAAAGCATAACCCCCTTTAGCTGACTTACACCCTTATCTAGCATCGAGATATCTAACACATCCTCTTCCCTTTATCAGATTTCAAGCTTGAATTGGAAAGCGAGCGTCATCAATGGCTGAACTTCTACTTTATTTGGCGCCCGGAAATCATCAATATGCTTCATTGGCGCAACCGTCACAAAACCCCAAAACTCCAGAAACCGTTTAATAAAACGCGATTCAATCATTGTGCCTAGTAGCTGACTTGGGGTCGAGTACTCATCTTCAGGGCATCTCAGCAGTAAGTCAGGGAATGCGGTAATGACCTCTTCAATCAACTGCTTTGTATTGCCATGACTTTGCAAGCGCCACAGCATAAATAGCCAGAAGGTTCTTAAATCAATCTCGTGCTCCCATCCATCTAGGTAGCCCCAATTGTACTGAGAGGTTGCCGCTTCGAGCATTGGGATAAAGAACGCTTGAATGCCGTGTGCTAGGTACTGCTTTTGAGCTGCTTTTTTAACATGATAACGGCCACTGCGGCGATAGATTATACCCGCTATCTCTGCTAGCACTCGGCTGTAATGCAATGCATTAAATTTATCTTCGTTACTGCCTGCATATTCACTGATACTGATATGTCGTTCAAATTGAGATACTGCAAACTCTGGCAATAATTCACTGGCCTGTTTGACGATTATTGTCGGTAAGTTGCCCTTGCTGGTGGCTTTAAATGAGCCATCGTTTTGCATTGCTTCATCTAATATCAATTTTAAGTAACGCATCACCGGGCTGGTCTTAAGATCGTCTGGCGTCTTTATCGTGACCTGTTCCAATTCCTTGAAAGGTGCATAAAACCAATTACTCATTTGTGTTGGCGAAAGGCCACAAAAGTCAGGATGAGGCCGTTCATTAGCCGCCTTCATTTTTTGCTCTGCAACAATATTAAGTTCTTCTATAGACAAGTTAGGGTTCATTGCAGCAACTTGCTCAATATCATCCAGCATTGATGCGTGTTGCTTAGATATACTGTTCATGCAGCAACGTTTGTACTTTTTACCGCTGCCACAAGAGCAAGGTTCATTTCGACCTGGTTTCATGTTTTATCTACTCGTCTTATTTTATCTTAATGCTACGCCAACTTAAGAAACGCCACCTCAAACCAGCAATGCCGCATTTTCTTGCTTACGCTCTGCAAGTGTTTTTTCTATCGCTGACACAGTGGTCTTACTCACCCCGTGTTGCTTAGCAAGCTGCCTAAACTGACTAGTGGCATCAACTACCTCTTGAATGCATTGCTGCGCTTCCTTCCAATTAGCAAAGCCTGCACTAGCAGCCAGCTTTTGCATCACTTTGAGTGGTGGCGCTTTTCCGTAGCCAGCAAAGGCAGTAGCATGCTCGTTAAAAGGGTGAGGGCTAAACGTTACATCGTAAAATGGTGCGAGTTGCCAGCTTCCATTATCTGCCTGTAAAAAGCCCCAGTTCTTACTGTGATCATCTTGGTTCGCGGCAAATAAGTTAAACATTGCGCGACGAAATTGAAGTTGCCCAGCAGCTGGTGACTTACAGAGTTGACGACTGGCTTTAATAAGGTCGCTGTAGTCTAAGCTCGGGCTTCGAAAATCAGCATCCAATAAGCCGCAGGCACTGTGCATATGTAAACGCCCAGCCTTCTCTTGCGCGGGTAAATAATCGAAACGCTTTAACGCAAGCCATGCTTTAGCACCACTACTTGTAGGTGCTTCGATTAACTGCCACGTCGGTGGCTGACATTTTGCCAACCCAGCCATTTCTAAATAGGCCGCTTCACACAAACCTTCTTCGTGGCCCAAGGCTAAGTTCTTAGAAGTAAACTTAACTAACCATGCTTCATCGCCAGGTTGTGCATAGGTGCGGCATTGGGTCGCGTCGCCAGCAGGCATATAAATTTGCGCTTTAGGTCTAGCACCGCCAGAGCTACCGACGGCTACCAAGGTTGCTAACACTTGCTGAGTGCTACCGTCTAACTCATCAGAGAGGGACTGGTCGAACAAGGTTTGGGCTTCAAGGCCAAGTGTTTCCAAATCAATATCTGAACGATTTTCTAATGAGAGCTCTGATACAGGCGTAAAAGACAATGCCCCCATTCCTTGCTGGCCAACAAAAGCCAGCCTATCCATTGCTGTTACTTGTGCTGGCAAAATACCTTGTTGGCGGAATACTCGATCTTGCAACAGCAAACCCCAACCATCGGGAAGACTATCACCAAAAACGCCGTGAATGCCTTGGTGCGGCCCTTTCTGTGCTTGCTGCAATCGCGCATCATCTTGAAGCGTAAAAGGGGATAAATTGCCAAACCTGCTTATATAGTTTTCATCGTACTGAAAGAAAACACCTTGGCGGTTTTGCGCTAATACACCCACAGATACAGTTTCGCCCGTTGTGAGAGTGCGCTCCACATTCAACTTTTGGATGGATTTAAAGCTCATCTTTAAGCACCTCTTCTATACTGGTCGGTAAAGCGGTACGGTCAGACGTTGTTTGTGTCAATTGATAAAGTCTGTCTAGTGAATCCAGCGACTGCCACAAAAGCAGCAGCTGACGAAATGAAATTTGTCCGGTGAGTTCAAACTTTTTTATGGTCGAAGCAGGTACACAACTACGCTGGGCCAGTGCCTCTCGCGATAGCTTCGCTTGTTTGCGTAAGCCACGCAGATGAGTAGAAAAAGCTTGGCTTACATCGGTATCATCTAAAAGTGAAAATTTCATACGCAGCCTTATTGGATACAGTAATGTCTATTATAGCGTTATTTTGTAATTTATGGACACTATAACACCCATAGAGATATGAATAACTATCACGTAACTGGAGAAGGAAACTCAAAGCTGATACTTTGCGTCAGGCAGGGGGGTTGAGTTAAGGTACTTCATAGCCTAATAGGCTTGTATCTAGGAAGTGAACCACTGGTGGTTAAATTGGTGGTCAATAATTAATAACAAAGAAAGACTTGAGTGCATCCATTTGATTTTTGATGAGTTTAATATTCTAATCGCCATTCTGACTCTATCGGATCAAAAAAGCCCTAATCACTAGGGCTTTTCTGATATTAATCGAAGCATATAAAAATCAATCATTCTTGCAATCAGAAGCCATTACGACACAGTTCCTGCCACTCTGTTTTGCTTTATAAAGTGCTTTATCTGTATCAGATAAAATATCTTTTGCAGGCACTTCAAAATCCACAATGCCGCCGCCCACGCTAATCGTGACTGGAATATCGACACCATCGACAGTAATTGGTTTTTTCGCGATAGATTGGCAAATTCTCTCTAATACACCGCGCGCGAATTCGTCAGGTAAATTAGGCAGTAGAAGAACAAACTCTTCGCCACCAAAACGGCATAACGTATCAGATGTTCGCAAACAGTGATGAACACGATTTCCCAGCTCTTTTAAGACTTCATCGCCAACTGGGTGACCATAGGTATCGTTGATATGTTTAAATTTATCGACATCAAAAATCGCGTATGTCAGAGACCATTCATAACGCTTACAACGCGCAATGTCATGGTTTAGCTGTTCAAAGAAGTAACGGCGGTTGTATAAACCAGTGAGTTCGTCACGGTTACTTGTCTCTTCAAGAGTCAGTACTTGCTCTGTCGCCTCTTCAAGCAACAACTGTGCTTGAGCCATCTCGGTCACATCATGTATCGAGATGCACACACCTTGGACGGTGCCATTCGTATCCAGCAACGGCCACATCGCACAGTTTTGATACATCTGCGATGACTCAACACCCGAAAACTGACTCGTCGGGAAATGTAGCAAGTACGGGCGCTGCGTCCAGTTGGTGTAGGATTGATTTCCTAGCACCATCACTGAACGCACTTTTTTGGCAAACCAGCCTTCTTTGAGTTCTGGGAAAAACCGAGGTAAGTGTTGATTAAGAATCTCTTCTGATTTGAGTTTGCTATGGATCTCCATGAAGCGATTCCAAAAAATCACATTCAGACGGCGGTCAACAGCAAAAACGCCCGCTGTTGACATCGACTCTAGAACCGAAGAGAAATCAAATTCACCACTTTCTATCATGCCATCAGTTTCCGTAGTGAAGAGACTAGGTTAATAAGCCCTTCCTCTTTTAAAGAGATAATATTGTCACAATGCACGCCTTTCTCTTCGATCTCTAACTTAATATCAATCAATAGAATATGTGCATCGGAATCCGAGTACGCTAATCGGCTATCATCAACTTGAGTACTTTGCGTATCAAAGAACAAAATTGCAGGCTGAGACAGGTGTAAATCAAGTTGCAACTCTTCCGATAAACCAGAAAGGCTCGCACTATTAATGACATTCGTTAACTCATTAAGAATTTCATGTTGAGTTGCCGTTGATGTTGCGTCTTCTTCATCATAGCCTAAGTAACCCATTAATGAAGTAAACGTTCCACCACCGTACATAACTGAAGAGCGACCAATCATTTCACCAATGAATTCTTGTTGCACGATATTCACTGGATCAGATTTTTGACCAAAATCTTGGACTAAAGCGGTGATCTTTTCTTGTGATACTAAATCAACATGAGGGACAGATAGCTTCACCTTACTTTCAAACAGCTCAGATAATTTAGCACCTGCACGGCCCATACCAATATTAGTCAGCTCACGCAGCGCATCAAACTCATCAGCATTTAAATGGATCGAACTCATAATTGCACGCCCTCCTGGCGTAAAAATGATTCAAGCTCTTCAGCAGAGATCGGTTTTGGTAAAAAGCCTTTTGCGCCAAGTTGGAACGCTTCTTCACGTATTGCAGGTTGAATATCCGCAGAAATAACGTAAACACTTGCACTGTATTCCATCGTTTTAAGGCGCTTAAGCACTTCAATACCATCTATGTCCGGCATTGTAATATCAAGGAAAAGAATATCAAAATTAGAGTTTGAGCATTGAGAAAGTGCATCTTCTCCGCCCGAAGCTTCAGTAATGCTTACTTCCCAGCTTTGTGGAATTGCGCGCTTGATCATTCGGCGAGAAAACGATGAATCATCAACGATAAGTAAACTGTCTGACATTTTAAAACCCTAACTAACTACAAATTAAATGACATAATATACTATTAAATTTCAATTAAAAATCACATTGATATTATGAATAATAAGTAACTATTTCACATTATTTTGACATCGAACATAATTCAAGCAGTCTTTGCTCGTTATTAAAGCTTACTTGAGCGTTTTTCTTACACGAGCACAAACAGCTTTTTCTTGAGAAGATCTTCAAGATCGTGCTACTCTTCGCCTCCATTTTTCTGACCTGAATATCGATAAAACTCACAATCACGTTTTTTGATACAGGTTGGTGCTATCTTTACTATGTCGGCAATTTTTAGCTGGCATACAATCCAAAACAACAGTGGAATAATACAGATGGGCAAAGGTACTCTTTACATCGTGTCTGCACCAAGCGGCGCAGGAAAATCGAGCTTAATCTCAGCTATGCTGGAAACCAACCCAACCTACGCAATGAAGGTATCTGTATCTCATACCACTCGAGGCATGCGCCCAGGTGAAGAAGATGGTATGCATTACCATTTCGTAGAAAAACACCATTTTGAAGATCTCATCAAGAAAGAAGAGTTCCTCGAATATGCTGAAGTATTTGGTAACTACTACGGCACATCACGAGTTTGGATTGAAGATAACCTAAACAAAGGTATTGATGTTTTCCTTGATATTGATTGGCAAGGTGCACGTCAGATCCGCAAGCAAATGCCTCAGGCAAAAAGCGTCTTTATTCTGCCACCATCAAATGGTGAGCTAGAGCGTCGCTTAAATACGCGCGGCCAAGATAGCGAAGAAGTTATTGCAAAACGCATGAGTGAAGCGAAATCAGAAATATCTCATTACAGCGAATATGATTATGTGATCATTAATGATGACTTTGATGCTGCATTGATGGATTTCAGAGCAATTATTCGTGCTGAACGTTTGAAACAAGATAAACAGTCTGCCAAGTATACTGGTATGCTGACCGCACTGTTAGCGGAGTAATCACTCTCAACTAACCCGTTTTCTTATGAGAACAGTGCTTTCCTTAGAGAATAAGTAAACAGCAAGCTAGAAAGTAATCTTTTTAGCTTGTATACTTTCTCGTCATTAAAAATAAATTTAATAAACTATTTGGAGTTCTCTTATGGCACGCGTAACTGTACAAGACGCTGTTGAAAAAGTTGGTAATCGTTTCGACCTAGTTCTTATCTCTGCACGTCGCGCACGTCAGATGCAGACTGGCGGTAAAGATTCACTAGTGCCTGAAGAAAATGATAAGCCAACGGTTATCGCACTTCGCGAAATCGAAGAAGGCCTTATCACTAAAGACGTATTAGATGCTCGTGAACGTCAAGAGCAACAAGAGCAAGAAGCGGCAGAGCTAGCAGCAGTTAGCAGCATCGCTCACACTCGTTAATACGATTATTCGAATCAAGTAACCTTCCGGGCCTTTAATTTGTATCTATTTGATAGCCTCAAAGACGTTGCCCAAGAATACCTAACAGAGCCTCAAGTTGAGGCTCTGCGTCAATCTTATGTGGTAGCGAGAGACGCCCATGAAGGGCAAACCCGCTCAAGCGGTGAACCGTATATTA
Source organism: Vibrio clamense (assembly GCF_050337905.1). Taxonomy (NCBI): domain Bacteria; kingdom Pseudomonadati; phylum Pseudomonadota; class Gammaproteobacteria; order Vibrionales; family Vibrionaceae; genus Vibrio; species Vibrio clamense. The sequence goes on along the minus strand of NZ_JAKJTJ010000022.1, from coordinate 101,122 downwards.
TCCACCCTGTTGCTGTTTCTCGTATTCTGGCGGAAATGCGCCTAGATATTGAGAGCTTGCAAGCAGCCCTTCTTCACGATGTTATTGAAGATACTGAAGTGACCAAAGAGGAGCTCGAAGCTCAATTTGGTACTACTGTGGCTGAGCTTGTGGATGGTGTATCTAAGCTGGATAAGCTTAAATTTCGTGATCGCAAAGAAGCGCAAGCCGAAAACTTTCGTAAGATGGTTCTTGCCATGGTGCAAGACATTCGCGTTATCTTGATCAAACTTGCCGACCGCACTCACAACATGCGCACTTTGGGAGCATTACGCCCCGATAAAAAACGCCGCATTGCTCGTGAAACGTTAGAGATCTACTCTCCTCTTGCTCATCGTCTTGGTATTCATAATATTAAGACTGAACTTGAAGAGCTCGGTTTCGAAGCTTTATACCCTAACCGTTACCGCGTTTTAAAAAATGTGGTGAAGGTCGCGCGTGGCAACCGTAACGAAATGATCGAGCGTATCCATACCGAAATCAAAGGCCGTCTTGAAGATGTTGGCCTTAACGTTCGTGTATTTGGTCGTGAAAAGAACCTGTTCTCCATCTATAACAAGATGAAAACCAAAGAGCAGCGTTTCCACACCATCATGGATATCTACGCTTTTCGTGTCGTTGTAGACAGTGCCGATACTTGTTATCGTGCGCTTGGTCAAGTACACAGCCTGTACAAGCCACGTCCTGGTCGCATGAAAGATTACATTGCAGTACCAAAAGCCAATGGCTACCAATCTCTGCACACTTCAATGGTTGGCCCTCACGGCGTGCCTGTGGAAGTGCAAATCCGTACTGAAGATATGGATCAAATGGCAGACAAAGGTGTCGCGGCACACTGGTCTTATAAAGGCAATGGCGATCGCACTGGCACAACCGCTCAGGTGAAAGCTCAGCGCTGGATGCAAAGCTTATTAGAGTTGCAACAAAGCGCCGGTAACTCATTTGAATTTATTGAAAATGTGAAATCTGATCTGTTCCCAGATGAGATCTACGTTTTCTCGCCAAAAGGTCGCATCGTTGAACTTCCAGTAGGCGCAACGGCTGTCGATTTCGCTTATGCCGTGCATACTGACGTTGGCAATATGTGTGTAGGAGCAAGAGTCGATCTTAATCCTTACCCACTCAGCAAAGCGCTCAAAAATGGCCAAACCATTGAGATCATCAGCGCGCCTGGTGCTCGTCCAAATGCTGCATGGCTCAACTATGTTGTGACTTCTCGCGCTCGAACTAAGATCCGTCAAGTTCTGAAAACCATGCGCCGTGAAGACTCCGTCACATTGGGTCGTCGTCTGCTAAATCACGCATTGGGTGAGAGCTCAATTACGGATCTCGCAGAAGAAAACGTTCAACATGTTCTTTCTGAGCTGAAAATGGCTGACATGGATGAGTTGCTGGCAGCTATTGGACTGGGTGAGTTAATGAGTATTGTTATTGCTCGTCGCTTACTTGGCTCAGCAGATGAATTAACAGAAGTCGAAGGCACAGACGGCAAGCCGAGGAAAAAGCTGCCTATCCGTGGTGCTGAAGGCATACTGCTCAACTTCGCCAAATGTTGTCACCCAATTCCTGATGATCACATCATTGCGCATGTATCACCGGGTAAAGGCTTAGTGGTTCACCGTGAAACGTGTCCGAATGTTCGCGGTTATCAACGTGAGCCAGACAAGTACATGGCGGTTGAATGGTCTGATGAATACGATCAAGAGTTTACCGCTGAATTGCAAGTTGATGTTCAAAACCATCAAGGTGCATTGGCAGAGTTAACCAATGTGATCTCTAAGACGGGTTCAAACATTCATGGCCTTTCAACAGAAGAGCGCGATGGCCGTCTGTACACCGTGACGGTGCTATTGACCACCAAAGACCGCGTACATCTAGCGAAAATCATGAAACGTATTCGTGTCATGCCGCATGTTCTAAAGGTTCGCCGAAAGAAGAACTAACGGCTAGCGTACTCGTTTGGGACTCGTCAATATTGCGCCCATAAACGAAACGCAAATAAAGCCGATTTAGATATTGAATACCCTGTGTTTTACTTATTCTCAATAAGCCAAATACAGGGTATTTTTGTATCTCGTCGCTCAATATTTCACATCGTCATCATTAGCTCAATTCAATAACTGTCTCATATCACTGCAAATTCTCCCTGTACAAAAAGACAGTAAAATGCTTGAATAGTTTATCTATTTTTCCTTTCTGTAAGAGCGCTATTTATGTCCCAACTCCTTTCAGCCATCTCCCTTACTTCGCTCTCTGGAGTGGGTGCCAAAGTCGCTGAAAAGCTAGCAAAAGTCGGGCTCAATAACGTTCAAGATCTGCTCTTTCATCTGCCACTTCGCTACGAAGATCGCACTCGTATCCATCCCATGGTCAAACTGCATGCTGGGTTATGGGCGGCGGTACAAGGCAAAGTCATGAGCGTCGATACCATCTTCGGCAAACGTAAAATGCTGTCGGTGAAAATCAGTGACGGCAATGGCACGGTGAGCCTGAAGTTTTTCAATTTTACCGCCGGCATGAAGAACAACTTTACCGAAGGGAAACAAGTTCATGCTTATGGAGAGATCAAGCGTGGGGGAATCGGACTCGAAATTGTTCATCCTGATTATAAATTTTACGTCCCAACTCAAAAGCCAGATATTGAGCAAAACCTAACGCCCGTCTACCCCACCACCGATGGGTTAAGGCAAATAACACTACGTAACCTGACCGATCAAGCCTTAACCCTACTCGATAAAGCAGCCGTCAGTGAACTATTACCGTCAGGATTATACGATCACCAAATTACGCTAGGGGAAGCGCTGCATACCATTCATCGTCCACCACCAAGTATTAATCTTGAGGAGTTTGATGAAGGGCGACACCCAGCTCAGCAACGCCTTATTATTGAAGAGTTGCTGGCACAAAATCTTTCTATGCTCTCTGTTCGAAGCAAAGGACAACAAGATGTTGCTTTGCCACTCGCGGAAGTGTCCAATCTCAAACAGCAGTTACTGCAACAACTTCCGTTTACTCCAACCAATGCCCAATCTCGCGTGGTGAAAGAGATTGAAGATGACCTAATCAAGTCTCACCCTATGATGCGCTTGGTTCAGGGCGATGTGGGTTCCGGAAAAACATTGGTTGCTGCACTTGCCGCGGTTAGAGCGATTGAGCATGGTTATCAGGTGGCACTAATGGCCCCAACAGAACTACTCGCAGAGCAACATGCCATCAATTTTGGCCAATGGTTTGAAAGCATGGGAGTACAAGTAGGTTGGCTTGCAGGCAAACTCAAAGGTAAAGCCAAAGAGACTGAACTGGCGCGCATTGCCAGCGGCGAAGCGCAAATGGTAGTGGGAACTCACGCACTGTTTCAGGAACATGTAGCGTTTAAAAACCTCGCTCTTGTGATCATTGATGAACAACATCGATTTGGTGTCCACCAGCGTCTAGAGTTACGTGAAAAAGGAGCAAAACAGGGCTCGTATCCACATCAATTAATCATGACCGCGACTCCCATTCCAAGGACGCTGGCCATGACAGCGTATGCCGACCTCGAAACCTCAGTGATAGATGAACTGCCACCGGGAAGAACCCCGATCCAAACCGTCGCCATTCCCGATACCAAACGCGATGATATTATTGAACGAGTGCGAAATGCCTGTCTTAATGAGGGAAAACAAGCTTATTGGGTCTGCACACTGATTGATGAGTCAGAAGCTTTGGAAGCGCAAGCGGCAGCGGATACGGCGGAAGAGCTGCAACGCATTTTGCCAGATGTGAAAATTGGTCTGGTGCACGGTCGAATGAAATCGGCAGAAAAACAAGCGGTCATGAAGCAGTTCAAGGATAACGAGCTGCATCTATTAGTCGCGACGACGGTTATTGAAGTCGGTGTGGATGTGCCTAATTCAAGTTTAATGATCATCGAAAATCCAGAAAGGCTCGGTTTAGCGCAACTCCACCAGCTAAGAGGCCGTGTAGGGCGAGGTTCAGTCGCGAGTCATTGTGTACTCTTGTATCACGCACCATTATCAAAAACCGCACAAAAGCGCTTAGGGGTGCTCCGCGAAAGTAATGATGGATTTGTAATTGCACAGCGTGATTTAGAGATCCGTGGACCCGGTGAACTGCTTGGCACCAAGCAAACCGGAATGGCCGATTTCAAAATTGCAGACTTAGTGAGAGATCAACGCTTAATTCCAGAAGTTCAGCGCATGGCGCGCTACATTCACGATAGTTATCCTGATAATGCCCTCGCAATTATCGATCGCTGGCTAGGTGATCGCGACGTCTACGCTAAGGCATAGCTATTATTGTTAGGAGCTTCTTGTTCAGAGCCTCTTGTTAAAAGCGCCTTGCTAAGAGCCCTTTTCCTACGAGATCCTTTTTAGGCTCTCCTTTCCAAGCTGAGCTTTCCTCAAATATACCGAATGGGCACAACCCGTTCGGTTTGTTTATTTCAGATCAATTTCTCGCCACAACACGCACGCAACCGTTTGCTTTTTGTTTTCGTTTATTTATAATCGCGCACAAATTTTGAGTAAGAACACTACTCAACCCAACCTGAGTCGATTCTGATTAACAGCAATCACAGATGAAGACCGACTCAACTTAGCGTTCCCATTCAGCGAACTCTAAGCAACTTAGTCACAATTAGGATAAACACATGAAAACCCCGAACGCAGCACGCAAGTCGGAACTGATCTATCAACTCAATGATCGCCCACCGCTTTTACAAACACTTTTTGCGGCCACACAGCACTTGCTCGCCATGTTTGTCGCCGTCATCACGCCCTCTTTGATTATCTGCCAAGCTCTAGGTGTCACACCTGAGCAGACAAATACCATTATCAGCATGTCACTGTTCGCTTCTGGTATTTCATCGTTTATCCAAATTAAAACCATTGGTCCTATCGGATCAGGCTTGCTCTCCATTCAAGGAACAAGTTTCAATTTTATCGGTCCTATTATTGCGGCAGGTTTGTCGTTAAAAGCCGGAGGCGCAAGCATTGATACCGTCATGGCTGCCATTTTAGGCACCATCCTTGTAGCATCATTTAGTGAAATTCTACTTTCTCGCGTACTTGAACATGCGCGTCGTATTATCACTCCACTCGTATCTGGCATCGTCGTAACACTTATCGGCCTAACCTTGATTCAAGTGGGTTTGGTTTCTATCGGTGGAGGCTACTCAGCATTAGCCGATGGCAGTTTTGGTAGCTTAGATAAGCTCGCGTTGGCAGGGACGGTTCTTGGCTTAATCGTCATATTAAACCGTTCAAGTAACTCTTATATTCGTGTTGCCTCCATTGTGATTGCCATGTTTGTCGGTTACATGATGGCCTACTTCATGGGCATGATTGACACTTCAACACTGGCAGAAACAGAACTTATTGCGCTACCGGTTCCGATGCAGTTTGGCTTAAGCTTTGACTGGTCTCTATTCATCCCACTGGTTCTTATTTTCCTCATCACGGCACTGGAAGCGATTGGCGACATTACAGCTACTTCAGAAGTATCCGGAGAGCCAGTAAAAGGCCCTGTTTACATGAAGCGCATCAAAGGTGGTGTTCTCGCGGATGGCCTGAATTCGGCGATTGCGGCGGTATTTAATACTTTCCCGAACTCTACTTTTAGCCAAAATAACGGCATCATTTTACTGACAGGTGTTGCAAGCCGTTACGTGGGCTACTTTATTGCAGGCATGCTAATACTGCTTGGTTTGTTCCCGGGCGTTGCAAGTTTTGTACAGTTGATCCCTGAGCCGGTTCTTGGCGGAGCGACGATTGTTATGTTTGGTACGATTGCCGCTGCGGGGGTACGAATCATTTCACGTGTAGATCTTGATCGCCGTGCCATTCTCATCATGGCACTCTCATTTTCAATGGGATTGGGCATCGCACAAAAACCTGAGATCTTGCAGTTTATGCCGGAGTTCATCAAAAACATCTTCTCTTCAGGTGTGGCCGCTGGCGGGGTAACCGCAATTTTGCTTAACCTTTTGCTTCCTGAAAAATTAGAAGATGAAGAGATCGAAGCAGAAGAAGCTAGAAGCTAGAAGCTAGAAGCTAGAAGCTAGAAATGAGTTTGATGCCATATCGCGTCAAACTCATTTTTATTTTTAAGAGACAGTCATAAATTCAATGATCTAACCACGAACAGGAAAATTAATTTGAGCTTTGAGCCCACCGTCACTGCGATTATTCATCACAACCGAACCATGATGCTGGCTCACAATCCGTTTGACGATGGCTAAACCTAATCCTGTTCCCTCACTCCCTCTTGCGGTATCGCCACGAGTAAAAGGTTCGAATAGTTTATCAATCTGATTCGATTCAATTCCGGGCCCATTGTCTTCAACGCACACCCAAATCAATTTGCTATCAGCCGTCATTCCAGTACTCACTCGTACCCAACCATTACCGTAACGCAGTGCATTTACCACCAAATTACTCACCGCCCGCTTCATCGCAATGGGATTGCCTCGCGCCAGTTTTATGGTGTGGTCAATATGTGTTTCAATTTCAACCTCATACCCCCCTTCAGCACTGGCAACATCGCTGGCAATATCGTTCAAATCCACACTTTCAAACGACTCCACATTCACAGGCTTCAAATAATCCATAAACTGACTGATGATCTGATTACACTCTTCGGTATCACTGATGATCCCTTCCGCTAAGTAGCTATCTTCTGGTGACATCATTTCAGTCGCAAGACGTATACGAGTCAGAGGCGTTCGTAAATCATGGCTAATGCCCGCCATTAATAACGCGCGGTCCTCTTCTAACTGCTGAATACCTTTGGACATCTGGTTAAATGCTCGCGTCACCGAACGAATTTCTGACGGACCTTTTGCTGGTAAGGGGGATGGAATTTCTCCGCTCCCAACCACTTTGGCCGCTTTTTCGAGGGCGACTAATGGTCGATTTTGCAGGCGGATGAATAGCCAACCTCCAGCGATGATTAACAGTGCCATCAACAAACTATTGTTAAACAAAGGCGCAAAGTCTTCCTCTTGTAACTCCGATAATGGGATCCGAATTAACGAGTTTGGCAACGCATCGATATCCATCCATAATACGTAACTATCTTCACCGAGAATCAATCTAACATTAGTGGTGGAGCCAAGTTCTTCACTCATCTCTTCACTCATTAAATCGATGGTCACAGCATGCTCAAACTCTTCCGTCGAAGGGGTGCCTTTGCCATGAATGGTGACACCAAGCTCTTCAAGCAACTGTCTTCTTAAAGGTGTTTTTAAGTCGAGTTCATCTTGCTCGTCTAGCACCAAGCGTAATTCATGCGCCAAAATTTTATTAAACTGCTGCATGCTCGGCATCAGAGCGTAATAGAACACGGCGTAATACGAATAAGCTTGGCTTGCCACCAACAGAGTGATGAACAGCAATATAGATTGAGTAAGGGAGCTACGAATACGCATCTAGAAAACCTTTGGCGAGTGAGAAACAGGGAGTGAGAGGTGAGGAGAAAGTCTAACCTGAAAATAAAAAACCCTCGGAACATGCCAAGGGTTTATCGAATTGGGTTATGCCTCTTTTCCATCTGGCACAAACACATACCCCAAACCCCACACGGTCTGAATATAGCGTGGTTTGCTTGGATCTTCTTCTAACATTCGGCGTAAACGTGAGATCTGAACATCGATAGAGCGTTCCATTGCAGAATACTCTCGGCCACGAGCCATGTTCATCAACTTATCACGCGACATCGGTTCACGCGCATTGGTAACTAGAGATTTAAGTACCGCAAATTCACCCGACGTTAGCGGCATCGGCTCTTCATTACGGAACATTTCGCGAGTACCAAGGTTTAAGCGAAACTCACCAAATTCAACCATCAACTCTTCTGAGCTTGGCGCGCCCGGAGCTTCTACTACTTGGCGTCGCAACACCGCTTTAATTCGAGCAAGCAGTTCACGTGGGTTGAAGGGTTTTGGCAAATAATCATCGGCACCCACTTCCAGCCCAACAATGCGATCAACCTCATCGCCTTTTGCCGTTAACATTAAGATAGGCAGCATGTTATTGGCACTACGAAGACGACGACAAATCGATAAGCCATCTTCCCCAGGTAACATGAGATCCAGCACCATAAGGTGGAAATTTTCACGAGTTAACAGGCGGTCCATCTGCTCACTGTTAGCGACACTACGTACTTGGAAGCCTTGCTCAGACAAGTAACGTTCTAGTAATGCACGCAAACGCGCGTCATCATCGACCACTAATATTTTATGATTTTCTTGCATCTACTGATTCCACCTATTAAAAGCGTCCACCTCAAGAGATAAGGCAGTGAAAAATGTAACAGACTCAGGGAAAAAGTCGCCTAAATAATTGTTAACGTTTGTTGCCTTTGCCTACATAGTAACGCATCAACTCGCCTAACTTGGTCAGTATTTCGACAAGTATGTCACATCAAGCATTACCTGTAGCCCCACCGTTCGTTCAGGCCAAACTCAATGCTTAACGATATTATTAACTAAGCGCTCGGCTATGCTTGCGGCTTCTCGTAAGTGATTGAGTTAATGAACCACTCTTTATCACCTTCTGGTGTACGCACCACAAATTCATCATCCACTTCTTTTTTGAGCAGTGCTCTCGCCATTGGTGAATCTATCGAGATGTAGCCTTTACTATCTCCATAAATTTCTTCAGGGCCAACAATACGAAACTTTTTCACTTCACCAGCTTCATTTTCGATCTCTATCCACGCACCAAAAAAGGCTTTTCCTTCTTGCTGAGGTGAATAATCAACAATCGTGACATCCGGTAAGAACTTACGTAGAAACCGAACTCGGCGATCAATTTGTCTTAATAAACGCTTATTAAAAGTGTAATCCGCATTTTCAGAGCGATCGCCTAAGCTTGCTGCCCAAGTAACAATTTTGGTCACTTCTGGGCGTCTCTCATGCCATAGGTAATCGTGCTCTTGCTTCAGTTTGTTGTAGCCTTCCCGAGTAATCAGTTTGGTTTTCAATGTCGCATCTCTATACGAGTAAAGTTTTATCTAGTAGTACCGAAAATGAGTCATCATTGTCAATCAGTCTCGACTGTCATTGATTCAGCAAGTAGTCCTCATCACTCCCCACCAGCGCTCCGTACTTCAGTAAGTTCTTACCTAAGATCATGCTGTAGCGGAATCGAGAGCGATCTTGAAGGTTTACCCGAATGGTTTTATTTACCTTCCCCAGTTGCACGTTCATCTCAACTACAGGCCTAATGGTTGGTTTCTCACCTTTCTTCGCTTTGATTCGCATCACATCCACCATAGGTTGAGTGAAATCTTGTTTTTGTCCCTGCTCATTTTGATAGGTGAAGCTCACCATCGGTTTTCCATCTTGCTTGAATTGTTTAATATTAAGAGCATGCATTGAACTTACATCGGCACCGGTATCCAATTTAACCGGAAAGGTCATCCCTTCCACGGTCGCCTTTTCAATGTGTCCTGCTCGAAACAGTGGATAGTCTTCCAATAAGTGATCGGAGCGCGTATTGATAAGCACGCCATCTTTTACCATTTTCTTACCAATCACAAAGTAAGCGTCATTTTCTTTATCTTGGTCGAGTGTTTCTAAAGCAAATTGAAGCGTTTTATGTCGCCCACCTAATTCAAAATCCCCCTCAATAATCGGTCTTACTGAATTGCCCACTTTGATTCTTTTGATCACTGGTTTGGTTATTTTCTGTTTATTGCCTGCACTATCTTTCAAGTAGTAGCTAACCGTGCGGCTTGCCCCCGTTGTCATCTCATAGCTTTCGACTTTAAGCATTGGCGTTTTTACTGTAAAAGAGGGCTCAGCTTGAAGTTTGTAACCATCAATCACAACGTGTTCAAAGGTAGAGACAACTAAAGGCTTATGTTGATCAATTCTCTGCTGATAAGTGTATTGGGAAGCGTTCACTTTGCCGTTTTTTGTCGATGGTTCCGCTTTCAATTGAGTCGCAAGGAAATCCTCTTCATCGGTATCAATCATGAAGTATTGATTCAACGTATCCTGCCCCACACTCAATATGGAAGATGACTCACCTCTGTCTTTTAAATACGCCTGCATATAGTGAACCTCATCACCAAGCATGACGGGTAAGTTAACCAATGGGCGTTCGTGACCATTCACATTCAACATTCGCACCAAGGGTAATGACAACATTTTTTTTATCCCCTCAACACTGACCATCTCGAAAGTAACACGTTGTGCTTGTGGATCGACATGGATGTTTTCAGCATGCATATTGGAATATTGGTTGATCCCAAGGAACCACGTTTCAATCGGTAAGCCCGCTAACTCTAACTGCTCTTTTTTCCCCACAATTTTCGAGTTCGGCTGCTGTTGTAAGTAATCATAGCCTGCTAATACCCAAGCGTTATGCTCAAGAAAGCTTTTTCCTATCAAGATAGAGGCTGAAAAGTTACCTCGATCGGTCAAGTTCACCTTGGTGTTCACCGTCTTTCCTGCAATGGTCAATGGCAAGTTAATGACGGGTCGATAAAGGGGCATTTCGCTGGTTCGGCTGCGGATAACACCTATATTTTCAAGAGGACGTTGCACCTTAACCTCTTTTCCTGTGTAAGGGTGTCGAAGAGTAAAAGAGACGCTCGCACTTACCCTGTCCGGTGTTTTATCAAACGCTTTTTCTAGCGCTTTCAATAATTCTAGCTTCGGTAAACCTTGCAGTTCAGGAGTGTCGCTGAAGACTTGAATATTGTCGGCATGCATGGAAGTGGTGTCGGCTCCGGTATCAATTTTCCCGACAAAAGGGACACCACTTAAAGCATCAATATCTGAATAATAGACACGCTCAACTCGCCCTAAGACAATTTTATTATCGACTTCATACACCGGGTATTGAGTGGTCGCAGAAGAGAGTTCATTTGCTTGTAAACCGACGCTCCACGACATCAAAATGAGCAGTAACATGAACGATATAAGCGACATAAGGGATAAACGAGCAGCCAATACTGTTTTCGCTGGCGTAACAATAAGCGAAAAAGACCGAGTAGCAACGGTTCGTATCTCATCGACCAATGATGTCAGTATTGATGGTATCTTCAGCATTCTATATTCCCATATCGTTCATGATTACTAATTATCCACATTCGAGCCCTCATATGCTCATAAGTTCTGATTGAAGTTGAGGTTTTGACAAAATATTAACTTAACAGTGTAATAAAAATTCAATATCTATTTAGAATTGACAACTTCATCGGGTGAGATTGGAAATAGCTAACTTCGCCCCCATGTTATTAGCATAAAATTATTCATACCGACGGCTAGAGCTAAGAAAGTTTAGCCTGAAATAGAGATGAGACCCCACGGATGAGCCAAGTTATTTGCCAACAAATTGCTCAAGAGCTGAATGTACGCTCTGAGCAAGTGATCGCAGCGGTTACCTTAATCGATGACGGAAACACCGTCCCTTTCATTGCCCGATACCGTAAAGAGGTGACGGGTGGACTCGATGATACTCAACTGCGTAATTTAGACACTCGCTTATCTTATCTCAGAGAGCTTAATGATCGCCGTCAAAGCATCATCAAGGCGATTCAAGACCAAGGCAAGATGACACCTGAATTGCAAAAAGAGATCAATGATGCAGACAGTAAAACTCGCCTTGAAGATTTATACCTTCCATACAAACAAAAACGTCGCACCAAAGGCCAAATCGCCATTGAAGCGGGACTTGAACCACTCGCCGACAAATTATGGAATGAACCACAGACCAACCCTGAGTCTGAAGCGGATAAATACATCAGCAGCGACAAAGGCATTGCGGATACCAAAGCGGCACTAGACGGGGCAAGAGTCATTATCATGGAACGCATTGCCGAAGATGCGAACTTACTCGAAAAAGTCCGAACTTATCTAACCCGTAACGCTGAACTTTCTGCGCGAGTGGTCGCAGGCAAAGAGCAAGCAGGCGAAAAATTTAAAGACTATTTCGAACATAATGAGGCGATCAGCAAAGCCCCCTCACACCGTGCGCTTGCGATGCTACGTGGCCGCAACGAAGGCTTCTTACAACTTTCTATGAATGCCGATCCCGCGCAAGATGAAAGTATTCGTAGCTCTTACTGCGAAACGATTATTTCCGACCATTACGGCATTTCACTGAGCAATGCACCCGCCGATGCTTGGCGTAAACAAGTGATCAGCTGGGCGTGGCGCATTAAAGTATCAATGCACATGGAAACTGAGCTGATGGGCAGCATGAAAGAGCGTGCGGAAGTGGAAGCCATTGAAGTGTTTGCCACCAACCTAAAAGATCTACTCATGGCGGCACCGGCTGGGCCTCGTGCAACGCTGGGGCTTGATCCGGGTTTACGTACTGGCTCTAAGATTGCGATTGTTGACCCGACAGGTAAAGTCCTCGCGACAGAAACCATCTACCCTCACCCACCACAAAAGCAGTACGACAAATCCGCTCATGTCGTTGAGCAGATGGTACGAAAATACAACGTTGATCTGATTGCGATTGGTAATGGTACGGCTTCACGTGAAACGGACTCTTTCGTTGCTGATGTCATTAAACGCGGCAACCTAAAAGTACAAAAAATCATTGTGAGCGAAGCTGGGGCATCGGTTTATTCGGCTTCCGAATTAGCGGCAAAAGAGTTCCCAGACATGGATGTATCAATCCGGGGCGCGGTGTCGATTGCTCGTCGTTTGCAAGATCCTCTCGCAGAGTTAGTGAAGATTGATCCAAAATCTATCGGGGTGGGCCAATACCAGCACGATGTAAGCCAGAGCATGCTAGCAAAACGTCTAGACGCGATTGTTGAAGATTGTGTGAATGCGGTTGGTGTTGATGTGAATACCGCTTCTGCCGCTCTACTGACGCGGGTTGCTGGCCTCTCAAATACGATTGCACAGAACATTGTCGATTACCGCGATGAAAATGGACGATTTGAAGCTCGTACTGCATTGAAGAAAGTCGCGCGTCTTGGGCCAAAAGCTTTTGAACAGTGTGCGGGTTTCTTACGAATCATGGATGGTAAAAACCCTCTAGATGCCTCTTCTGTTCACCCAGAAGCGTACCCATTAGTGAAAACCATCGCAGCAAAAAACAGCAAAGATGTGAAAGGCTTGATTGGCGATAGCCAGTTCCTACGCGGTTTGCATGCGATTGATTACACTGACGATAACTTTGGTGTCCCTACGATCACCGACATCATCAAAGAGCTTGATAAACCAGGACGAGATCCACGTCCAGAGTTCAAAACCGCGACATTTGCAGAAGGGGTAAACACGGTTTCCGATCTTGAGATTGGCATGGTACTGGAAGGCGTTGTATCAAACGTGGCTAACTTTGGTGCCTTCGTTGATATCGGCGTTCACCAAGATGGCTTAGTGCATATTTCTGCGCTAACCGATCGCTACGTTGCCGATCCACGAGAAGTGGTGAAAGCGGGTGATATCGTGAAAGTAAAAGTCATGGAAGTTGATGCCCAGCGTAAACGTATCGCTCTGACAATGCGCCTTAACGATGAGCCAGGACAAGATAATCGCAGCCAACGCTCTTCAGGACAAAACCAAGCATCGAAACCGGCACGCCAACAGCAAGAGCGTCAACAGTCAGGTCGACAACAACAAAACCGAGATCAGCGTTCTGCTCCTCAAAATGCAGCAATGGGTGGCGCTTTCGCGGCGGCATTTGCTAAAGCAAAAAAATAGTCGCTAATCTTCCATGAGCGAATCTTTCATGAACTAATCAGTCATGGGCTCATAATGCGATGAACAAATAGCGCGATGAACCAATTAGCGCGATAAACCAATAAAAAGGCCAATACTTGCGTATTGGCCTTTATTCGATGGCTCTGATCATTAACATCATGTTCATAGTATCGCTATTACTTCTGAAGGTGTATTGGGTACAACAGCATGACCATAATGATATTTAATCACCTTTCGCCGTCGCTCCATTTGCCCCTCTTTAATCGCTGCATCTAAAATGTGCTTAGGCAGCCGAAATCGTATGGTGTAACTCTTGCCTTGATCTTTGCTATAGGTCTGTAAAGCAATCAAATCGAACAACCTATCTATTGGGTCCTTCAACTCTTCATGATTAACAGCAGCAGTCTCTGACTCTGTTTCCATTGAATACCCAGGGTGCTCTGATGGATCCCAAGAAGATTGCCTTCGACGTTTATCGTCTGCTTTAACCTTACGCTCCGCATTGGCTTTTGCTAACGCTACGGTCGGCATTACGGGTTCTCGCACTTTATTGTCGCGCGCAACCTGTTCCGTTTGTACATTTACCGATGGGGCGATCAGTGGCACACTTACTGTCGTGGGTGACACAATCATCGTCGAAACCTCCTCAGCATCGCCCGAAGTTACTCTCTGCTTGTCTCCAAACAGCCCCATTCAAAGCAATCGCTCGTTTTCATCAACTCACTACAGGTCAGTTCAAACCTAGCGCTCTGTTTGGTTAGGTTATATATCGACCAGTTTGTTCATTTATTTAGCAATTTATTTACACTTATACTTGCTCGTCAAAACGAATCAACTGATGACAAAATGCCTCAGGCTCGGTCATGAAAGGCGCGTGCGACGATTGAGTGAAAATAAACTGCTCACTTTCCGGTAAGCTTTTATCCAAATCCTTTGCGACCTTAATTGGCACCAACCCATCTAAACGCCCATACAAACGCAGTAACGGCATCGAGAGATCAGGCAGTTGATGGCGCAAATCCACATCCGCGAGCATGGTTAACCCTGCGAGTAACGATTTTGGGTTGGGCATCGGCCTCGACAATACCGCTTGTTTTAGCTGCTTAAGATCGTGTCTCGCAGAAGGACTCCCCATCGCTTGCAACGCCATAAAACGCTCAATCGTCGTTTGAAAATCATCCACCAGTTGATCCGTAAAGGCGCTCAACACGTTAGGCTGTATTCCGCGCCATGGTTTTTCGGCGGAGAATTTAGGAGAACTGGCAACCGTCACGAGCTTACTGACATAATCCGCATGATGCAGCGCCATGTGCGTGGCGACTAATCCACCTAAAGACCAACCAACCCAAATAGCTTGCTTTGGCGCTTGTTCAAGAAGCTGCTGGGCAATTTGCTCAAGATTTTCAGCGTGGCATTCCGCACTGTGTCCATAGCCGGGTAAATCGACAACATGGACACGAAAATGAGGAGACAACGCATCAACCGTCTGCTGCCAAACCGCGCCATTCATACCCCAGCCATGAACTAAAACCAGATCATTGCCTCGCCCAGTGACATGCCAATATAAAGGTGTGCTCATGCTCTCAAATTCTCCCACTAATTCCATACTGAGCGACGTTGCTATCACGCTAACGTATCTCTGTTGTCCATCTATTAAGTGAAATTCATGTTATCTCATTGGCGAGAAAAAACCACACTCCTCAACCGATTAAGCCAGTGCCATTTGTGCGGGCTCAATATAGAGAATCGCTTGGTAACGGACATGTGGTGCCAGCACTGCTATCAATACTTTCTATCTCAACCCCGCTGCCTACGTTGTGGGATCCCCACCTTAACGACGGTAGATCAATGCGGTAACTGCTTATCAAACCCACCGTTATGGCACCGCTTATATTGTGTCAATGATTACACTTTCCCGACCTCTGGCTACGTTCATCAATTTAAGTATCAAAAGAAATACTGGTTCGCTAAAAACTTGGCTCGACTACTCGCTAATAACATTGATCAACCCGCTCCCATCATCACTGGCGTCCCCTTACATTGGCAACGATACATAAGAAGAGGTTTCAATCAGAGTGAACTGCTCGCTCACTATCTGGCAAAACAATCCCCAAACTCAATCCACCTTAAACAAGCTTTTATTCGCACTCGGTCTACCCCCGCACAACAGGGGTTATCTAAAGAGCAGAGGCAAGTGAACCTTCATCAAGCGTTCCAATTATCACGGATACCAAAGGCTTCTCACGTCGCGATTGTTGATGATGTCGTTACCACAGGATGTACAGTACGACATTTATGTAAATTACTACTTGAAGTGGGCGTCGAAAGAATTGATATTTACTGTGTATGCCGTACTCCTGAACCAGCCAGCTAAAACTCTTGCGATTCATTTGGTTATAACAAGAGGTGAATTAGAATAAAAAAGGGCTGAATTCATATTCTGACAGGAGTAGAATGGTGCTAATAACCTACAATTTTACTCAGGTATTCGTCGTGTCAAATATTACAATTACAGAAACTGCTCAATCTCATTTTGCTAACCTATTAGGTCAGCAGCCTGAAGGCACGAATATTCGCGTATTCGTGGTTAACCCTGGAACTCAAAACGCAGAGTGTGGCGTATCTTACTGCCCACAAGAAGCGATTGAATCCACGGATACACAGCTACCTTTTGAACACTTTTCAGCGTATGTTGATGAGCTGAGCTTACCTTTCCTAGATGAAGCAGAGATTGACTTTGTCACTGATAAGATGGGTTCTCAGTTAACGCTAAAAGCGCCAAATGCGAAAATGCGCAAAGTGGCTGACGATGCATCACTGATGGAACGTGTAGAATACGCCATCCAAACTCAAGTTAACCCACAACTGGCAGGCCACGGCGGTCACGTAAGCCTTGTTGAGATCACTGAAGATGGCGCAGCAATTGTTGCCTTTGGTGGCGGTTGTAACGGTTGTTCTATGGTTGATGTCACTTTAAAAGAAGGCATCGAGAAAGAGCTGCTTCAACAGTTCGAAGGTGAACTAACTGCGGTTCGTGATGCAACAGAGCACGATCGCGGCGAACACTCTTACTACTAAGAAGAGAGTGCTTACTAAGAAGAAAGCGTTTACTTAGAAAAAAGTAGTTCCAACCCAAATATTGAGAGGCTGACATGAAAGTGTCAGCCTTTTCTTTACCTGAAAATCACCGATGAATGAATGCCCTTCTCAAAATAGGTGACGCCCCAGTTCCGGCAGTAAAACGATTCTGTTGTGACACTTTACGAATAGAGCCCTCATTACTGATATATATCGATAAATAAATCGATTACTTAAAAACTCACCCTTTCCAAATCATTACTTTTTCCCATATATTAGAGACTCTCATCATTGAAAGTGACCAACGCTAAGGAGTGAGCGAACATGAGCAAAAAGAAAGGGCCTGAGATTCTGGCTCAACAGATCGTCGCTCAATCAAAACTATTCTCTATCGAATCAATGGATCTGCGTTTCTCTAATGGGGTTGAACGAACCTATGAACGCATGAAACCGAGTGGTCGCCACGCAGTCATGATGGTTCCTATTACAGAACGCGGTGATATTTTATTAGTGCGTGAATATGCCGCCGGAACGGAACGTTATGAGCTAGGCTTTCCAAAAGGGCTCATTGATGCAGGTGAAACCGCGTTGCAAGCTGCAGATCGTGAATTAAAAGAAGAGATAGGTTTTGGTAGTCACAAACTAACACCGTTAAAAGAGGTCATTCTCGCCCCCTCTTATTTTTCCAGTAAAATGACGCTGTTCATCGCTCAAGGCCTTTACCCACAAACACTGGAAGGGGATGAACCAGAGCCACTGGAAATAGTACGTTGGCCACTGGCACAAGCCGAAGAGTTACTGACTCATTTAGATTTTTGCGAAGCCAGAAGCATTACTGCGCTACTACTCACATTGCGAGCTTTACCGACACTCGGAGAATAAATAGGAACGTTTATGCCCATTACAAAAGATTTGTCTCATCTTATTCCATCAGTCATTGAAGTCGCTCGTTCTGCTGGACAGTTGATTCTAGATATCTACGAATCCAAACAGTATGAAGCGTTTACTAAAAGTGATGAAACTCCAGTAACGAGTGCCGATCTTGCCGCGCATAAATTGATCATGGAGCGACTGACCGAGCTCACGCCAGACATTCCGGTTCTTTCTGAAGAAGATACCGATATCAGCTTCGAACAGCGCTCTCAATGGAATCGATACTGGTTGGTTGACCCTCTTGATGGCACCCAAGAATTTATTGCTCGTAGTGGTGACTTCGCAACCATCATCGCTCTTGTCGAAAATAACAAACCGGTGATGGGTGTAGTATATGCGCCAGTTTCTGGTGTCACCTATTATGCCTATCAAGGGAAAGGGGCATGGAAAATCCCTGACATGGCTGAGAGCGTTAAGATTAAAACTCACAAACATGAAGGCAGTCAGCAATCTATTGCCATTGCGATCAGCCGTCGCCAAGACATCAATTGCATCACCAATCGCATGAGCGCTCAGTGGAATTATGATCTTGTTCCTCTCGGCTCTGCGGCACTCAAAGCGTGCTTAGTCGCAGAAGGAGCAGTGGACTGTTACCTTCGTTTAGGACCGACTGGAGAGTGGGATACCGCCGCGACTCAATGCATCGTTGAAGAGGCCGGTGGCCGAATATTAAGTACCCTACTGGATCCACTCTCATACAACGAAAGAGATACATTGGAGAACCCTAACTTTATTGTTATCGGTGATGAAGCCCTACCTTGGGACAATATTCTGCAAGTGAAAGATTAATCACCCCATACTCACAGGCATTCATGCAAACAAAAATCCCTCGACAAGTGCGAGGGATTTTTATTAAGTGCAGAAGCAATACACAGCTCAGTTTCAGCGAAACGTAATCCGTCTCCGCTAGACCTAGCCAGTGACAGCTAACCTAACCAGATTCTGAGAAACATCGGCTTAAAAACGGCCTTGGTAGTTAAACTGATACTTACCTTGCCCATCAGGATTACCTAACCATTTTAATTGTGCCTTCATAGCCGCAGGGAATTCGGCGCCAGGTTTAAACCACGCTTGGCTGCTATAACGACGGTTAGGGGTTAACTCACCGGTAAATTCACTGCTAACATTGGAACTCTGCTGTCCACCCTTCGCACTGATCTTACTATCCGCACAAGTAAAGTCGGCAATCACTGGCCCTAAATCAAGGCTTCCAATTGGCGATTCAACACTGCTACTACTCCACGCCAGTGAACCTTCACCCGCTTGGCACCAAGGGCTCGCGTAAGTCATCTGCTTAATGGTTAGCTCTAATTGACCATTCAGAGTCACAGGAACGGGAATTGGCATAGGAGATAAGGCTAATGCTTGCTCTGCTGGCATTGACGCCACAACACTCTCCGCATAAGGGCCCGACAAACCATACCCAACCATGCCTTTACCATGCAGCCCAATATCACTGCCACGTCCAAAGCGGACGGCAAATTCAGCTTTCGCTTGGAATAGTTGGCTTAACTGAAAATCCCAGTTTGCAGCACCATAATTTCGCTTCTGCCAACTCACTTGATCCGCTCGACCCTGCCAAACCGTACCTTGAGCGCCTTCGATTTTAAGCCCTCGAACGCTCGGCATGTGTTGCAGTACAAAAGAGATGGGTAGATGAGCCAACAAACTGACTGAGAATACCAATACAAATATGACGCTATAAAGAATCCCGCGTTTCACTTCAATTGCCTCGCTTAAATTGGAGTCTATTCACATCAATCACACCCGATTTTTCTGAGCGGTCAATATCCATAAATTCAACCTCAACCCCTTTCTGATCTTTTAGATAAGCGATCCAAGAGAGGAACTGATTGAAAGGCACAGGTTTAATCCAAACCTGTAGCATTTCATTACGAGGTTGAACCCGAATTAATTCAATTTTATAACCTCGAGTCGAGGAAGAAATAATCTGGTTAAGTGGCTGATTAGAGACTTTAATGCCGCCAGCACTGCGTAACGCAACAATTTCATCCGCTTTATTTTCTACCCAACTAAGCAGCTGTTTCTCACTGGTGATACGAAGTTGAGCCTGTTCCGCTCGTACATTCAATGGTTGCAACAGCCCCCAGTAAATCACGCCAATTGTAAGTAACACTGAGCAACCAATCACTAATCGCTGCTCACGCTGGCTAATACTCGTCCACCACGTTTGTAGTAAGGAAAGTAAATTCTTCACTGTTTTCTCCCTCACTTACGCTTTAAGACGAAACTGCCCATCACCGAATCACCGGTGCGATTCAGTTGGCCTTGTTCAACATTAAATTGTTCAGACAACTTAACTCGTGCTTGTTCAAAATTTTGGAAATCGGCACCGCTTGCTTGGAGGCGAACTTCGCCACGATTGCCATCATATTTTAAGCTTTGCAACTCAATACTAGAGATGGTCCCCAACGTTTTAGGCAGTAGGTTTATCCATGTAAGCATAGAATCCGCTTGGCCAGAACCAGACAAGCGTTGCTGCTCAGTCGTCATTTGACGCTTTAGGTAACTCACTGTTGGGATCTTTCTTTTATCAGGGAACACGCTACGGAAAATGCGTTCACTTTCGGCGCGATAAGCTTTCACCTGAGCTTCATACTGATTAACGAGTAACACTTGCTGCGTAGCTAAAACGGCGATCAAAAAGGTGCTAGCAATCGCGACTTTTTGCCACGTTTTCCAGTATTTCAGTAATGATGACTTGGGTTTAAAGTGGCCCGTTAATAAGTTGATAGAGCTGGCTATCGCCTCTTGCGCGAGGATCTGCATCACAAGCGTTGCTGGCTGCTGCTCCCACTTACAGGTTGAGCCAACTAACACGGATTCGTCGGGCAGTTCGCTGTAGCACTGTATACTTTGCTCAGCAGCACCTTCAGTATCCGCTTCCGATCCTAAAAACCAATCTGACTGGCAGAACAGTGGAAGCCAATCTTGATCAACCGCCACCGCTTGATAAGCATTTTTGCGCATCAACCACTGCTGACCAACCTGCACCGCACTCATACCATTATCTACGACTGGCAATGCTAATCCATCCGGTAAGACTTTTTTGATCTCAATACCAAGCTGTTTGAATTGACCTAATATTTGGCTGAGCCAATTCTGATCAACCCCACAAACTGACGCTTTCTGACCTGATTTCTCTAAGACACTAAAATGCAGCTCATCGGCATCTTGAGCGATCTCATCTTCCACCAAATAAGGCAACATACTTTCAAACTGACGCGCCGCGCCTGCCGGAATATCAACCGTCGTCATAACCACATCGCTGCTCGACAGTAAGACGATCGTGGTTCTCTGCTGTGCATAAGGCACCAACTCTTCTAATTGTAAATAACTGTCTAACTGGCCACTCGCAATCACTTCACTTTGGTTTGTAGACCAAACAAGCCATTGGATCGGTACATTATGTTCGCTACTCAGCCGAACGGTCAGAAACTCGCTCACTGATCCCTCCAAAACGACGGCGTACTACCGTCACAGTTTTCCGATTATCGCTGTACAAAAGGCTTCGGATCCGCACCCGCGAATCATCCACTAAAATTTGTGCATCCAATTCAAAATAAGCACTATCTACACTTAAGTAAGATTTTGCCTGCTTCTTTGTTTTCTCATTAACAGCGGCAATATCGGCCTCTGCCATAAATTCATCCACACTTGCCCAACCATCAAAAGGACGGCTTTCGATCAAGTCTTTAGCATTCGACTCACTGAGTTCAGGATCAAACATTGCGACTAAAAGCGTGGCCTGCTCCGGCGCGAGTGTATTCACATTTAAACGCCAATTGTCGGTTGGTAGAGCGCACACGAGATTATCAACTTTCTGAACCACGTCACCTTTAACTTGGTACACCGCTCGCAATTCACTGCTATCTGCCATTAAACTATTTGGCGAGAGATACGAGGGTTTTAACGCTTCATAAGTACTGTCTTCTACACCAGAAGAGGAGGTCACATTGGTATCGCTGTCGACAAATTCCCACACCGAATCAGAGATGACCTCTGCTGAATAATTTTCAACATCAGATTCCTCTAACAACCGTTGCAATACTTTAACTAAATATGGACGATCCGTAGATGACAGATTCGCTTTTACTTGAGCTAATGCATTCAGATTAAAACAGGCTTGGCGATCAATAATTCGCCCAGATACTTCTCCATAATCAAGTGGATACACTTGTTCTTCTAACGCCCAACCTTGGTTAAGGTTCACGGTATCACTGTCTTTGTAGCTCTGCTCAATCGCCACTTTTGCTAACGATTCAACTCCTAAACTATACCAATAGGCTTGCTGGTAATTCACCTGATTTCCGGCACGCTGAAATTGCACAAACAGACGCTCAGACATGCTGGCTGCGATGGAAGCCATGATGGCTAGTAACATCAAAACCACGATCAACGCGACACCCGTTTGTCGGCGTCTTGGTTGATTGAGCGCTTTCAGCTTCACACGAGAGGTATTAACCATTGTTGCCACCACTCACTTGAGAACTGCTGCTCGAATCCTGAGAATTAGCATTATCTTGAAGCTTAATGCTTCCGCCCGACGTGAGGTAAATCCGCTCAATTTCGCCAAAATCTTCAAGAGTTAGCACTACAGAAACGGCTTTGGGTAGAGAGAGTTTGCTCTGCCACTGTTTCTGCCAGCTTTTTCCATCGTAAAAACGTAAATCTAAACTTTCCACTTGAGTCAGCAGCGGTGTCACCACGCCAGCTTGCCCTGCTGGTGTATCGGGATAACGCCACCAGACACGCTCAAGGGTGGATTCTTTTAATCGATAGCCGACTTTAGTCACTTCCCCACGAGGAAATTGCTGTTGTGGGTTATGCCAACCTAAACGAGTAAACATGACCCCTTTCGCGTCAGAGTCCAACAGATACTCTTGCCACTGAAGAAGGGCAGATGTCGGCTCTTCGCCATCAGTACGGAACTGCCTCAACGCCATTTGACGAAAATCACTGTCCATCATGACCAGTGAACGTTGAAGTTCATTAATTCGAGTGCTGCGCTCTAAAGAGACTTCATTACTGCGCTGTATTTGATTCACCACCTGATAAGCCGCAAGACTTAAGGTAGAGAAAATGGCTATCGACACCAAAACTTCAATCAGGGTAAAGCCTGCAGATTTGATGGATGAACTCGCGGTTGAGCGGTTTGAGGATCGTTTATTTAACCACATAACTTCTCACCGTCGATAATGGGCTTCCGCCTTTCTCTAATGAAGCACTCACATCAAACGCCTTGAGTAAGTCGCCACTGGTGTTAACCGGCGTTACTTTCCAATACCAAGTTCTACCTGCCATTTCAGCTTCGCCTTTCTGAGCTTTTAACTTATCAGTGCTCAGCAGTACTTTCGCCATCTGGTTATCAACCACCATTCCTGCGAACATCTTCTCTTCTAGATAGCTGACAGTATTAATATGCTGAGTCACCGATCGAATCACGCTTATGGCTGCGGTCGCAAAAATCGCGAGTGCCACCAGCACTTCTAACAACGTCATCCCACGAGTTCGGTTATTCTTCATCGCTCTCTCCAGGGGTGAGTAGATGCACCGCTCCCGTCTCTTTCACGGAAATACGCCAACCATCTTGAGCAGCATCTCCAACGTTGGGATAAATCGCTAAAACAAACGGAGTCAGTTCACCACTTGAGAGTAAAAAGAGTTGTGGTGGTTTTTGAGGTTTTTTCTTCTTTTCATCAGCGAAGAGATTGTCAGATTGGGTATCTCCGCCGAACATGTTCTCATCAAATAAGTTGCTCGGCTCAAAAAGTCGGTCATCACTTCCCCACGCACCACCGCCCAAGGTTAGCTGAAGTGCGATACTTTCATCTAACTCTGTCACCGCTGGAATTCGGTCCATCTCAAGCTCTTGCCAACCATCAGCCGCCAGCGTGAGGTAAACATAAGTAGACTTACTCTCATCAACTCGAATACCAAAATCTTTACCGCTTAGCACTGCTTCTTCATTGAGTAACATGAAGCGCTGATAAAAGCGTTGAGCCTGTTTTTTACTAAGATCATCACTATTATCAGGCAGCGTCGCGATCACCGCTACGGCACTAACGGAAAGTAGTACCAATACCAGCATAATCTCAATGAGGGTAAAGCCTGTGGCTCGTTTGATTGTCATACTATGTTATATAACCGCCGTATCACTTGATATTGATCGGGGCTCATAAGAGTAAAATGGGCAGCGAAATCGCTACCCACGCTATCTCTTATTGAAAGTCCTGAATGTTCCAGTTGCCAATATCGGCTGAAATATCTTCACCACCTTCTTGACCATCAGCACCAAGCGTAAAGATATCAATATTACCGTTATCACCAGGGCTAAGGTATTGGTACTCGTTGCCCCATGGGTCATTTGGAAGACGCTTGATGTAACCATTGTCACGGTAATTACGTGGCTCAGGGCTGCTTGGTTTGGTGACCAACGCTTCTAAGCCTTGGTCTGTTGTTGGGTAAACGCTGTTATCTAGCTTATACATATCTAACGCATTTTCTAACGCGATAATATCGGTCACGGCTTTCTGTTGGTCGGCTTTCTCTTTGTTACCTAACAAGTTCGGAACAACAAAACTTGCGAGTACGCCTAAGATAACCACCACAACCATGACTTCTAATAGTGTAAAGCCCGCTTGTTTTTTCATTCTATTTTTCATGTTTCTCTCCGAACTAAAATTCTCTAATTGCTGACAAGACAGCTCTAAAATTGACGATGCATTATATTAATAGTGTGTAAAATTGACTGCGTATATTGACGACACTACCCACTAATTAAGTTATTCATTTCCAGCATTGGCATCAAGGTTGCCATCACAATAAACAGCACCAAACTCGCCATTAACGCGATCAGTGCAGGGGTAAAAATACCCAACGCGATATTGACGGTAGATTCAAAGTTTTGATCTTGCGTGTTCGCCGCTCGTGTCAGCATCTGCTCCAACTGACCACTTTGTTCACCACTGGCGATCATATGCAGCATCATTGGTGGAAACAATTTGGTTTGTTCAAGGGCTTTACGCAAACTCGAACCTTCGCGCACATTATCAGCTGCGGCCGTGACTTGATTTTTCACATACTGATTCGACATCACATCCACTGCCACTTTCATCCCTTCCAGAATAGGGATCGCACTCGACGTACAAATCGATAATGTATGGGCAAAGCGGGAGGTGTTTAATCCTTTCGATATCTTTCCGATCAGCGGCATCGAGAGGATTTTTCTATCCCAACTCAGACGAATGCTAGGTTTACTCAAGGCAAGCTTGCAAAGATATATGCTGACCACGACCACAGAGAGCAGCATCAACCCCCAGTTTTGAATAAATTCGCTGGATGCTAGCAGTATTTGAGTGGATTGAGGCAGCTCTTGACCCATCTGCAAAATAGGTTCGACGATTTTTGGCACCACGCTTGCCAGCAAAAATGACACAATCACCACAGCAAAGACGACAAGCACAACCGGATAGATCATCGCTTGTTGCAACTTAGAACGCATCTTTTGGCGGTTTTCAGCATAGTCGGCAAGTCGCTCCAAAACGCCATCTAAATGACCCGATTTTTCACCCGCAGCAACCATTGAACGAAACAGTTCATCAAAAATATGCGGATAATCCGCAAAACTGTCTGCCAACGTGTAACCTTCCGTCACCTTTGAACGAATAGCGGCCATCATGGTGCGAATTCGTGGTTTTTCAGACTGCTCAGAAACGGCTTTTAAGCACTCTTCAAGTGGCATGCCTGATTGTACTAATGTCGATAACTGACGCGTAATCAAAGCGAGATCAGGCGTACTGATGCCACGCTTAAAACCTGAAGATTTACCACTGGCTTTATCGGCTTTCGCTTTGGTCTGTGTTTCCACCACTTCAATCGGGACTAAGCCTTGCTCTTTTAAACGCTGGCGAACTTGACGAGCATTATCACCTTCGATAACCCCTTTTTTCTGTCTGCCTTTTTCGTTTAAGGCTTTGTATTCAAACGCCGCCATTATGCTTCCTTAGTCACTCGCATAACTTCTTCAAGCGAGGTTATGCCACGTTTCACTTTCGCTAAGCCATCATCACGAATACTTGGCGTTTTAGATCGGATGCACTTATCAATCGCTTGTTCACCCGCTTCGCCATGAATCAGTTCTTGGACGGATTCATCTATCATTAGAAGTTCATGGATACCCGTTCGGCCACGGTAGCCTTTGTTATTACACTGCTCACAACCATGAGCTTTGTACAGCACCAACTCTTGATCACTGCCGAGATTAAACAGTTTCTTCTGCTCATTATCGGCTTGGTAAGGCACTTTGCAGTCTGAACATAATGTTCTCACTAAGCGTTGAGCCAATACTCCCAATAATGATGACGAGATAAGGAAAGGTTCGATCCCCATATCACGCAGACGAGTAATCGCACCAACAGCGGTATTCGTGTGCAATGTCGACATCACTAAGTGACCCGTTAATGATGCTTGAACCGCAATTTGCGCCGTCTCTAGGTCACGAATTTCCCCGACCATCACCACATCGGGATCTTGACGAAGAATGGCACGTAAACCACGCGCAAACGTCATATCCACTTTTGGGTTAACTTGAGTTTGGCCGATACCGTCAATATCAAATTCAATCGGGTCTTCAACCGTGAGGATATTTCGCTCGTTGCTATTCAGCTCTTGCAAGCCCGCATACAAGGTGGTTGATTTACCTGAACCCGTCGGGCCCGTCACCAAAATAATACCGTGAGGACGTTTGATCAAACGGCGGAAATTTTCATGATTTTCGGCTGTCATGCCTAAACTGTGTAGATCTAAGCGGGTCGCGTTTTTGTCTAAAAGACGCATTACCACACGCTCACCGTGTGATGATGGCATGGTCGAAACACGCACATCCACCGCTCGGCCACCAATACGCAAAGAGATACGACCATCTTGTGGAACACGCTTTTCTGCAATATCCAACTTGGCCATCACTTTAACCCTCGACACCAACAGTGGTGAGAGTTTACGGCTTGGCGCTAGAACGTCGCGCAACACACCATCGATACGGAAGCGAATCGATAAGGTTTTTTCGAATGTCTCAATATGAATATCAGAAGCACCCTCTTTGATCGCCTCACCAAGCATGGCGTTGATCAATTTGATGATAGGTGCGTCGTCTTCCGACTCAAGTAGGTCTTCATCTTGTGGTAGTTCTTCCGCAAGAGAGAAGAAATCATCGTTATCGGCTCCGATATCTTCCATTAACTGACGCGCTTCCGACGAATCACGTTGATAGGCATCGGTCAGTTTTTTTTCAAACAGCTCTTCTGAAATCGCTTCAGGCGTAAAAGCCCCTTTTAGCACTCGACGAACTTCCATTAATGCCGCTGCCTTGATGGGCGCAACATAAAACAAGATCGGGGGACGCTCTGGGTGAGCGTACTCCAATACCAGTTTAAATCGGTTGGCGAAACTAAAAGGTAGACGACGATAAGCTGGCGCCGTATCCAACATATCAACCATTATTGCGTCTCTTTCATTTGATCTAGAAACGCTTGAATTTCTGCGGGGTGACGAATGTCATCACCAAACTCAGGCAATACCGGAATCAAGCTGTTATCCATCAACTTCAAGCCTTGATCCGCTTTGAATAGCTGCTCAGCTCGAATGTAGTTGTATTTACGTTGAGTAATGCCATCAGCACTCATTCCATCACGAATAATGGTTGGCTTAATGAACACCATCAGGTTCTTTTTCTCAACTTGAGTGCTGGTTGATTTAAATAGGTGCCCCAAATACGGAATGTCACCTAATAGCGGCACTTTAGATTCACTCTCTAATGCACGCTCATCAATCAGACCACCAAGCACCAGCATCTGTCCATCTTGCACAATCACGGTCGTATTAAGCTGACGTTTAGCAAAACGGACATCAACCGCACCATTCGCGCCAAGAACGTTCGATACTTCTTGCTCAATTTGTAGCTGAACCGAGTCGCCTTCGTTGATTTGTGGTACCACTTTCAGCTTGATACCCACTTCTTTACGATCAACGGTTTGGAATGGGTTGTCATTACCCGAACTCGCACTTGAACCCGTCAATACCGGTACTTCTTCACCCACGATGAAAGAAGCTTCGCCATTGTCCATCACTGTAATGCTTGGAGAAGAGAGGATGTTCGAATTAGAATCTGTCGCGACAGCACTAATCAAGGCAGTCCAGTCACCCATGACTACACTCATGGCTGCGCCGTTCACCTTCCCTAATGCGCTTGCTAAAGTAGAGTAATCACCTTCTTCCGTGGTTTGTATTGGTACTGGGTTATTATTACTATCGAGCTTATATTCAACCTTATTTTGATCTTTTGCTTCTTCCAATCCAACCATCACTTGGCCGATTGATGCGCCCGTGTTGCCGTACTGGATCATCGCGCCGGTTTCTAGGTTGCCCCACTGAACACCTAGGTTCACCCCGTCGCCTTCTGACATCTCAACAATCAATGCTTCAATCAGCACTTGTGCACGACGAATATCAAGCTGAGCAATCACATCTTGAATCGCATTCATGATATCTGGCGGAGCGGTGATCACGAGAGAATTGGTGCCTTTATGCGCCGCAATCACGACATCACCGCGCTTAGTTTTACTGTTCTTACCGCCCGACTGTTTCTCCGCTTGCAGGTTGTCTGATACGCCTTTTAGCACATCCACCATGTCTTCTGCTTTCGCGTATTTCAGGTAAACCACACGGTTATTACCTTTGGTCGCCATTTCAACATCCAGTTGTTCAATCAGACGACGTAGGCGTTCACGCACTTTCGGGTCACCTGAAATCAGAATAGAGTTGGTGCGCTCATCGGCCACCAATTTAGGCTGTAAGAAAGCAGGGGTATTTTTTGTATTGGTGGTTTTATTTAACGCTTCAACAATACGTACCATTTCAGCAGCAGAGGCATTTGCTAGCTCTACTACTTCAATCTCTTTGTCACCCGCTTGGTCAACACGTTTGATGATTTCCGCTAAGCGATTCACCACCGCTGCACGGCCAGTAATCAAAATAATGTTAGCAGGGTCGTAGTGAACGACGTTACCCGCGCCCGCATTATCATTTAGCTGACGTAATAATGGAGATAATTCACGAACAGATACATTTCTTACAGCCACAACACGAGTGATCACGCTGTCGCCTTTAATGCGTTCGTTATTGCCCACTACAGGAATTGCTGAGGTTTTTGCATCTTTCGCTTTAATGATTTTCAAGATGCCGGTGTCCATTTCAACCACCGCAAAACCGTAGACTTCTAATACGTTCAAGAAGAAGCTGTAATACTGCTCTTCATTGAGTACATCGTAACTACGGACGTCGATTTTGCCTCGAACGGCAGGATCAACAATGATGGTTTTTTCTAGATTTCGACCAACAATATTGATGAATTCTTGAATGTCTGTTCCTTTAAAACTCGCACTAAAATCATTTGCGATAGCCGCTGGAGTACAGAATAAGCATCCCGCTAACAACCATGCACTCTTCTTCAACCAATGTTTCACGAACCTCTCCCTCTACTCACCCCATGTGGCATGAGTCTGTCTTCTTATCTTAAATGTATAATTCGTTATCAATATCGATGATGGTGTCGCTAAAATTCAATATAGATGTCGTGTTGCTGTCCATCTCTCTCGACAGTGAGACTCAGCTCTGTCAAATCAGAAATCGACCTAAATATTTGCCCCATCGCCTTTGGATCGGTGAGGTCTAACCCATTCAGTTGCGTGGCTATATCGCCGCTTTGTAAACCAACCGACTGAAATAACTCTGGCTCTTTACCCGGGCTAACGCGATAGCCTCGTACTTTACCACCCTGCTTAACTTGGGATAGACGAACGTATTGGAATATCTGTTGTGGATCACGAGTAATCGTTTGTTTTATCTTGGCTAACTTATCACGAGCGCTTGATGGGTTGTTACCACGGACATTAGAAACGGTTTTTTTATTACTCGGTTCCGAAACGGAAAGCTTCTTATACTCTAAACCTTCGAGCATTAACGTCTCATCTCGTCCAGAGTTATCAATAATGACTCGATCAATCAATACCGCTTTCAACTTAGCGCGAGTGCCTTCAATTTCTTCATTGATACCGTATGTCGCTTGCTTACCGCGATTGGCTATAACCGCTAAACTGGTATTAGGGTTTGAACTTGCCACCGCACCCACGAGCACAAGATTAAGACGTGTTTTCGGCGCATCTTGCACAACAGGTTTAGCGATCACTTGAGGTCTTTTTTCATCATAAGCGCCAAACAGGTTGATACTTTGTAAGTCAGATAGATCCATCTGCTGCGATTGATGATTACCACGGTTTTGAGAGACTTGCGCTTTCCATGGGACTAGAGCTCCGCTTTGAGGCTGAACGAACCATATGATTTGCCCTAGTATCCAAGCAGACGCTGCGATTAAGACTAGTGTTAGTACAAAACTGATCTGTTGCTGGAGTGCTGGCCCGTTATTCAATAACCGCATATATAGCGGGCTACTATTGATTCCGCTTCCGAGCTCTAATCGTTTCAAAAATTCGATTCCTTCTTCATTCTTGGCTTTCTACCATACGCATATTAACCGCCAATTTTATCGCGGGTAAAATAGGGACGAACTATAACACAGTCAACAAATTAGGCTGAGAGCGAAGACTGAATTTGCAAGTAACCTTGAAAAATTTGATCGCAATCACCATTGTTAGCAGCAGTATATGACGATTCACCATCTCACTTAGAGGTACATTCGCGTTATGAGTTCCCCAACATCAGCAGTAAGGCTAGACAAATGGTTATGGGCGGCACGTTTTTACAAGACTCGTTCCGTTGCTCGTAACATGGTTGATGGTGGCAAAGTCCACTATAATGGTCAACGAAGTAAACCAAGTAAAATTGTTGAACTTGGGGCAGTTATCACTTTGCGTCAAGGAAATGAAGAAAAAACCGTCACTATCGAGAAAGTCTCTGATCAGCGACGAGGAGCACCAGAAGCTCAAACCCTTTATACAGAAACACAAGAAAGCGTGGCCAAGCGTGAGCAACATGCACAAGATCGCAAGTTACATGCCGTTAGCCCAAGCCCTGAACGCCGCCCTGATAAAAAGCAGCGCCGCAACATCATTAAATTTAAGCAACAATAAGCTGGATCGCCCTTATGACAACGAAACCAACGGCACAAAACGTTTTAAACCGCTACCTATTTGACAACCTATCGGTTCGTGGCGAATTAGTGCAATTAGACGAAACTTACCAACAAATTATATCTAGCAAAGAATACCCTGCACCCGTTCAAAATTTACTGGGTGAATTGCTAGTAGCCACTACTCTATTAACGGCAACGTTAAAATTTGAAGGTTCAATCACACTACAACTTCAAGGCGATGGTCCCGTATCTCTTGCGGTAATCAATGGCGACCACGATCAGAAAGTTCGTGGTGTCGCACGCTTTGAAGGTGATATTGCTGATGATGCTGGTTTGCATGACCTTATTGGTAAAGGCCACCTAGTGATCACCATTACGCCGAAGAAGGGCGAACGCTATCAAGGTGTTGTTGGCTTAGAGGGTGACAACCTTGCACAAGTGCTAGAGGGTTACTTTGAGCGTTCAGAGCAACTTAAAACCCGCTTATGGATTCGCTTAGGTGAACACCAAGGTAAAGCTCATGCAGCGGGTATGCTGTTGCAGGTAATGCCGGATGGAACAGGTTCTCCTAACGACTTTGAGCACCTAGAGCAGCTAACCAATACTGTTAAAAATGAAGAACTGTTCACTCTTGAAGCAAATGAGCTGCTTTATCGCTTATATAATCAAGAAAAAGTACAAGTATTTACACCTCAAGATGTGGAATTTCATTGCGGCTGTTCACGTGAACGTAGTGCATCTGCCATCATGACGATTGCAAAAGAAGAGGTTTACGACATTCTTGCATCGGAAGGATCTATTTCTTTACATTGTGATTACTGCGGCACGAATTACACGTTCGACAAGAGCAACGTAGATACCATGTACAGCGATGCTGCCAGTGATAGCAACACTGTTCATTAATTTGCATAAATTAAGAAGCACATAAAACCCGTACTAAGGCCAGCATTTCGCTGGCCTTTTTTGTGATCCAAACCCAGTCATAGCAAGGCTTAAACGGCCAAATTCCTCACTTATTTTTTTGAAATTAATAATCATTTAGCTCTAGCGCAAAGGATTGCGGACAGGATAAAATAATAGGCGCCAATATGTGACGAGACACTTAAATCCACGAATATGACATGGGTATTTTTTGAACTATATCCCTGTTTTCTCCCTATCTCGTTGTTAGCATGGTGAGCAGATTACAAAACAAAAATTATTACAAAATCCCTACAAAATATCCTACAAGGAGCACCTATGACCGTTATGGAACATACAAAGGCTGCACAAATCGATCTGACAAAACATGGATTATCTGGCGTATCTGAGGTTGTACATAACCCTAGTTATGACCAATTGTTTGCTGAAGAAACGCGCGAAGGTTTAGAAGGCTACGAAAAAGGCGTAGTAACGGAACTAGGTGCGGTTGCAGTTGATACTGGTATCTTTACTGGACGCTCACCAAAAGATAAATTTATCGTTAAAGATGAGACAACACGCGACACGATGTGGTGGTCTGATCAAGGTAAAAATGACAACAAAGCCATCACCCCTGAAGTATGGGACGATCTAAAAGCGTTAGTCACTGAGCAGCTTTCAGGTAAACGTCTATTCGTACTCGATGGTTACTGTGGCGCGAACCAAGATACACGCCTAGCCGTTCGCTTCATTACTGAAGTCGCATGGCAAGCTCACTTCGTTAAAAATATGTTCATTCGCCCTTCAGAAGAAGAACTTGCTTCATTCGAACCTGATTTCGTTGTTATGAATGGTGCAAAAACCACTAATCCTAAGTGGAAAGAGCATGGTCTTAACTCTGAAAACTTCGTGGCTTTCAACCTAACAGAGCGCGTTCAAATCATCGGCGGTACTTGGTACGGTGGTGAAATGAAAAAAGGTATGTTCGCAATGATGAACTACCTACTTCCTCTAAAAGGCATCGCTTCTATGCACTGTTCTGCAAACGTTGGTGAAAAAGACGACGTTGCGATCTTCTTTGGTCTTTCTGGTACAGGTAAAACGACTCTATCTACCGATCCTAAACGTCAGCTCATTGGTGATGATGAGCACGGTTGGGATGATGAAGGTATCTTTAACTTTGAAGGTGGTTGCTACGCGAAAACCATTCGTCTTTCAAAAGAAGCGGAACCTGACATTTACAACGCGATCCGCCGTGATGCACTACTAGAAAATGTGACGGTTCGTGGCGATGGCTCTATCGATTTTGATGATGGGTCTAAAACAGAAAACACTCGTGTGTCTTACCCAATTCACCACATCGATAATATCGTTAAGCCAGTTTCAAAAGCAGGCCATGCTCAGAAAGTTATTTTCTTAACCGCGGATGCATTTGGTGTACTACCTCCTGTTTCTAAATTGACGCCAGAACAAACGAAGTACCACTTCCTATCAGGCTTTACCGCTAAACTGGCAGGTACAGAGCGTGGCATCACAGAGCCAACACCAACGTTCTCTGCTGCATTTGGTGCTGCATTCCTAACACTTCACCCAACTCAGTATGCTGAAGTACTGGTGAAACGTATGGAAGCGGCTGGCGCGGAAGCTTACCTTGTCAATACTGGTTGGAATGGCACGGGTAAACGTATCTCCATCCAAGATACTCGCGGTATTATTGACGCTATCTTAGATGGCTCTATCGATGATGCTAAAACGAAGATTATCCCAATGTTCAATTTAGAAGTACCAACATCTCTACATGGTGTTGATGCCGAAATCTTGGACCCACGAGATACGTACGTCGATCCACTACAGTGGAGTAGCAAAGCGGAAGATCTAGCACAACGCTTTATCAAAAACTTCGCTCAATACACTGATAATGACGAAGGTAAAGCACTCGTTGCAGCAGGCCCTCAACTAGACTAAAACCAAGAAATCACGAGCAAGCCCCTCTTTTGAGGGGCTTTTTTTGTTGATGAAAGATCGAATTTGGGCCACTGTATCAATCTGAATATTGAAAAAAGGCAATCAGGGAATGAATAGAGCCATTAAAGCAGTCATTGTTCTGCTTCTGCTGCTAACGGCCACGTTATGTGTATTAATAGGCGTATTACACACTCAGTACGCGACCCCGCTGGTTAATTCACTGCTCTCTTCTTATTCTCAACGGCTTGCCAGTCAACACTCTAGCATCCAATATCCATCGTCTTCGATCCTGATACCAACCCATATTAAAAAAGTGACGTACGAGTTCCCGACTCACTTCACTCTGCATGACGTAAGTTTTGAAAAAACAGACCTAAGCTATATTGATCAAGTGGATATCTGGCTGAACTCTCGCCTGATAAAAGAGGGCAAGCTTGCCATTGATAGCGTCTTGATTGACGGGTTAAGCCTACAGCAAGGCATCAACGCGACCCATCCACCAGAGAACGTCCTAGTCTCTCAATTAGCCATCAATAATTTGGATTATTCAGACGGTCATTTCAGTGCCCGTGGAATGAATATACAAATAGAAAAACCACTTTGGTCGCACGCCAACCAGATCATGCCATTTGGTAAAGTTCAGCTCAGTGCTGACCAGGTTTACTGGCAAGGTGAGGCGTTCAATCAACTGCTGATCAGCAGCAACTACAAGCAAGAGCGCAGCACTATTTATGGTCTCTCTTTTGAGTGGCGTGATGCTCAAATATCAGGACAAGCAGAACAGATAAATGATCGTTGGTCACTCATCAATGTCACTCTCAATAAGCTCAACCTAAACCAGAAACAGGTAGAACGTATTCTTGCCAAGCCTTGGGAAAACATTGCTCCAGTGAATTGGGATCTTAATAGTGTCGACATCCTAAACAGCGATTTAGCTTTCAATGACATCCACCTTATTAATGTTGACGCCTCGATTGAAGATCTCACTTTTCCAACGAACATTTGGCAGCAAGACTCTGGATATTTATCACTCAATGCGGAAAGTGTTATTTATCAAGGAGAGCAGTGGATCGAGCCGAGTTTTCAAGCGAATTTCTTTCCTAATTCCATTAAGATATCGAATTTCAATGCCTCCTTACTTCAAGGGTTTGTTGCTTTTAATGGGCAGTTCTCACCCAACTCTGCCAAGCTACAAAATCTCTCGATCAACGGTGTCAAATGGATAGCAGAGCAAGAGAACTCAACTCACTGGTTAGGCAAGCTTTTTCACGATTATCAATCACTCTCTATTGAGCAACTCAACATTGAACGTAGCCAATTTATTCAACTTGCGACTGAACCATTTTGGCAACTCTCAGGCATGAGTGCGGAAGGAAAGTCGTTAGAACTCATCAGGAAAGGTCGCCAAGGTATCTGGAATGGTTCATTAACCATGAGTGCCAACAGTGCCAGCTATCAAAATATTGTGGCCTCACAGGGGCTCTTTGAAATGGAGAGTCAGCATGGTGACTGGCGGCTCAATCGCCTATTCTTCCCTTTACAACAAGGTTACATCGAAGCCAGCGCCACCATGACATTTTCTAAGCCGAGTCAACCATGGCAACTCGAGATTGGTGTCGATGGGCTAGACATTCAACCTCTAGTTAAGCCTTTGAAGTTACCTTTTGAACTGCATGGTTTAGCTGAATTCGAACTCACCGCGTCAGGGCTCGCAGGAGATAAACTCATGTTCGCTCACTCTTTAACGGGGCAGCTGCAAGGCTCGATTCGAAATGCTGCGATTACGAACCCACCTCAACAGCACATAGCACCGAAACCGCTGCCGACACAAGCCTCTCAGCTTCAGCCTCAAACTCAAGAGGAGCTAAAAGAGGTACTAAAAGAGAATGAAACCATAACGCCATCAGCGGAGTTTATGACTCAAAATGAGGAAGAGGTATCCGTCCCTGTAGAGATCTCAGATATTCAGATTCAAATGGATCGAGGGCGAATTAATGTCAATAAAATCACCATCATTGGAAGTGATATTGATGGGAAAATTGAAGGGCAATACGATCTAGCGTTACCAAAGAAAGAGAAGGTTATGCTAGAGTATCAACAAGCTTGTCAGAAACACACTGGAGCGCTGACTTCTGATATTAGCCAAGCCGAAGATCAATGCTTAACGGATAATACCAATCACAGTAAGTAGATGGTCATAAAAAGCGTAGGAAAAATGCTTGAGAACAAGGCAGAAATTTTCGATAAGTAGTTATTCTACAATCAAAATTTCTAACGCCGTTATCGAATATTTTAACAAGCTAGGATGACCAGTTATTTACTACGATTGGTATATTACCCCGCTCATTCAAGATTGATCCATACGGCCATCGCTAATGAACTGGCCACTATCGTGACAAGGGCGCAATTATTATCATTGCGCTTACATGCTACTATTTAGCACCGCTTTATAGTTGGGTAGCAGCATGTAAGTTCCAATAAACTGCACCGCCGCGACGTCTCCACTATAGATAGTGACATTGATAACAATCCGAGCTTTACGCCCTGAAGCCAGCCGATCCAAATCACCACTGATCCCATCTAAAGAAGTCATCGCAACGGGGCTCTCCTCAACGGGGTGGCGGTAACGAATATTGCTATCAGCCAACACAATATCCCCTTTCAAGTTACGCTCTTTCATCAATAACCAAGCCATCCCCCACCCCGTTAAAGTCGCGAGGGTAAAGGCAGAACCCGCAAACATGGTGTTGTGTGGGTTTAAGTTTGGATTGAGCTGCGCACTACACTCGAATTGGTATCCCGTGTACTGGTTGATCTTGATTCCCATCTTGTCACTGATCGGAATATGATTCTCCCAGCGTTCTTGCAGTTCACTACACCATTCTGGCCGACGAAGCACATCTGCCATTGGATCGAGAGGTTTAATCATCTGTTGATGACGTACAGGCCCGCGTTGGTCATTCAAGTTGCCTTGGCTTTCAAAACCATTCTTCTCGTAAAATGAAATCGCATCTTCACGCGCACTACAAACCAGACGTTTAGCCCCTTCTTGACGTGCAAGAGACTCAAGGGTCACAAGGAGCAGAGATCCCATCCCTTTATTTCGAGCCGAGTTTTTCACCGCCATAAAACGAATTTGCCCTTCGTTATCGGGGGTAATGTAAAGTCGCCCAACCGCGATAGGTCGACCACGGCCATCAACAATCATCCGATGGTGACTCATTGGGTCATACTCATCTCGCTCTGAACCAATCGGCATCCGCCATGGCTCACGTAGCATCTGCCAGCGAAAATGGTAGTACTTGTTTAGCTGATTCTCCGTCTTTGGAGTAATAAGTTTAAACATGAAAATCCTTTTTTAGAAAAATCCTATTTACCGCTATACCTGCAACCAAAACGTCACGGGACCATCGTTAACTAATGATACTTTCATATCAGCAGCAAAGCGACCACGTTCAGTTGGCAATACTTGCTCACATTGATCAGCAAAGAAATCATACAAACGCTCAGCGTCGGCAGGGTGAGCGCCACGAGAAAATCCGGCTCGGGTGCCTTTCTTTGTATCCGCAGGCAAAGTAAATTGAGAGACCACAAGTACACTTCCATTGACTTGTTTTACATTCAAATTCATCTTGTCGTCATCGTCACCAAACACGCGATAAGTCGTCACACGCTCCATCAAGCGTTTCGCTTTTGCCTCATCGTCATCTCTTTCTACGCCGAGCAACACCAATAAGCCTTGCTCTATCTCACCAACGACTTCACCTTCCACTTTAACAGCGGCTTCACTTACTCTTTGGATCAGTGCTATCACTGGTAATTCCTTCTTCTTCATCACTAATTATGGTCGAGTTTAGCACTTCTTGCTTCGAACTCCACTGAGCACTTTCGCCTAATGCTGCTGTAACTTCCGCCCCAATTAATACAATCAACCAACATAAATACACCCACACAAACAGGATAGGAATTGCGGCTAATGCGCCATAAATCAATTGGTAAGAAGGAAACTGGGTTATATAAAGGGCAAAGCCTTTCTTACTCATCTCAAAAAGCAGTGCCGCCACTAATGCACCCATCACCGCATGGCTAATGTGTACCTTCTTATTTGGAACCAACAGATATAAGCCAACAAAAGTACTTAAAGAGAGGATAAAAGGCAGCCAGCGAAGTAATGTGTGATATACCCCAGAGATCGTTTCACTCTCCAGAAAGTTGAGAGAGGTCACATACGATGTTGCCGCAATACTGGCACCAATCAGTACAGGACCAAGCGTCAATACCATCCAGTACATTGAAAATGAAAAGACAGCGCGGCGTTTTGCAGTCACTCGCCAAATGTAGTTAAGATTCTTATCAATATTCGAAATCAACATTAATGCCGCAATAAACAAAAATGCAGCGCCAACTGCCGTCATTTTCCCAGTATTGGCGACAAATTCGGTTAATGCGCCATGAACCGCATCTCCCGCCGCAGGGACAAAATGAGTGATGATGAATTTTTGTAATACCACGCCTACATTCTCAAAAACTGGAAATGAAGACAGTATCGATAACAAAACAGTCAGCAGTGGCACAATCGAAAGCAGCGTAATGTAAGCAAGGTAGCCCGCATTTACATTGACTCGGTCATGGCTCATTCGCGTGAGCAAATAGCGTCCAAATGGCACCAATTGCTGTGTAATCTGTTCGATTCTCAACTTGTATCTCCCAAATAACTCGTTCATAGTCTTATTAATAATTGATTATACCTATGTATGGAGAAATAGGATGCCCTACGTACTTATCATTCTGCTATCAGTTTTTACGTTAAGTGGATGTCAAAGCGCATATTACTCAGCAATGGAACAAGTCGGCTACCATAAACGAGACATCATGGTCGATCGCGTTGAGGATGCCAAAGAGTCTCAACAAGATGCCCAACAAGAGTTTACCAGTGCTCTCGAAGCGTTATCAGCACTGACCAAATTTGACGGAGGCGAGCTTGAGGCCATTTATAATAAAATAAATGATAAATACCAAGACAGCGAGCAAGCGGCACAAGATGTTCGCAATAAAATAGCCGCTATCGAAGATGTTTCTGATGCGCTGTTTGATGAATGGCAAACCGAGTTAGATTTATACACCAGCAGTAAATTACGTCGTTCAAGCGAACAAAAGCTACGTGAGACCAAAACCTCTTACACGGCGATGCTGAAAGCGATGAAACGTGCAGAGCAAAAAATGACG
This sequence comes from Vibrio clamense, assembly GCF_050337905.1. Taxonomy (NCBI): domain Bacteria; kingdom Pseudomonadati; phylum Pseudomonadota; class Gammaproteobacteria; order Vibrionales; family Vibrionaceae; genus Vibrio; species Vibrio clamense. The sequence goes on along the minus strand of NZ_JAKJTJ010000022.1, from coordinate 62,135 downwards.
CCCGTGCTCAATACACTGCGTGACAATACTCTCTACTTAAAACATAACTTAAACGCGAGTGCGATAGGCTCACTTCAAGGAGAGTTTATGTCATTGGAGCAAGATATTAGTTATGCGATTAAACAGATGAATACCGCTATCGCAGAGTCCGATAAATTTCTGAAAAAGTTGAATGCTAAATAACGGATCTGTTGAATAACTGGGCTGTTAGATAACGGGTCTACTAAATAACTAGACGGCTAAATAACTAGGCGGCTAAATAGCGAAATCTCTGAACAGCAAAATACGAAAACAGCAAGCAACAACATTATTTATAGGCAAAGTGGACGCGGCATAGAATGTTTGTCGCGTTTACTTTAGCAATCGTATTGTTCCACTGATGGTACGTGCAATTCAGCCAGAATAAATTCCACTCTTTCAGCGACACTTCCCCACGGTACATTCACCACCTCATAATCAAAAGCCTGATAAACCTTAACTAACTTCTGATGGATCTCTAACGCTTCCGTAAACGGGTGAGGACGCACGTCATCTTGGACGTAAATCTCACGCTGCGGTGCACAAAGAAATACTTTTTGATGGTAGCCCAAACTCTCGCTACGATACGCTTCACTTACCTCAATCTCTCCCTGCTCCAAATAAGCACAAATATCAGGGATCGCTCGATCCATAATGCTCATCTTTGCATCGGCTAATGCGGCCCGCTTTTGTTCCGCCATCAACTCTAAACACAACTCAGCGAATGCGGGTAAATCCGTCCACGGTAATACTCCATCATCCAATTGGCTCTGTTGCTCAATCAGAGTGCGTGAACCTTCAGAGTAGACCTTAAAGCCACAAGCTCCCAATGCATTGGCTAATGTCGTTTTTCCTGCACCAGGGCCACCTGTAATAACAATAGGCTTCATATCGTATTTCATCTATTCGCCTCAATGTAACGCACATTGATTAGTTAAAAAAAAGCCCCGCTATTTCTAGCAGGGCCTTAGATTTTTGCTTACGCGTTTAACGAATTACTTCGCTGGACGGCTTGCACGTTTACGTTCGTTTTCAGTAAGAAGACGCTTACGAATACGAATGCTTTCTGGTGTTACTTCTACTAGTTCATCATCATCGATGAATTCTAGAGCTTGCTCAAGTGTGTACTTGATAGCAGGAGAAAGCGTTTGAGCTTCATCAGTACCAGATGCACGTACGTTAGTTAGTTGCTTACCACGTAGACAGTTGATAGTCAGGTCGTTTGCACGGTTATGAATACCGATGATTTGACCTTCATATACTTCGTCACCGTGCTCTGCAAATAAACGACCACGATCTTGAAGGTTGAATAGTGAGTAAGTTACTGCTTTACCCATACCGTTCGAGATTAGTACGCCGTTCGCACGTTGACCGATTACGCCACCTTTGTGATCGCCGTAGTGATCAAATGAGTGGTAGATAAGGCCAGAACCAGACGTCATTGTTAGGAATTCAGTTTGGAAACCGATAAGACCACGAGAAGGCATCATGAAGTCCATGCGAACACGGCCTTTGCCATCTGGTGCCATATCAGTTAGTTCGCCTTTACGAACACCAATACTTTCCATGATTGCACCTTGGTGCTCTTCAACAACATCGATAGTTACCGTTTCAAACGGTTCCATTAGCTTACCATCTTCTTCTTTGATGATTACTTCTGGACGAGATACTGCTAGCTCGAAACCTTCACGACGCATGTTTTCGATAAGGATAGATAGGTGAAGTTCACCACGACCAGAAACGCGGAAACGGTCTGGGCTATCTGTTTCTTCAACACGTAGTGCTACGTTGTGTACTAGTTCTTTTTCAAGACGCTCAAGGATGTTACGTGAAGTAACGAACTTACCTTCTTTACCCGCGAACGGAGAAGTGTTTACTTGGAACGTCATTGTTACTGTTGGTTCATCAACAGAAAGCGGAGTCATCGCTTCAACTTCGTTTACGTCACAGATAGTGTCTGAAATTTTCAGCTCACCAAGACCTGTGATTGCAATGATGTCACCAGCATTCGCTTGTTCAACTTCGTGACGCTCAAGACCTAGGTAACCAAGAACCGTACCTACTTTACCGTTACGTTTCTTGCCATCAGAGCCAACGATTGTAACTTGTTGGTTAGGTTTAACTGAACCACGAGTTACACGACAAACACCGATAACACCTACGTAAGAGCTGTAATCTAGTTGAGAAACTTGCATTTGTAGTGCGCCATCAAGGTCAACTTGTGGAGCTTCTACTGTATCAACAACCGCTTGGAACAGTGGTTCCATGTCTTCGCCAACAACGCCTTCTTCCATTGTTGCCCAGCCGTTTAGAGCCGATGCGTAAACAGTTGTGAAGTCTAGTTGCTCATCAGTAGCACCTAGGTTGTCGAATAGGTCAAAGATTTGATCCATAACCCAATCAGGACGAGCGCCAGGGCGGTCAATCTTGTTGATTACAACGATCGGCTTAAGACCGTGTGAGAATGCTTTCTGTGTAACGAAACGCGTTTGAGGCATTGGGCCATCAACTGCATCAACGATCAGTAGAACAGAATCTACCATAGACATAATACGCTCAACTTCGCCACCGAAGTCCGCGTGTCCAGGAGTATCTACGATGTTGATACGGTAATCGTTCCAATTAATTGCTGTGTTCTTAGCAAGAATCGTGATGCCACGTTCTTTTTCGATATCATTCGAATCCATGACGCGCTCTTCAGCTTCACCACGAGATTCAAGTGTACCTGATTGCTGTAGCAATTTATCAACCAGAGTTGTTTTACCGTGGTCAACGTGCGCGATAATCGCGATATTTCTTAACTTATCAATCTGTGGAGTAGACATGGATTTTCGATTCACTCATAAAAAGTAGCCGCAGGAGTGCCGCCAACTGATTTAAAAAACGGTCAATAATATACCAGATATTCTGCAGAAACCCAAAAATATGTGATCTGAATTGAAATTTTTATTTCTTATCCACTCCAAAAGTGACGAATAACACACATATAAGCGCCCTTTCTTATAAAAAGTGGATTGACAATATCTGCAAGAAGATGCTGAATAGTATGCGTTTGTGATTCATTTTAGTGCATCATCAATAAAATGCACCAAAACAGTGCGTCTCAGGATCATCTTGGTGCAGTAGAAGATAAAAACAAAATCACAAACGCTTCAAATCAATGAAATTAAAGGAATAATTTTTTTGGCACGGTTTTGGCTTACTCTTTATGTAAGCTCATTAAGAATAGTCAGCATCGATTAGTTCTATGCAAATGGTCATTAATCAATGCCGATTACTATTTACTCTTAATGAATAGAATCGCACCCAATATCGATTTAATAACACTGGAGGTTATCCACGATGTCAGTAGAAAATGTTCTGTCGCTAATCCAAGAAAACGAAGTTAAGTTTATTGACCTACGCTTTACCGACACAAAAGGTAAAGAGCAACATATCTCAATTCCTTCTCACCAAATTGATGCTGATTTCTTTGAAGACGGTAAAATGTTTGATGGATCTTCAGTTGCTGGCTGGAAAGGAATCAACGAATCTGACATGGTAATGATGCCAGATGCAGCAAGTGCGGTTTTAGACCCATTCACTGCAGATCCAACACTCAACATTCGTTGTGACATTCTTGAGCCTGCAACAATGCAAGGCTACGATCGTGACCCTCGCTCAATCGCAAAACGTTCTGAAGAATACCTACGCGCAACGGGTATCGCTGATACTGTTCTTGTTGGTCCAGAACCAGAATTCTTCCTATTTGATGATGTGAAATTCTCAACAGATATGTCAGGTTCTTTCTTCAAAATTGATGACGTAGAAGCGGCATGGAATACTGGTGCTGATTTCGAAGGTGGTAACAAAGGTCACCGTCCTGGCGTTAAAGGTGGTTACTTCCCAGTAGCTCCTGTTGATTCATCTCAAGATATTCGTTCTGCAATGTGTCTAGTAATGGAAGAGATGGGCTTAGTTGTTGAAGCACACCACCATGAAGTAGCGACTGCGGGTCAAAACGAAATTGCGACTCGATTCAACACGCTGACGAATAAAGCAGATGAAACTCAAATCTATAAGTATGTGGTACATAACGTAGCGCACGCTTTCGGTAAAACAGCGACATTCATGCCAAAACCACTCGCTGGTGATAACGGTTCTGGTATGCACGTGCATATGTCTTTAAACAAAGACGGCCAAAACTTATTTGCAGGTGACAAGTACGGCGGCCTATCTGAAATGGCACTTTACTACATCGGCGGTATCATCAAGCACGCTCGTGCAATCAACGCATTTGCAAACCCAGCGACAAACTCGTACAAGCGTCTTGTTCCTGGATTCGAAGCGCCTGTAATGCTTGCTTACTCAGCACGTAACCGTTCTGCATCTATCCGTATTCCAGTCGTGCCAAGCCCGAAAGCACGTCGTATTGAGCTACGTTTTGGTGACCCAGCAGCGAACCCGTACCTTGCATATTCTGCAATGCTAATGGCTGGTCTTGACGGAATTAAGAACAAGATCCACCCAGGTGAAGCGATGGATAAAGATCTATACGATTTACCAGCAGAAGAAGCAGCAGAGATCCCAACAGTAGCGGAATCTCTAGATATCGCGCTGAAAGCACTAGATGCTGACCGTGAATTCCTGACGGCTGGCGGCGTATTCTCTGATGACTTCATCAGCTCTTACATCGACCTTAAAGCGCAAGATGTTGAAAAACTGAACATGGCGGTACACCCACTTGAGTTTGACCTGTACTACTCAGTATAACTCTAGCGAGTATCGCGCTTGGCTTAGTTGCTTAGTTGCTTAGTTGCTTAGTTGCTTAGTACCTAGCTTAAAATACAAATGAGCGTCAGTATACCGTCGCTCATGTAACATGTAACTAAGCCGATTAAAATTTCAGGCTCGCCTCGCAGGCGGGCCTTTTTTGTATTTTCCTGATCTCATATCCCCATTAGCATGGGTTCTGTTTTATTTCTTAAACAGCCAAAGCCAAGCATTTATTGCCTTCAACTCAATAATGGCACGCTTGAAATGAATTCACTTTCGTCAGGAAAAGAGAATATGAAGTCTATAGTCGCCATCATCAGCCTAATACTTGCTTGGTCAATACTGTTCATCAGGCCAATAACGAGCCATGCTCAAGAGGTTTATACTTGGGAGGATGAGAATAACGTTATCCACTTTAATGACAACGCGTTGAATGCTAAAAGCCTGACAATTACCCTTCCAGATTACCAAGCCGAGCCACCAGCGCCCGAAATAGAGAACATCGCCACCAACGCGATTCCGAGTGAAACACCAAATGAACACAAGGTTAAGGCCAACGACAACATAGTAAAATATGTGAAACCGCAGCCGGCTAAACCAGAGCGGTTAACTATCACTCTCAGCGCACCTCAGCATGAAGAGACCGTTCGCAGTACCCGAGGTATTATTCCAATAAGCGCACAGCTAAACCGAAAACTGGGCATCGGAGAACAACTGCAACTCATGCTTAACGGCAAACGTTATGGAGCGCCGCAAATCCAGTCAACTTGGGTCTTAAAAAATATCGACCGTGGAGCTCATACTATTTCAATTCAAGCAGTTAGAAGCGGCAAGCTTATTGCATTGACTACTCCTATCACGGTGTATTTACATCGTGCCACGGCTAAGTAGTGTAATTGCAAGATAACTAAGCTAAATATCGGTTTAATCGCCTCTGTATTTACTTTTTCTTCTTGTCTTTATAAGCCATACTGAGATCGTGTTGCACAACTTTGGTGCATCGCCCTCAAGTGGATCAATAGACAAGGATGCTGTTTTGAATTCTGAATTAACCAGTTCGATTATTAATAACATGGTCACGGCTACCTTAATGCTCGACGACGGCCTGATCATTCGCTACGCCAACCCAGCCGCGGAGCAACTTTTTTCTCAAAGTTCAAAACGCATTGTCGATCACCCGCTGTCTCAATTAATTCAACACGCCTCTCTGGATCTTGCTCTGCTCACTCAACCATTACAGAGCGGCCAAAGTGTCACTGATAGCGATGTCACCTTCGTGGTCGATGGTAAACCACTCATGCTCGAAGTGACGGTGAGTCCACTTTCCTGCCAAGCTCCTCATTCCAACAAAAAGGCATTAATGCTGTTGGTTGAAATGAGAAAGATTGATCAACAGCGACGTTTAAGCCAAGAGTTAAACCAACACGCTCAACAACAAGCCGCCAAATTACTGGTTCGAGGGCTGGCTCATGAAATCAAAAATCCTCTTGGTGGGTTACGAGGCGCAGCCCAATTATTGGAGAAAATGCTACCTGAGCCTGAGTTGACCGAATACACCCAGATCATTATTGAACAAGCAGACAGGCTTCGAGTGCTTGTTGACCGCTTACTTGGCCCTCAAAAACCGGGGCAGAAGAAGAGCGAAAATCTGCATTTAATTTTAGAGAAAGTCCGCCAGCTTGTAGAGTTAGACATTAATGCGGATGTACGTATTGAGCGAGATTACGACCCTAGCCTGCCCGATATTTTGATGGACACCGACCAAGTTGAGCAAGCGATGCTCAACATTGTGAGTAACGCGGCTCAAATACTGTCGAACCAGCCGCAAGGCATTATCACCATCCGCACCAGAACGGTGCATCAGGCCAACATTCACGGACAAAGGCACAAGCTTGCGGCACGGATTGAAATTATCGACAACGGCCCAGGTATTCCTAGTGAGCTACAGGACACACTTTTCTATCCAATGGTCAGTGGCAGAGAAGGCGGAACCGGGTTGGGTTTATCTATCTCACAGAATTTGATCGATCAGCATCATGGGAAAATTGACGTCGAAAGCTGGCCCGGTCATACGATATTTACGATCTATTTACCGATTTAATTTCACTCAGGATACAAAAATCCAATATCACTTAATAAATCACTGAGTTCACCAAATTTGCTGCAAGGAACAAAAGATGAGTAAAGGCTACGTATGGGTTGTTGATGATGACAGATCGATTCGCTGGGTAATTGAGAAAACCCTCTCTTCCGCCAATATAAAATGCGAAACATTTGCCGACGCTGAAAGTGTATTAATGGCATTAGAACGCGAAATACCCGATGTCTTAGTGTCCGATATTCGCATGCCTGGAATGGATGGTATTGACCTACTCAACCAAGTGTCACAGCGCTGCCCTGATCTGCCCGTGATTATTATGACCGCGCACTCTGATCTTGATGCGGCGGTGAACGCTTATCAAAAAGGGGCTTTTGAGTATCTACCAAAACCATTCGATATCGATGAAACACTCACCTTAGTCGAACGCGCCATCGCACATAGCCAAGAACAAAAACGTTCTCACTCAAACGCAGAAGCCTTGAATACCAATACACCTGAAATCATAGGTGAAGCCCCTGCCATGCAAGAAGTATTCAGAGCGATAGGTCGACTGTCCCGCTCTTCTATCTCCGTATTGATCAATGGCGAATCAGGAACCGGCAAAGAACTCGTGGCTCACGCACTGCATCGTCACAGCCCTAGAGCTGACAAACCCTTTATTGCATTAAATATGGCCGCTATTCCAAAAGATCTTATTGAATCAGAATTATTTGGTCACGAAAAAGGGGCATTTACGGGAGCCAATAGCGTTCGCCAAGGCCGCTTTGAACAGGCAAATGGCGGCACACTATTTCTGGATGAGATTGGTGACATGCCTCTTGATATCCAAACTCGCTTGTTGCGCGTGTTATCCGATGGCCAATTCTATCGAGTCGGTGGGCGATCACCTGTACAAGTAGACGTCAGAATCGTTGCCGCCACCCACCAACACCTAGAGCAACTCGTTAAAGCCGGAGATTTTCGCGAAGATTTATTCCACCGTTTGAATGTTATTAGGATCCATATTCCAGCGTTAAGAGAGCGTAAGCAAGATATCGAAAAGCTAACACAGCACTTTCTTAGCATGGCCGCAGAAGAGTTAGGTGTCGAAATAAAATCGCTGCACAAAGAGACAGTCGAGGTACTCAATACGCTCGCTTGGCCGGGAAACGTCAGACAATTAGAGAATATTTGTCGTTGGTTAACCGTAATGGCAAGTGGCAGTGAAATTCTACCCAGCGATCTACCGACTGAATTAGTCGATGACAAGAAAATGACCGCTCCTGACTCAGATACGAGTTGGCAGCATCAACTCACTACCTGGGCCAAAAATTCATTAGCTTCTGGAGAAACAGAACTACTTTCTTATGCACTTCCTGAGTTTGAACGTATACTGTTAGAAGCCGCATTGGAGCACACCAATGGTCATAAACAAGATGCCGCTAAAGTTTTAGGCTGGGGGCGCAATACACTTACTCGAAAACTTAAGGAACTGTATTAGCTTTATAGACCGTTAGCTTTAATAGACCGTTAGCTTTTAGGCTATGAGCATATTAGGTCATTAGCATTTTAGATCATTAGCTTTATAGGCTATTCGTTTTATAGACTGAGCTCTCGCTTCTACTGATTGCTCAGTCAAAACAGTCGATTGTTTTTTTTGGAATGATAAACTTACAGAATGATATTCCTACAGATGAATAGTGCATGTCCATGATAAAAAAAATTACGCTTAGAACTGCTCTCGTTCTCCCCACTGTAATGATTTTAATAATTACATTTGGCGTAATTGTGTTTGTCCAACAAAATAGCTATGAAAAAATGGTCAATGATATAAGTACCAAGCAACTTACGTCACTCACCGCCAACGTCAACAAAAGCCTATTCACCTTCCTCCATGAACCATTTAATGCCAGCTTAGCTCTCAGTCATAACATCGGATTCAATCAGCTTTACCAGCCAAATAACATCGAACCACTACAGAGCTACATGCATGCGGCTTTTTCCAATCTCTACCGAAATATCCCTCAATTAGATGCTCTCGGTTTTGGCTCAACACGTTTAGAACATATCACCTACCGGAAAGAAGCCAACAATGGCTACACGCTTATTCTTCAAGATGAGCGCACAGACAGAAACCTCGTCGTTTATCGTGGAAGTAAAATCAGCCAAGATATTCGTTCCATTATTTCTAACTATGATTCTCGAACCCGCCCTTGGTATACACCGGTAGCTAAATCTAAAAAACCAATATGGTCTTCGATTTATGCTAATGCCGATGAAAGGCAAGAAATAACGCTCTCTGCGCTCACCCCCGTTTTTACTGATGATGCATTTCAAGGCGTATTTGTAGCCGATATCAAAATCAATACGTTCAATAAGTTTTTGCAGAATCTCAAAGAAAAACACAGCGCCTCTTTTTATATTTTTGATCAGGACCAACGTTTAGTCGCACACTCCAGCAATGGCAGCGTTGTCTCATGGGGGACGCCTACGACAGATAAAGGTCACCGACTGCTGGCGACAGAAAGTAGCAACCCGATTATCAAAATCAGCTCTAGCTACATTAATGAGAACAAACTCGACCTCAATAGTGGCACCCAGCGGTTCCAGTTTAATGTCGATGGCGAGCGTTACTTTAGCCAAACCACCCCTTTTAAGGACGAATATGGTCTTACTTGGTTTATTAGCACCTCCATCTCTGAGTCCGCTCTGTTAGGTGACCTGCCACAGGATCAGAAAAACAGTTGGTTAATGGGGGTGATTGTGGGCTTATTTGGTATTGGGATTACGATTCTAGCTCTCAATAGAATCACAAAACCCATCACATCAACTGCAGATTCAGCGAAACAACTGGCGAAAGGAGATTGGGACAGCACCATGCCTCAACCTGGGTATATATACGAAACCAGTATGTTGGTGTCTGCATTTAATGAGATGTCGAATAATCTTAGAGCCTCGTTTAAAGCGTTGAGGGATCAGATTCTCATCGACCCGCTCACGAAGTTATATAGCCGAGATGGGTTAATTGAAACCAGTTCAGCATTTGAGGCAACCTCAGGGTTTCTGCTACTCATCGGTATTGATCGCTTTAGAGATATCAACGAGAGCCTTGGGCACCACAAAGGCGATCAGCTATTGGTGATGATTGCTGAGCGCTTAAACGCCGTCTCTGAATATGATTATATTATTGCTCGTCCAGGTGGTGATGAGTTTGCGATCTACCTTCCAAACGCAACCCAGCAAGAAGAGGTCACACTGTTTGCCCATACCATACTGCAAATCTTCAACTCAGCTTTTGTATTACAAAGCGAGAATGTCGTCATTAATGCTTCCATTGGAATTGTTGAAACTTCATCAAACCAAAACATGATGCTTTGGTTACGCAATGGCAGCATTGCATTAAGCCTTGCCAAGAAAGACATCACACACATTACGATATATAGCCCTGAAATGGCCGATGTCTCTCGTAACCGAACCAAAATGATGGCAAAAATTCAGTCCGGCTTAGCAAATGATGAGTTTGTTCCCTTCTACCAACCGATTATCGATCTCGCCACAGGAAACGTCATTGGAGCTGAAGCACTGGCTCGGTGGATAACCTCTGACAATGAAATCATTTCTCCAATCGACTTTATTCCATTAGCCGAAGATACCGGGTTGATTGAAGGGATTGGGCAGCAAATACTTGAAAAAACGTGCCATGACACTGCACACGCCATCCGCACCGGAAAATGGCCAATTAACTTCCAGATTCACGTCAATGTTTCAGTGAATCAACTCTCTAAACCGACGTATATTGATGATGTAAAGCGAATCCTTCATGAAACAGGGCTTTCAGAATCAAACCTAACCTTAGAGATAACGGAGTCTCGCATTGCTGATAGTGACCCGATGGTGATGCAAAATATGCGTACTCTCAAAGAGATGGGGATAGGCATCGCCATTGACGACTTCGGAACTGGGTACTCTTCTCTCGCTTATCTGCATAAGTTACCTTTCAGCTGTCTTAAAATAGATCGCGCTTTCATCAAAAAATTGGATAGTAAGAATTTAGACAGTTCAATTGTCGCCGCCATCGTGAATATCACGAAGGGATTTAAAGTCAATTTAGTCGCGGAAGGCGTTGAAACTGTACAACAAGCTGAATTACTCGCGCAACTTCATTGCCCTCAAGTACAAGGTTTTCTGTACAGTAAGCCAGTGCCACTTAATGAATGGCCAACAGATTTAGTTAACATGAATTAGAAAACAGCACTTTGGGCTGATTTTCTAGACATTGAGTACTGACACTTAGGTCAATCATTTTTATACTTACGCTAACTACAGCGATCTGGAATCACAATAATGATAACTAAAAATCTGCCCCTAACTGACTTGCACCGCCACCTTGACGGTAATATCCGTACTCAAACTATTTTAGATTTGGGCCAAAAATTTGGTGTTGCCCTGCCTGCTTACGATGTTGCAGCCTTAACACCTCACGTTCAGATTGTTGAAGCTGAGCCATCTCTTGTTGCCTTCCTTTCTAAGTTAGATTGGGGTGTGGCTGTTTTAGGTGATCTTGATGCTTGCCGCCGCGTCGCTTACGAAAACGTTGAAGACGCTCTTAATGCTCAAATCGATTATGCTGAACTTCGCTTTTCGCCTTACTACATGGCGATGAAGCATAAACTTCCAGTTGCTGGTGTGGTTGAAGCAGTGGTTGATGGTGTTGAGGCAGGCATGCGCGATTTCGGCATCAAAGCGAACCTGATTGGTATTATGAGCCGCACTTTTGGTACCGATGCTTGCCAACAAGAACTCGATGCTATTTTGACTCAGAAAGACAAGATTGTTGCTGTCGATCTTGCTGGTGATGAGCTAGGTCAACCGGGTGATCGTTTCGTGTCTCACTTTAAACAAGTGAAAGATGCAGGCCTAAACGTAACGGTTCACGCTGGTGAAGCGGCAGGTGCAGAAAGCATGTGGCAAGCGATTCAAGAACTTGGTGCAACGCGTATTGGTCACGGTGTAAAAGCGATTCACGATCCAAAACTGATGGATTTCTTAGTTGAAAACCGTATTGGTATCGAATCTTGCCTAACGTCTAACTTCCAAACAAGCACCGTTGAATCTTTGGCTAACCACCCTGTGAAACAGTTCCTTGACCACGGTGTTATGGCTTGTCTAAATACGGACGATCCTGCGGTTGAAGGTATTGAACTTCCATACGAATACGAAGTGGCAGCACCTCAAGCTGGGTTGACTCCTGCTCAAATTCGCCAAGCGCAAATCAATGGTTTGGATCTAGCCTTCATCTCTGATGCAGAAAAAGCAGAGCTACGAGCTAAAGTGGCTGACCGCGCTTAATTTTCACGGTCATCGTCGATAAGGGTTAAATACTTTATCGACGGAAACAAAAATGCCAGCATCGTTGCTGGCATTTTTATTGGTATAAACTGAACTCAGTAATAATCGATTAAATCACTCGTGAGAACTGCTGCTGTCTTGCTCGACTACGTAAGTATTTATCAAAGCACATGCAAATATTACGGATCAACAAACGCCCACGAAGCGTCACTCTAATTTCAGTGTTATCCACTTCAACCAATTCATCATCGATGAATGTTTGTAGCAGTTGCAAATCTTCAGCAAAGTACTGATTAAACGTTACTTTATATTCAGACTCGATCATACTCTTATCAAGTTTAAAGTTACAAATCAGCTGTTTAATCACTTCACGACGCAGTAGATCATCGCTATCAAGAGCGACACCTTTCCATAGCGCATGACGCAATTCATTCACTTGAGCATAGTACTTTTTCAGCTCTTTCTGGTTTTGTGCGTATGCATCACCAATCATTGAAATCGCTGAAACACCAAACCCAACCAGATCCGCTTCACCTTGAGTGGTGTAACCTTGGAAATTACGGTGCAAAATACCTTGGCGTTGAGCAACAGCCAGTTCATCATCAGGCAGAGCAAAGTGGTCCATACCAATAAATTGATACCCAGCGCCTGTTAGTGTGCCGATGGTGTCTTGCAAGATCGCCATTTTCTCTTCAGCTGCGGGTAAATCTTCATCTTTGATTTTACGCTGCGCTGCAAATAACTGCGGCATATGAGCGTAATTAAACACCGACAAACGACCCGGCTTCATATCCAGAACTTGAGACAAGGTTTCCGCAAATGACTCTTTCGTCTGTTTTGGCAAACCATAAATCAGATCTAGGTTAGTTGAACGGAAACCTAACTGCTTCGCGCGTTCAACCATCGCAATGATGAACTCTTCATCTTGTTCACGGTTTACGAGTTGCTGAACTTCTTTATTAAAATCTTGAACGCCGATACTTAGGCGGTTAAAGCCTTCACTGCGTAAGTGATCCAATACATCCAGCTCAATTTCACGAGGGTCAACTTCAATACTAATTTCAGCATCTGCATCAAAGTTGAACTCTGCACGTAGAATCGTCATTAAACGAGTAATTTGAGCTTTAGTGAGGAATGTCGGAGTACCGCCACCAAAATGCAACTGAGTAATACGACGTTCATTTAACAGTGACGCACGCAAGCGGATCTCATGTTCAATAACGTCCAGATACTCATCCGCTTTGTGAGAATGACGAGTAATCACTTTGTTACAACCGCAGTAGTAACAAAGTTTATGGCAGAAAGGGATATGCACATATAGCGAGAGCGGGCGCTCAGGATACTGCGTGCATGCCATATCGTAATCAGCAATGGTGAACGCTTCATGAAACTCAAGAGCGGTCGGGTATGAGGTATAACGAGGGCCGGAGTAGTTGTACTTATCTAAAATAGCTTGATCCCAAACTATTTGTTGACCGGATTCAATTTGCTGACTGGACATGGGATTTTCCACTTAAAACTAGGACGGGTTATTTTGCCACACGACCATGGCAGACGTTGCCTGGCAAAAAAGTTTTTAGATATAAATATTCAGAAATGCTAGCGTGATCACTTCATAAGATACCCCTAAATGAGTATCTAAAGTAACCAATAGTTAGACCATCTGAATATTGATCTGATTATTGAGCGGTTTGACTTGTTCTTGCAGCTGCTTTAACTCATCAACAACAGCGTCATTCAAGCGCGTTTCTGCTTTATGTCGTTCAAGGTTTTGCTTCATGCGCTCAGATTTTTGTATCTCTTGGCGACTTTCACCGCGAGCCATATCTTTTACAACGTGGTACAACTCTGAAATAGCAGGATAGCGCTGTTCAAAATCAACACGCTGCTCACCTTGAACGTAATCCATAATGCAATAAACGCGAATACTAATTTCCGATAAGTCACACTCACCCTGAATACCCGCTAAACATAAGGTATTCACATTTTCATAAATATTAGCATTACGTTTATTGATCGCTAAAGCTTGATGCTGCTGTTGCAGCACCTTTTGCTTTTTGATTTGAAGCAGAAGGTAACCCGCATAAGCAGCCAAAGCCACAATAATGACTCCACCAACAATCGCTAATAAGGTTACATTCATTAGGCTTCTTATCCTTTAAAGTCGTTTAAATCGATATCTTCAAACTGAGACAGTAGATCGTCGTCTGAACTTGATTTCTTAGGCTGTGACTTCGGCTCAATAGCATCAAGCTCAGCAAGTTCTTCTTCCGAAAGATCTTCGTCAGAGAAATCTTCAGCGAAGTACATATCGTCTGAATCATCCGCTTCTGGTTCCATTAAACCAAGTTGATTCATTAATACTTCAATGCGATCCAGCTTCTCATCAACATACTTCTGCAAACCAGCACCTAGGTTTTCACCCATTTCAATGCGATCGATAAGTACATTCAGTTGAGCATCATTCTCAAGCATTTCAAGTTCTTGAGCAGCAGAGATCTTACGCTCTTGCTTAGTCAGTTTCTTCTTAGGCTCGATGATTAATGGGATCTTTTTCTTGCTGCCTAAACGAGGGTCACGTGCTTTTGCTGCACTTTGTGCTTTTGCATCGCTCACTTCAGAGTTACGGTTACCCGTTTTTAGACCTTTACGCTTTTTAATGCGTTTTTGCTCACGACCTTGTACATTTGACTCTGTACGGTTACGAGTTACAACGACTTCACCACCGCTTGATGGTCCTACTTTTCTAGATTTTTTATTACGGCTCATTACTGGGCTTTCCTCAGTAAAATTACATCATTACCAATAAATTCGAGTTCGAGCTTATCCCGCTCGGCCAAAAACTGGAAAGTTTGACGGCTAAAAAAGACTACATGCGTAAGGTCATTTTTATAGTGCCAGCTAGCAAACGCATCTACGTCTATTACTAGCTTAGTCATTAAACCAATCCAGCCACCAGGCTTAACTAAATTCAACCATTTCTGCCACACTTGATTGGGCTCATATAAGTGCTCAATCACTTCTGTGGCTGTCATAAAGTCATACACTTTATCTAACACCTGAGTCTCAGGGTGATAGTAAATATCGTATAACTCCATATTGTGCCCCGCTTCTTGCAACATTAAAGATAATGTCGGTCCTGGGCCACAACCAAAATCTAATCCACAAGATGGTTTTTCCAACCTTTCTAATAAAGGAGTGGAGACGCGTGATAAGAAGCGTCGATATCCCATATCTTGGGGATCATTGTTATGTAGATCGTAGTGAGCTTTTTCAACTTTAGCATCCAATCTTTGTTCAGGTGGAACAAAAACCAAATGACAACGTGAGCACTGCAAGTACTCTCGATGTTTATCTTCAAAATAGTGAGAAATATGACTACTGGAGCATAAAGGACAAAAATTCATTAACACATCCTCAAACAAGGATGCGAAACATACCAGAAACTGGCTTTATAGTGGAGAGGTATTGAACATTTTTTCATCAGATAAAGAAAAAAAATCCACATCTCGACCATCGCTGCCGATTTCAATCAGGAGAGGTAGGAAAAATAGGACGCCTCGACAATCAAGAGGAGAATTCACATGATAAAAAATGACAGATGCCACACACGAACAGCTCCGAGATGAGGCTATGGTGCTAGATCTGGTTTTGCTTCTGGCTTTAAAAAAAGAAAACGCCTCTACCAGTTAGCAGCTGTTAGCTACCACCAATAAAGGCGTATCTGTAATACTATGCTCGAGCGATATTGTTATTAGTGTAGGCCACCAACGTATTTAGATAAGGTATCAATATCTTCATCGTTCAATTTCTTCGCGATATCACGCATCATGGCGTTCATATCGTTATTACGTGACCCATCACGGAATTTTTCCAGTTGAGCTTTTACGTAATCAGCATGCTGACCCGAAATTTTAGGGAATCCAGACAATTCTGTACCGTTACCACGGGGGCCGTGACACGCCGTACATGCTGTAATTCCACGTTCTGCATCACCAGCAAAGTAAAGAACCTTACCTGCTGCGACAACATTTTCTGGCGTTGTATTTCCAGAAATCGGTAGAGAAGAGTAATAAGCAGACAAATCCGCCATATCTTGCTCTGAAAGTGGCATAGCCATGCCACCCATGACAGGATCGTAACGACCTTGCTTACCACCGCTGGTCATTCCAAGCTTAAGTTCTTTTAACTGCTTCTCAAGATACTTAGCATGTTGACCCGCTATTTTAGGGTAATTAGTGATTAGACTGTTGCCGTCAGCACCATGGCAGGCAACACATGTTTGTGATTTTGCTTTACCAGCTTCAATACTACCTTGAGCCCATACTGAGCAGCTGGCTAAAAGACTCAAAATTAGCGCTAATTTCTTCATGACATTCCATTATAATTATCAAGCTTCCAGTACCACTCTATGTTCTCATGGTACAATAGGCGACCTTATGCCGAGCACGGTTATTTTACACAATTTCACAAAAAAGTAATCAATCGACTACACAAAGTCGAGATGGAGTTAACAGTGAGCGTAAAAATTCATTATCAAAACACGCATTTCATTACCAGTGCACCTGATATTCGTCATTTACCAGAAGACGAAGGGATCGAAATTGCGTTTGCAGGACGCTCCAATGCTGGTAAATCTAGTGCATTAAATCGCCTAACCAACCAACGTGGTTTAGCAAAAACAAGTAAAACACCAGGTCGCACGCAATTAATTAACTTATTTAAAGTGCGTGAAGATTGTCATATTGTCGATCTACCTGGGTACGGTTTTGCTCAAGTTCCTGTTGAACTGAAGAAAAAATGGCAGAAATCACTGGGTGAATACCTTCAAAAACGTGAGTCTTTAAAAGGACTTGTCGTATTAATGGATATTCGTCACCCAATGAAAGACCTTGATCAGCAGATGATTTACTGGGCTGTAGATAGCCATATTCCAGTTCAGGTATTGCTAACGAAAGCGGATAAACTAAAAAGTGGCGCACGTAATGCGCAGCTGTTGAAGATTCGTAAAGATTCAGCAGGCTTTGGTGGGGATGTTTCTGTCGATGTATTCTCATCACTCAAAGGGCTGGGTGTTGATCAACTGCGTAACAAGCTGGACACATGGTTTGCGCCGGCACTTGTTGATTTAGTCGAAAACGACGACATCGATGAGTAAATTGTAGTATTTGATTGAACGATTAAGAGCCCTGCCAAATTTGGTGGGGCTTTTTCTATTCGGAGATTTTTTCCAAGCCTATATTTTCTTTCAGGCATAAAAATCCCCACCATCCTGGTGGGGCAATGGGAGAGAAATAGTAGTAGTTATTATGCTGACTAGGATTCCTTAGCTTGGCTAAAATATCAATACCTTATCACTTCACTTTTCACCGCCTCCCACATGAACATGAGATCAAAAAAACGCTAACCAGTTGTTTTAAGTAATCAAAAACAATAAGAACCCTTCAACACTGGCTTCTTAATTTTAGCTGGAAAATATTATTCATGTGATCGGTATAAAATTACATTCCACTCATTGAGTAACACGGTAATGAGTTTTAATAATAAAGGTGTATGCGGCAATACTGAGTTCAGAAAGTAGCTGGAAAGTTAAGAGGAAGAGTTTCATATAGAGCTGTAACTGTAGGTGATATAACGGAAAAAAGTTTTCTTTGCCCCATAAAAAACGCCCCAGTCAAATACTGACTGGGGCGGCTGAATCAGCCTAATCCAATAACGTGAAACAAAAGGTCTGAAAGATAGAACATCTTACCTCTGTACCCTACAAGAGATAATGTACAACAATTGGTCAGAAATGAAAACTTTTTTTGTAATTTATTTTCACCAAAATATTACTAAAAAACAGACAATCCCAATTTTTCAATTCTTTTTTTTAATCAAAAAAAAGCCAGCGTTTGTGCGCTGGCTCATAATTTATGACTCAATATGGTTAAAAAGTAACTAGTGCGCTTGGTCCCAGTTGTCACCGTGACCAGATTCAGCCACTAACGGAACATCCAGATTAGCCGCCGCCTCCATCAATTGTTGTACTTTACTTTCAATTTCGCCTAAAGCAGACTCTTGAACTTCAAAT
Source organism: Vibrio clamense (assembly GCF_050337905.1). Taxonomy (NCBI): domain Bacteria; kingdom Pseudomonadati; phylum Pseudomonadota; class Gammaproteobacteria; order Vibrionales; family Vibrionaceae; genus Vibrio; species Vibrio clamense. The sequence goes on along the minus strand of NZ_JAKJTJ010000022.1, from coordinate 43,860 downwards.
ACCAGTTCATCGTGTACTTGCATCAACAACTTCACTCGACCATCGCCTTCCGCTTGGATCCATTCGTCTACCAATAACATCGCTTTCTTAATGATGTCTGCCGCTGTTCCTTGCATTGGGGCATTAATCGCTGCACGCTCTGCTGCTTTACGACGCATTCCATTACGTGATTTGATTTCTGGTAAATGCAACTGGCGACCAAATAAGGTTTCAACAAAACCCTGTTCAGATGCTTTTGAGCGCGTATCTTCCATGTATTGCATCACGCTTGGGTAACGTTCGAAATACATGTCCATGTAGTGTTGAGCTTCGCCTCTTGGAATACCAAGCTGTTTTGCTAAACCAAATGCACTCATTCCATAGATAAGACCGAAGTTCACCGCCTTTGCTCGACGACGTTGCTCTGTCGTCACTTCATCGATGCTAACACCGATAATTTCAGCCGCGGTTGCAGCATGAATATCTTTGCCCTGTTGGAACGCTTCTAATAAGGCCTTATCCCCTGATAAGTGCGCCATAATACGCAGCTCAATTTGAGAATAATCGACCGCTAAGATTTTCCAACCGTGAGGTGCAACGAATGCCTGACGAATTCGACGACCTTCTTCGTTACGAATAGGAATATTCTGTAAGTTTGGATCGGTTGAAGATAAACGACCTGTCGCCGTTACGGCTTGGTGATACGAGGTATGCACGCGCCCAGTTTCGCCGTTGATCATCTTCGGAAGTTTATCGGTATACGTTGATTTCAGCTTAGCTAGACCACGATATTCTAGGATAAGCTTTGGCAATGGGTAATCTAACGCAAGCTCTTGTAATACTTCTTCGTTAGTCGATGGTGCGCCAGATGGTGTTTTCTTCACGACTGGCAGTCCCATTTTTTCAAATAGGATCGCTTGAAGCTGTTTTGGAGAGCTTAGGTTAAATTCTTGTTCCGCAACTTCATACGCTTTTTGTTCGAGTTCATCTAAACGAGCCGCGATCTCTTGCGATTGAGCCCCTAACAGCATGTCATCAATGAAAACGCCCGTACGTTCAATGCGTGACATCACTGGCACTAATGGCATTTCGATATCTTCATAAACGGATTTCAGCTTTTCATCCGCTTCAATGTGTTTCATCAAACGATTGTGCAAACGTAGAGTCACATCCGCATCTTCTGCTGCATATGGTGACGCTTGCTCAAGATCGATCTGATTAAATGTCAGCTGCTTTTTGCCTTTACCTGCGATCTGCTCAAATGAAATACAGCTATGTTGCAAGAATCGAAGCGCTAAGCTATCCATATCATGCTTGCCACCGACACTGTTATACACGTAAGACGCTAACATGGTGTCGTGTTTGATGCCTTTCATATCGATACCGTAACGCGCAAGAACACTGGCATCGTATTTCAGATTCTGCCCAACCTTCGCTTGTGCATCATCTTCTAAAATAGGTTTTAACTGTGCTAATACCCAATCACGATCTAGTTGCTGTGGCGCATCAAGATAATCATGAGCCACCGGAACATAAGCGGCTACACCTTCTTCTGTCGCAAATGATAGGCCGACTAGATTCGCTACCATGTAATCTAAGCTGTCGGTTTCAGTATCAAACGCAAACAGCTCAGACGCTTGCAATTTTTCTAACCACAATTTGAAGGTTTCTTCATCAAGAATGGTTTCGTACTGACTGCGGTCAATAGTCACCGCTGAATTGTCGATTACTGATGCAGAACTTGAAGCGCTTGTGCTACTGCGCATCGCACCGGACTTTTCATCCGCCTCAACAACGCCTGTGCCACCTTCAAGTAATTCATTCAGCCAAGACTTAAAGACCATTTGGCCGTAAAGCTTAATGAGCTCATCGGTATTTGGTTCAGCCTTAACTAAAGATTCTGGTGTCTCTTCTAGTTCAACATCTAATTTGATCGTCGCAAGCTCGTAAGACATCAAAGCATTATCTTTATTGTCGACTAACTTCTTCGCCATGGTTTTAGAACCACGGAAACCTAGGGCTGCGATGTCATCAAGGTTTTCATACAGCTTTTCAATACTACCAATACCTTGCAGTAGAGCGGTTGCCGTTTTATCACCAACCCCAGGAACGCCTGGAATGTTATCGACTTTATCGCCCATTAAGGCTAAGTAATCGATGATTAACTCAGGGGGAATTCCGAATTTTTCGATCACCCCTTCACGATCCATGACCACGTTTGTCATCGTATTGATAAGCGTAACGTTCTCATCTACAAGCTGCGCCATATCTTTATCGCCAGTACTGATCAGAACAGGCATACCCGCTTTAGAGGCTTGTGACGCTAATGTACCAATAACGTCATCAGCTTCAACTCCAGAAATCGAAATTAATGGCAAGCCCATTGCTCGAATCACATTATGCAGCGGCTCGATCTGACAACGTAGGTCATCTGGCATTGGTGGACGATTGGCTTTGTACTCTGAGTACATGTCGTCACGAAAGGTTTTTCCTTTGGCATCAAAGATGACGGCAATCCTATCCGAAGCAAACTGCCTCATCATACTGCGAAGCATATTCACAACACCGTAAATGGCATTGGTCGGAATATCACCATTACTCATGGTGCCAGGATAAGCATGAAAAGCACGGTAAAGGTACGAAGATCCATCAATGAGAATTAATGGGTTATCAGGAATGCGAGCCATAGTATTTTGTATCCAAAGAAATACGAAAAATGATCTGCTTAGGATGCCACGACTCACGATCTGAATCTATGCCCACCATTCGCTTTTACTCGCATAGATCAAGCGAGAATCGTTGTTCACAAGACCTTAAAATTGTGGATAACTCTGTTTATATATTTTATCCACTGGTTATACAAGGTAATTAATTTGCACCAAACACCAACTTAAACCCATGAAATAAATGAATTAATATATAGATCGAACAGATTTAAATCGATCCTTTCACGATCCCTAACTGTGGAAAAGAATGTTCCTCATCGATTATTCCACTCCACCTGACACCTCTAAGCGACAAGCATAAAAAAAGCGACACCCGAAGATGTCGCCTAGCATAAAAGTGGAAAGCCAAATCATTTGTTGTTATTCAGCCTTACCAAAAGCTATAAATTACACTGGAAGCAATGTGAGCAATGTCGTGTCAAAAAAGAACTTAGTGCAAGTTCGTTAAGAATTCTTGGTTAAAGCTAAATTGGAAGCTTTTCAACATCCTTGTGAACCGTTTCTTTATTCCTTAAGACGCAGTTAATAATAATGATTCTCATTTAATAGTCAACCATTAAATGAGAAAAAATATCATTTAGATCTTAGCGTGTTAATTGCTTAACAAAATGGATGCTCGAAGCGGATAATGGCTCCTTTTTTTCAAAATGCTCAATGGCGTAGCCGTTTCTCAACAATAGCCGCAGCATCGCAGGAAACTGATTACGAGATTTTACTTTAAGAAACGGATACTGCTGACTTTCGACCCAGCGCTCTTGCTCATTCAATAACGCTTGGGCTACTCCTTTATTTCTCGCAATCGGAGAAACGCCACCAAACCAACTATAGAAAGTGTCATCATCAAGCTGGTAGCCAATTTTAAACCCAAGTAACGTGCTTCCTTCTTCTGCAACAAGGATTAAGTGCTTTTTACCTTGCAAACGAAGTTGTAAAGATTCGATGGTCTCTCCTCGAACAAATTCATCAATAGATTCAACCACCGCGATGACTTCTTGCAGGTCACCCACTCTCACATCAACCGACATAAACTGTCCCTCCAATAAAAAAGGGCTGGCACAAGACCAACCCTATTCACTACTGCATTTCGTTTACCCTACTTTTCAGTATTTAGGTGCTCAGCAGCTTGTGCATTTTCTTGCGCCAACCATTCCGCTACGTCTTTCGCGAAGTACGTTAAGATGCCATCAGCACCCGCACGTTTAAAGCAAAGTAGTGACTCTAAAACCGTCTCTTGCTCTTTTAACCAGCCATTTTGGATTGCCGCTTTATGCATCGCGTATTCACCAGAAACTTGGTAAGCAAACGTTGGAACTTGAAGCTCTGACTTCACCCGACGAACAATATCTAAATACGGCATGCCCGGTTTCACCATGACCATATCCGCACCTTCATTAATATCCATCGCTACTTCATGAATCGCTTCATCACTATTCGCTGGATCCATCTGGTAGTTTTTCTTATTACCACCCTTCAAATTAGATGATGAACCGACGGCATCACGGAACGGGCCATAGTAACAAGAGGCGTATTTTGCTGAGTAAGCCATAATCTGAGTATGAATATGCCCAGCTTCTTCTAATGCTTCACGAATTTTACCAATACGGCCATCCATCATGTCCGATGGAGCAACAACATCTGCGCCAGCTTCTGCATGAGACAACGCCTGCTTGATCAAGACTTCTGTCGTTTCATCGTTTTGTACGTAGCCATCTTCATCAATAATGCCGTCTTGGCCATGAGTGGTGAATGGGTCTAATGCTACATCAGTAATCACGCCCATTTGCGGCACGTGTTCTTTCAATGCACGAACCGCTCGTTGCACTAAGCCTTCAGGGCTGTATGCTTCAATAGCACATAAGCTTTTTGCATCTTGATTCACTACCGGGAATAAAGCGATCGCAGGCACACCCAGTTTGGCTAGGTATTCTGCCTCTTCGAGCATCAGGTCGATAGAAAGACGCTCAACACCAGGCATCGACTCAACCGATTCACGACGATCTTTACCCATAAGAATAAACATCGGGTAAATAAGATCGCTAACTGTAAGTTGATTTTCGGCCATAAGACGGCGACTAAAATCATGTTTACGCATGCGGCGCATACGTCGCCCTGGGAATTGACCTTGAATTGAAACAGACACTCGATTCTCCTTGTCTGGATTAGTAGCTTAATCAGAGAATATCACTCTCGATCTCAGACGCTAGTGCTATTATTTAAAACCTGTAAAAAATGACGAAAAATGACCTTCTTCTCACACTGCTTTATACTCTCCCTACTAACGAAACCGACTGAGACCAAACATGATTGACTCACACGCCCACATTTACGCCACTGAATTTGATAATGATCGTGATGAGGTTGTGCAGCGCGCACTTGCTCAGGGTATCGACACCATCTTACTGCCCAATATCGATTTGGGCTCTATCGAACCCATGCTAAAAACTGAAGCGACTTACCCTGATATATGTCGCTCTATGATGGGGCTGCATCCTTGTTATGTAGATGGCGATGTAAAACAGACTCTTGCAACGATCCACTCTTGGTTTGAAAAGCATAATTTCATTGCAGTTGGCGAGATAGGCATTGATCTCTATTGGGATAAGACCTTTAAAGCTGAACAGGAGATGGCTTTCATTACTCAATTAAATTGGGCAAAAGAGATGGATCTTCCTGTGGTGATCCATACTCGTGATTCGATTGAAGAGACGTTAACCCTACTGCGTAAAGAACAAAATGGCTCTTTAAGAGGAGTATTTCACTGCTTTGGTGGGACCGTTGAAGAAGCGAAAGCCATTAATGATCTCGGTTTTCATTTAGGTTTAGGCGGCGTATCAACATTTAAGAATGGTGGCATGGATAAAGTGATTCCCCATTTAGATCTCAGTAAGGTGATCCTTGAAACCGACTGTCCATACCTTGCGCCCGTTCCGCATCGTGGTAAACGAAATGAGCCTGCGTACACAAAATTGGTTGCTGACCGGATAGCTCAACTGAGGCTTCTATCAGTTAGTGAAATTAACGAAATTACAACCAAAAATGTTAAATCCTTGTTTTTATTGTGATTATTATCACTAATAATTTTATTTATATACCCAGAAATGAGATCCATGCCGCAATTTAATATGGTATTTAGCATATTGGAGCGTTAAGATACCTTTCCACAAAATAATCATAAAAAGTGAGCGGTATATGTGTGATCACACTCTTCACTTACAACGTCGACATAGAAACTTTTGGCATAAAATCATAGGTATCAAAGAAGTCTATATCTGTAAGAACTGCGGCCATATGGTCAAAGTTAAGTAGTTATGACTACAATAAAAAAACGACTCTATATGAGTCGTTTTTTTATTTAATCTTCAACCTGCTCTTCATCAGGATCTTTACGCACGTAGAATCTCGCAAAGAACAAACCCACTTCGAACAGAATACACATAGGTATCGCTAACAGGGTTTGAGAAACCATATCTGGAGGCGTTAACATCATCCCAATAACAAAAGCGGCAACGACTATGTAAGGACGCTTTTCACTTAATGCTTTTGGATTCGTCGCCCCAGTCCAGCATAATAAAATGATGGCAACAGGCACTTCAAACGCAATACCAAACGCAAGGAACAGAGCTAGAACAAAATCGAGATAGCTTGAAATATCGGTCGCAAACTCCACCCCACCGAGTGAAATGGCCGTAAAGAAGCCAAATACCAACGGGAACACCACAAAATAAGCAAAAGCCACACCGCAGTAAAACAGCAGTGAACTAGAGAACATTAATGGCATAATCAAACGACGTTCGTGCTTATATAAGCCAGGAGCAACAAAGGCCCATACCTGATACAAAATAAAAGGCACGGCAATGAACACCGACGTCATCAAGGTTAACTTCAATGGCGTGAAAAATGGCGATGCAACATCCGTGGCAATCATCGTTGCCCCTTCAGGCAGGCGATCCACTAATGGTGCAGAGACAAATTCATAGATCTCATTGGAAAAATAAATCAGCCCAAGAAAAACAACAATCACCGCAATGATTGCGCGTAATAAACGATTACGCAGTTCTAACAAGTGGCTAATTAAAGGTTGTGTCTGCTCAGCAGAAGACATATCAAACCTCTTATATAGGGCGATCGAACAGGAGCCGCAACGGTAGCAGCTCCAATTGGGTGAGACTATTCGGCTTTTTTATCTGACGAGCTTGGCTGCGCTTCACTATTTGTTTGCGCTTCACTATTGGTTGGAACAGACTCATTCCCCTGAGCAGTATTGTCTACCGCATCACCATCAGTGTTTTGCTTTGCATAAGGTCGAGTCACTTCTTGCGCTGCTTTCTTAAGTTCATCAACTGAAGCTTTCAGCTCTGGCGCAAGGTCTTCCATTCCCATTTGCTCAGCTTTACGCAAGTTATCTTGCAGTTCTTGAACCTTGAGCTCATGAGATAACTCATCTTTTACACTGTTCGCCATACTTTTCGCAGAACCAATAAATTTGGATACACTACGAATCGCGACAGGTAAACGCTCAGGACCAAGCACAACTAACCCCACGACAGATATCAATACCAGTTCCCAAAAACCGATATCAAACACGTATTATGCCTGCTCTTTGTCTTTTTCTTTCTTGATTTCAGCAGTGGTGTCCGTCTTCTGCCCTTCAAGATTCTTTGGTTCAAAGTCCGCATCTTTCTTTAACGCTGCAGGATCTTCATCACTCATGGCTTTTTTAAAGCCCTTTACAGCTGAACCTAAATCACCACCCATGCCGCGTAGCTTTTTAGTTCCGAATAGTAATACAACGATTACTGCGATGATTAGGAGTTGCCAAATACTGATACCGCCCATTATTTTTACCTCGGGTCTTTTCTACACAAAAAATTATATTTTCACGAGTCTACCGCTTAACGACGGTAAGCTCGCCAACTAAGCAGCCAAAATGTGACACCTGCTATGCCACAGCCCAATGTTAGCTGCTGATACGGGCTAGAGATTAAGATCGCAGAGCATACGACTAAAGTGGCTCCAACACCAAACAAAAACTTACCTGTCCCTTGTTGTCGCTTGCTATCTCGATAACCTTGATAAAGCTGATCCATTCTTTGATTCATGGATTTTCCTTGTCGTAAGCTATCATAAAGCAACTCTGGTAATTCTGGCAGCTTCTCTATCCAAAACGGTGCTCTATCTTTTACTGCATTCAGTAAAGCTTGTGGCCCGACTTGGTTCGCCATCCATTTTTCAAGAAACGGTTTTGCTGTCTCCCATAAGTCTAGCTGAGGATAAAGCTGACGCCCTAAACCTTCAACGTACAATAGTGTCTTTTGCAGCAACACCAATTGAGGTTGAACTTCCATATTAAAGCGACGAGCGGTATTGAATAGGTTCAATAGCACGTGACCAAATGAAATTTCACATAAAGGTTTAGCAAAAATCGGTTCACATACAATACGGATTGCAAATTCAAACTCATCAATATTGGTATCAGCAGGCACCCAACCAGAGTCCACATGCAGCTCAGCAACTCGGCGATAATCACGATTAAAAAAGGCTAAGAAGTTCTCTGCCAAATAACGCTTATCTTCGCTATTGAGTGTGCCAACAATGCCGCAATCTAAACCAATCCATTGTGGATTTTCTGGATGCTCTGGGTTAACAAATACATTTCCCGGATGCATATCTGCATGGAAAAAACTGTCACGAAACACTTGAGTAAAGAAGACACTCACGCCACGTTCAGCCAACAATTTCATGTTGGTGCCATTGGCTTCTAATGACGCTATATCAGAGACTTGAATGCCATAAATTCGCTCAGAGACCATCAAGTGTTCACTGCTAAAATCAGAGATCACTTCAGGTACGTAAAGCTCTTCACTGCCTTCAAAGTTGCGTCTTAATTGAATGGCATTCGCCGCTTCTCGACGCAGATCCAATTCATCAATTAAGGTTTTTTCATACTCACGAACCACTTCTACGGGCTTTAATCGTCTCGCTTCTGGCAAGGCTTTTGCGACGATTCTAGCCATGCGATACATCAGCTTAATATCGGCATCAATCACAGGACGAATATCAGGACGAATCACTTTAAGTACAATATCTCGACCTGATTCTTTTAGCTTCGCGGTATGTACTTGAGCAATCGACGCTGAAGCAAGTGGCTCGATATCGAAATCCGTAAACCAGTTATCTAAGCTACCGCCTAAAGACGCTTCCATCTGATCTTTGGCTAATTGGCCATCAAAAGGAGAGACTTGGTCTTGAAGGAGGGCTAATTGATCTGCCAAATGAGGAGGGAACAGATCTCGTCTCGTTGACATCATCTGTCCGAACTTAATCCAGACCGGACCGAGTTCTTGCAAGGCGAGACGTAACCTTTCACCCATGGTCTTATCTTGATGCTTACGCTTAATCCAGAACAGTGACTTACGCATCATCAATGGTGCTTTCGTCAACTGGTGCTCTGGGAGTAACTCATCTAAACCATATTCAAGTTGTACTTTGACAATATGGTACAGACGGCGCAATTCTGTTGGGGTCATACTTTCTCCAACAAGGCGTTAAGTTTCGATTCTAATCGAGAAACCGAACTCTTAAGTTCATCCACTTGATCGCAAAAATAGGCAATTTCTAACGGCGCCGGAGCAATTTTCCACTCTTCCGTTAAGACTTGTGCGAAATTCGATTGTTGTTTTTCTGCTTGTTGATACAAAAAGCTTCCCACATTTTTCGCGCCTTGAACGACAGTATGTGCGACCACATCTCCTGTCACACGAGACAACCACTCTTCGAGATCAGGTTTGCAATCTGTCATGAGTTGAGCAAACTTCTGCGCCAATTGAATATCACCTTCTAAAATCAGCTTATCTTGTTTAATCAGCTTGGTGATGTTGGCCTGCTCACGCAACTCCGGAAGTACGGACAAATTCAAACTAAGGTAACAGTCTGGTTTGGCTTCATAATCGGCCAACACGTCTATTTGTTGGCTAAAAACGAACGTTAAACTCTTATTGAGTTCTTTCAGATGAACCTGAATCACTTGCCCTTTTAAGCGCGATAAACGACGCACCAAGTTGGGGTCGTCATTTACAAGGGTATTAAGCGAAGTTTCAATCACTGCGGTGACAAGCGGATCAAATGGCATGACTATCCTTAAAATATAAGTCTTAACTACACAGGATTAAAATTTATAACCACGGTGTAGCGCAACAATGCCACCCGTTAGGTTGTAGTAGCTCGCATTTTCAAAACCTGCGTTTTCCATCATCCCTTTCAGCGTCTCTTGATTTGGATGCATGCGAATAGACTCAGCTAAGTAACGGTAGCTATCAGCATCGTTCGCAATCAACTCACCCATTTTAGGTAATAGGTGGAATGAGTAAGCGTCATAAATCTTAGAAAGGGGCTCAAGAACTGGTTTTGAAAACTCAAGTACCAGCAAGCGACCACCGGGCTTTAACACTCGGAACATCGATTGCAGTGCTTTGTCTTTGTCTGTCACATTACGTAAACAGAAACTGATGGTAATGCAATCAAAGTAGTTATCAGGGAAAGGTAGCTCTTCCGCATTCGCTTGTACGTAATGAACGTTACCCACAATGCCGTTATCGCGCAGTTTGTCACGACCAACGTTCAGCATTGAGTTGTTGATATCAGCAAGAATTACGTGGCCTTTTTCACCGACAATGCGTGAAAACTTAGCGGTTAAATCGCCTGTGCCGCCGCCTAAATCTAGAATGCGCTGACCAGGGCGAACACCACTACAATCAATGGTGAAACGCTTCCATAAACGGTGAACACCACCCGACATAAGATCGTTCATGATGTCGTATTTTGCGGCTACAGAGTGAAAGACCTCTGCTACTTTCGCGACTTTTTCTTCTTTCGCGACCGTTTCAAAACCAAAGTGAGTGGTTTCTTGTGTTTCTAAAGCTGAATTTGATTGCACACTCGTATCCGTCATGTTGTTGTCTGCCATGATAAGTTCTCTTCAGCAGTGCGTCATTTCAACAAGGGCACTGCGGGCGATTAGTGTACTTTATCCTCTGCTTAATACCAATTCCAATAATGCATCAAGCACAAGAAGGGTGACGCCAGTTATGATTCATTTGTCTCAAGAAGTGCATCGGTTTGTGCTAATTCAGTTAAGCTCGGGGAGATTGGCCTTTTGACTTCGACTCCCAGTTGCTTAAAGCTTTCCGCCTGACGAATGGCATTACCTCGCCCTGTCGCTAATTTATTCATCGCCCCTTGATAGCTTTGATTCGCTTTATCCAACGCGCCTCCTAATCCTTCCATATCATCGACAAAAAGACGTAATTTGTCGTACAACTTGCTTGCTCTGTCTGCGATAACCTGTGCATTTTGGTTCTGTCTGTCATTACGCCACAAATTGTCAATCGTTCGGAGTGCCACCAGCAGAGTGGTTGGGCTAACTAAGATAATGTTCTGCTCCATGGCGTCTTTCACCAAGCTAGGATCCGCTTGAATGGCGACTTGGAATGCAGGTTCAACCGGAATGAACATCAACACATAATCCAAGCTTTGAATGCCCTTTAATTGATGATAATCCTTCTGACTTAAACCTTTGATATGAGCACGCAAAGCGACCAAGTGATCACTCAATGCTTGATCACGCTGAGTATCATTTTCCGCATTGAAGTAACGCTCAAAAGCGACTAATGCCATTTTTGAATCCACCACCACCTGCTTTTCTTGTGGAAGATGAACGATCACATCAGGCTGATAACGTTTTCCTGCTTCGTTTTGTAAGTTCACTTGTGTGTGGTATTCATGACCTTCTCGCAAACCAGACTCCGCAAGCACGCGCGCAAGCACCACTTCTCCCCAGTTACCTTGCTGCTTGTTATCCCCTTTTAGCGCTTGAGTGAGGTTCACGGCTTCACGCGTCATGCTCTCATTCAAACGTTGTAGATTTTTTAGCTCATGCACTAAGGTATGGCGCTCTTTGGCTTCTTGACCAAAACTGTCGTTAACTTGTTTTTTGAAGCCTTCTAACTGATCTTTCAACGGTGACAGCAGCCCTTCTAAACTTTGCTTATTCTGCTGATCCACTTTGGCGGTTTTCGCATCGAACATCTGGCTGGCTAAGTGTTCAAACTCGGTCTTTAAACGAGCTTCTGCATTTTCTAGCAGCTGAAGTTTTTCACGATTCGATACATTTTCTTGTGCATGTCGGGCGTCTTGCTCTCGCAGTTGAGCTTCAAGCTGAGATTTAAGCTCCTTCACTTGATTCAATTCATCCACATACTGCTGGCGCTCTTGCTTGACGGCCTCAAAATAACGCAGCTTTTCAATGGCTGCCATCAACTTGCCGTGGGCTTGTTTTAATTCAAAGGCGGATTTGTCTCGTTCATTGTCCAACTCATCTAACTCGGCTTGCGCTTGGTTCAGTGCCTCTTGCAACGGCTGAACTTGAGACTGATATAGCTGCTTATCGGATTCAAGCTGCTGCATCAGTAATTGTATTTGAAATTGCGCTTTCTGCTTGGCCCACCAGCCGAATGTGCCACCACTGATGATCGCGCTTACAATGCCGCTAATAAGAAGAGATTGGTACTCAAGAATCCATTGCATGATAAAGATTTAGCCTATAAATGAGATGCTCATTAAATGGTATTTTGATACTGGATAAATGTCCAGTTTGTTGTGGTTTATTTAGTCTATAAACTAGCCACACTCTTCCTTTAACACCATCCACGAGAAATCATGAACGAACGTCGAGCCATTGGTTTCGGACTTGCTGCGGTACTGCTTTGGTCAACCGTTGCAACTGCATTTAAGCTGACTTTGGCTGAATTTACGCCTATTCAAATGTTAACGGTGGCGAGCTTTGTCTCTGCGATTGCGCTCTCTATCATCTGCATCGCTCAGGGTAAATCGTCTCAAATTGCGAACACCTTCTTGGCTAACCCTTGGTACTACTTACTGCTTGGGCTCATTAACCCTTTGGCTTACTACCTAATCTTATTTAAAGCTTATGACTTATTGCCCGCCTCTCAAGCCCAGCCTTTAAATTACAGTTGGGCGATCACCCTCACCCTCATGGCCGCCGTATTTTTAGGTCAGAAGATTCGTAAGCAAGATTGGGCCGCCTGTGTTTTTGGTTATGCTGGCGTTGTCGTGATTGCGACGAAAGGCGATATTTTAGGCTTAGAGTTTGATAGCCCACTAGGGGTTGGGTTGGCGCTACTCTCTACCTTGTTATGGGCGGGATATTGGATCTTAAATGCGAAGAATAAAGCCGATCCCGTTATTGGTGTGCTGCTCGGCTTTTTAGTCGCGCTACCGTTTGCTGTCGGCTTGAGTATTTATGAAGGTGCAACATGGAGTTTGATCAGCACTAAGGGTTGGTTATCTGTCACTTATGTCGGGCTATTTGAAATGGGCATCACCTTCGTTTTATGGCTAACGGCCTTAAAACTGACCGAAAACACCGCGCGTATCAGTAATCTCATATTCGCGTCACCGTTTATCTCCCTCATGCTATTGGCTTATATCATTGGTGAAGAGATCCACCCTTCGACGATGATTGGTTTATTGTTAATTGTGACGGGCTTGGTCATACAACAACTGAAGTTCAAATCAATAGCTGAAAAAGATAAGTAACGCACCACCACATACCTTGCGCACCGATCATAAAAACCGACATCAACAGAGATATTGATGTCGGTTTTTTTCATTCAATCAAAGACAATAGAGCCGAGCCTATTACACAGCTGAAATGCGCCTAACTCACGCGCTTAATGAAGGCAAGGAGCTACAACTAGCTAAAGAGCTCAAATGCTAACTCGCTGCCCTTCCCTCTCACTTCATCAATGACGGCTACGGTCGCAGGAGCGATAGATAACGCTTTCGCTGCTGGATGGGTTGTCAAAAAATGGACTTTATTTTTTTCACTTGGCAAGGAATCCCAACGCTTATGAATATCTCGTGCTAAGTACAATAAGCAGGCTAATTTTTTAGAGACTTCCGCTTTTCCGGGCTGGTTAACATTGGCAATGGCATCCGCCATTTCTGGAGGGAATTTCCATGCATTCGCCAATTTGGCACCTAATTCGGGGGCATCGGTAGAGAGGACATCACGCTGAACTTGTAAGGGGTTTTCACCTTCATCAACGCGCTTCGTGATTTCAACCGCTTGCTCTGGCACCAGTGAGTGGATCATTAATTCACCGATATTGTGTAGCACTCCCGTTGTGAAGGCCTCATTGGGATCCAACCCAACCTTGGGGGCGAGTTTGCTGGCAATCATCGAAATTTCAAATGTATTCGACCAATAATCTTTTACATTTAAGGTCTCTATTTTTGGAAAAGCACTGGATAAAATGGATGATGATACTAACGTCCGAACGGCCCCACTGCCCACTCTAATAATGGCATCATTGATGGTTGCAACGGATTTACTACCACCAAAATGAGCGGAATTTGCCATGCGTAGCAAGCGAGCGCTGAGCACTTGCTCCATCGACATTTTCTTAGACAGCTCACCAAAATCTACGTTCTCTTGATTCACCATCTCCAAAAGTTCTTGCAGCACGCTTTCAATACGAGGCAGTTCGTTAATGCGGCTAATTAAAGCGTCTTGTCTCATAAAGCTCACTCCTTTGGCTCATTATCACCCTTTAATATAGGATAGATTTGGCGATTAGGAGGGAGCTTATTGTGTTTAAAGTTAATTATATATGTTTGATCAAATTCAAACGAATCTGCTCAACTAGCTACTTATACACTTACGCCCACTGACCTGCGACAAAACCGCTCGACCAGCACCATTGGAAGTTGTACCCACCAAGCCAACCTGTTACGTCCATCACTTCGCCGATGAAGAACAAGCCTTTATGATTTTTACATTCCATTGTCTTCGATGATAAATAGTCAGTATCCACGCCACCGAGTGTCACTTCTGCCGTTCTATACCCTTCCGTTCCATTCGGAGCGATCTGCCAATTTTCTAGGTGATCGGTAATCGCTTGCAACTCTTTGGCATTAAACTGCTTAAGAGGCTTATCCGTTAGTTCTTTACGCTCAATCAATACTTCCACAAGACGCTTTGGTAACACTCGCGCTAAGGTATTTTTTAGGCTTTGATTAGGGTGCTTCTCACGTGCATTGGCTAGCAGTTCACTGACATCAGATTCTGGTACAAGGTTAATCGTCACCTTTTGGCCTGCGCGCCAGAACGATGAAATTTGTAACACGGCCGGACCAGATAAACCACGGTGAGTAAACAGAAGTGCTTCTTTAAATAACGTACCATCTTCTGCGGTGATCTCCGCTGGAATCGCAATCCCAGACAGCTCAGCAAAATCTTCTTTATCTTGCTTGTGCAAAGTAAAAGGAACTAAACCTGCGGTGGTTGGAATGATAGGTAAACCAAACTGTTCAGCAATTTTATAACCGAACGGCGTTGCGCCTAGCTTCGGCATCGATAGGCCACCAGTCGCTACCACAAGAGACTCACACTCAATGGTTTCATCATTAACTTGCAGCAGGTAACCGCTCTCTTTTTTCTCAATCATATGCACATCACAACGGTAACGCTGTTCAACGTTCGGAAGTTTGCACTCTTCGAGCAGCATGGTAACGATCTCTTTTGCTGAGTCTAAGCAGAATAACTGCCCATGATCTCGTTCTTCAAACTCAATGCCGTGCTTGCAGATCATCGAAATAAAATCCCAGTGAGAATACTGAGACAGTGCCGATTTAACAAAGTGTCGGTTCTGGCATAAGTAATGATGAGCAGTAACGTCATAGTTGGTGAAATTACAACGACCGCCGCCCGAGATCAGTATTTTACGTCCCGGTTTTTTGGCATTATCGACCACAAGGACACGTCGACCACGTTTCCCTGCTTCTGCGGCACACATTAAACCCGCCGCTCCAGCACCAATAATCACGACATCAAATTTTTCGCTCATTTCACTTACACCATTTTCATATTTCACAATATGAATTTTCACCAATAAAAAAGGATGTGCTGAGTGCACATCCTTGCTGAATTCGTCGCTAGTTTAACCAGTTCAGGCTCTCACCTCAAGGCGCAGAGTCGATCTCACGATTTAACGTGATATTGATAATAATCATCGTCCGCTTACGCTCAAGGCAAACAGAGGAAAGCCACTGTTTCTCGTCTACTTTACACCATAAATGCGGCGAGCAGTGTTACACCCAGTAACGACATGGATAAAATAAACAGTGAACGAACACGGTCGCACTTACCTGTAAAAACAGGATCGTGATGATGGTGATACTCTTTACTTTTCAGATAATGAAATAGACGAACTTGCTTGGTGACATTGCCGTGAGTGGTAAAGAAACCACCGCCGTCAACTTGCTGATAAAGTAATGGGTGAGCTTCACGCATAATATAAATCAATGCTCGTAAAGCGGTTAAATAGCGCGCACCATTCACCATAGTTACAACCATAAGTGCGAATAGGATGGTATCTCCATTGATCATCTTTTCCTCCCTACATCTTCTACGATGCCCTGAGAAAAAGATAATCAAATCATATCTTTTTTGCTGTGATGTTACGCAGCAGGGGTATCCATAATAGAAGATGAACCTTCTTTTGCCATCATCGCTAGGTCTTTGTCGATAAAGAATAATGCTTTACCATCTTCACCAACCAACTCTAGCTTATCTAAAATCCCTTTAAATAACTTCTCTTCTTCGTGCTGTTCAGACACATACCACTGTAAGAAGTTAAACGTTGAGTAGTCTTGGTTAGTAAACGCTTCATGAGCAAGCTTATTGATTTGTGTCGTAATCATCTGCTCATGTTGATACGTTTCACGGAACACGTCACCTAGGCTCTCAAATTCATGCTGTGGAGCTTCAATTGCACCTAAAATTGGCATTGAACCTGTTTCACTTACATAAGTAAAAAGGCGTTGCATGTGTTCCATTTCTTCGACTGCGTGAGCTCGTAAAAATTCGGCTGCACCTTCGAAACCTTTGTCTTCACACCAAGCACTCATTTGTAAGTATAGATTGGATGAGAAAAATTCTAGATTAATTTGCTCATTCAATTTCTCAACCATATTTGCAGATAGCATGTCTCTCTCCTAATTACGCTTCTTTTTATTAATTTAAATATAACATGATTTAACGACTAACACCTGACGCAGTCTGTAGAGATATGAGATCACAGCAACAAAAAAAAACCACACGCGGTGCTAATCTTTAAGGAGTCAACAATAAGGAGATTGTAATATGAGTTATCAACATATTTTAGTAGCGGTTGATCTGTCTGAAGACAGTAAACTTTTGATTGATAAGGCAGTAGCACTTGCGAAACCTTTAGAAGCCACCGTTTCATTCATTCATATTGATGTGAATTATGCCGAACTTTATACCGGGTTAATTGATATCAACTTAGCTGAAACTCAACACCAAGCAATGGAGGCATCACAGAAACAACTTCAAAGCTTTGCGGACTATGCTCAATACCCAATTAAACATACATTAGTGGGCAGCGGCGATCTGAGTAATGAGCTGTGTGATTCGATCAATGAGTATCATGTTGATCTCGTAGTATGCGGTCATCATCAGGACTTTTGGAGTAAATTACTCTCTTCAACTCGCCAGTTAATCAACGATTCTCCTGTTGATATGTTGGTTGTACCTCTTAAAGAGGAGCAAGACTGAACTCGTAAACTTAGGTAGACTGCTGCCATCTATTGATGGAACGAATTGATTATGAATTATCTAGCAGCAGTGACCCTTTTATGGGCATTCTCATTTAGCCTGATTGGCGTTTATCTTGCCGGTCAGGTCGACTCTTGGTTTTCGGTGTTAATGCGTGTTGCATTGGCAAGCCTTGTGTTTCTACCTTTCTTAAAATTTCGCAATATTCCGAAAGCTCTGATCGCCAAGCTAATGACTATTGGCGGCATTCAATTAGGTTTGATGTACTGTTTTTACTATCAATCTTTCTTGTTGTTATCAGTGCCTGAAGTGCTTCTATTTACGGTTTTCACCCCTATTTACGTCACCCTTTTTTATGATTTTCTTAAAGGGCGGTTTTCACCTTGGTATCTCATCACCGCGCTTGTTGCTGTCGCTGGTGCCGTAACCATTAAATTTGCAGGAGTGAACGACCACTTCTTAATGGGCTTTTTAGTGGTTCAAGGCGCCAACCTCTGCTTTGCGATTGGCCAAGTGGGCTATAAATATGTCATGGAACAAGAAGAGATAGATCTTCCTCAGCACACCGTGTTTGGGTACTTCTATCTTGGAGCGCTGTGCGTGGCGACAATAGCCTTTGCGTTAATGGGCAACCTAGACAAACTGCCAACCACATCATTACAGTGGGGAATATTAATCTACTTAGGGTTAATCGCTTCAGGGTTAGGTTACTTTGTGTGGAACAAAGGGGCATGCATGGTGAATGCGGGTGCTCTTGCGGTCATGAACAATGCATTGGTTCCTGCTGGGTTGGTGGTCAATATTCTGATTTGGAATAGAGATGTCGATTTAGTTCGATTATCGATTGGTGGCGGCATTATATTGCTGTCTCTATGGGTTAATGAGAAATGGGTAAAACCTAAAGTTGAGCGCCAATATAAAAAATTGCATTCGCAAGAGTAGAGCTCTTGCTGTTGGTGGGATGAACGAGTCCTACATCCCCGTAACTTTGGTTTGAGTAAGTATGTTTGGAAATCCAAATTAAAGTAAACCCAACTTGAGCCACTTAAAACGCAAAATGCCCGAGATGTCAGTCTCGGGCATTTTTATTTATTGGCTGAACTCAGCATCAATGCAATTGCGATGGCGCAGGAGCATGAATGTTCGGCACCTGAAACAATTGATTCGTCTTGGCGAACTCTAGCTCTAATTCTTGCTGTTTCTTTAAAAGCTTTTGCTGCTTTTTGAGTACTTTTTTCATCTCTTTGTAGTACTCCTTTTGTTTCTTAAGCTCTTTCTTCAATGCTTTTAATTGTGCTTCACTTTCTGGTAATGCCTTCTCTTTTAAACTTTCAGAGGATTCACGAGGAAGCTCAGTAGCGAGTTCAAACTGCTCCGTACTCATTGACTCAACACTGAGTTGAATCGATTCAGGATTACACAGCATCGCTTGAGAAGCACAAGTTCGAGCGCAAGAGCGGCAAACATATTGAGGCGAAGAGGCTGATGTTAAAATACCCTCAAGTTCGCCACGAATTTCCTGACGGGTGAGTTGGCACATCCGCTTAGTCATACTTTACCTTAGCAAGAATAATAATGATTCTTACTTAGATATACCTTCAATCATACCAATTAACAAGTCTTAAATTAGGCTCTTGGCAATTTGCGCCTCATCACGAACAGATAGAGAGCGTAAGTTTCATTAAACCATCGATGCTTTCACATAAACATCAAACCGATTTTTCTTCGTTTCAATAGCCATCGTCGGCTTTTTTTCATCCAACCAATCAGCATAATCAGGTCTTTTCACCACAACACGTTTACTGGCCAATGCAAGGGCTGGCGTTAACAAGCTATCCGCATCAAGATCAGCACCCACTAATGATTGGAAAACACGCATCTCTTTTTTGACTAGGGCTGACTTTTTCTTATTTTCAGGATGTGGGTACATAGGGTCTAAATAGACCACATCCGGTTGTTCGAAATCATCCGATGCGGCGAGTTTGTCTAGTGCATCATGACTTGAAGCGTGGATCAGGGTCATTCGGTCGCCAACCCATGTTCCTATTTCGGGATCTTGCTGAGCGCGCTCTAAACCATCATCGAGCAAAGCCGCAACCACAGGATGGCGCTCAACCATCTGAACCTTACAACCAAGCGAAGCGAGAACAAAAGCATCTCTTCCAAGCCCTGCGGTTCCATCTAAAACCGTTGGGGTAGCGCCTTTATTTAAGCCTGCCGCTTTGGCTATTGACTGTCCTTTGCCACCACCAAATTTACGTCTGTGCCCCACCGCACCGCCAATCAGGTCGACAAAAATCGCACCTAATTTGGGCTCATCCAATTTTCGTAATTCAAGGCGCTCTTGCGTCAGCACTAAAGCAAAAATACTCTGCTCATCATGAGTTAATTGCCAGCGTTGTGCCAAGGTTTGAAGTCGTGAGGATTGAGTTGGATCTTCGCAAATCAGTTGTAGCTGCAAAGTTAGGCTCCGCATGAAGTTATAGTATTAAAAAGAGTTCGCAAGTGTACCGCCATCACACGGCCTTTTCTAGGCTCAACTCACTGACTAATTCAGCGAGCGGTTTAGGTCGACCAATGACATACCCTTGGGCAAAATCGACATCTATTTCCAGAAGTTTATCGATAATTTTCGTATTTTCGACAAACTCTGCCACCGTATGTTTGCCCATCTGCTTGGCTAAATCATTGATCGCTCTTACCATGACATAATCGGTTTCATTAACGTCCATATCCCGAACGAACAGACCATCAATTTTCACGATATCCACTGGTAATTTTTTTAAATAACCAAACGATGATAAACCGGATCCAAAGTCATCTAAAGCAATGAGGCAACCCAAGGATTTCAAGCGAGTAAAGAACTCTATCGCTTGATTCATGTTACTCATGGCTGCGGTTTCAGTGATCTCTAAACAAATCTTGTCACACGGTACTGAACTTGCCGATAAGGTATGCAAAAGAAAATCAATGAACTCTTGGTTACCCATCGAGTGACCCGATAGGTTAATCGAACAGATCCCTAAGTCCGCCACTGCTTCTGGGTGCGCTTCTAACCAACTCAAGGTTTTAGTCACAACCTGTTTATCAATCAAGTGCGCAATGTTGTAACGCTCCGAAGCTGGTATAAAAATCCCAGGAGAAATATAGTCTCCTTGATGATTTTTCATTCTTACCAAGATCTCGAAGTGCATCTTCTGATTATCGTAAAGATTTAAACCTAAAATTCGCTGACCAAAAAGTTCTAGGCGATCATGAGCCAGTGCATTATGAACTAAATTCACGCACTCCATCTCTAACTGCCTACGGCGAATATCTTCATCGTCTTGGTGGTACAAACTAAAGCGGTTACGCCCTTCTTCTTTTGCAGCATGGCAAGCTGTATCTGCTTGAGCATGAACCATTTGCGAAGAGGTAACAGTATGATCAATGAGTCGAACGCCAATTGAGCAGGTTAAATTCAGTTTAATCTCTTCCCAAGTAAACACTTGATCACCCAAGGTTGAAATAATGTTTCGCGCCACTTTAATCGCATCAAATTCCGTACAGTCTTTGAGAAGAACGGCAAATTCATCCCCGCCCATACGCGACAAGATCGAGTTATATGGCAGAACTTCTTCCAACACTTTGGCACAGAATTTAATCGCAGCATCACCTGCATCATGCCCTGCCGTGTCATTAATCACTTTGAGTTGATCAAGGTCGAGGAACAGCATCGCATGCGTTCTCATATGATTTTCAACTTCAAGAAGCGCTTTCTTCAACTCGATATCAAAATGGTTTCGGTTGTAAGTATTGGTAAGTAAATCGTATTGAGCTTGATACTCCAATTTTTCTGACAGCGCATAAGTTTCACTAATATCCTCACCGACAATCAGTAATTCACCAGAATCATGCAGTGGTCTAATATTTTCACGCACCCATATAGTATGCCCATCAGCATGACGATATTGAATTTCACGTCGCCACACGCCTTCCATCGCTTGCTTAGGCTGAAGTAATACATGCCTTGGAATAATGGCATTCTCATCATTATAAAAAACACGTAAGCGTTGACCGAGTAACTTCCCTTGCGGGTAGCCAAGCAACTTCTCCGTAAATTGATTTACTTGTTGGATTCGGTTGTTGCTATCAAGCGTCACCATCATCACGGGCTGTAACTCGTAATAAGTCCGCAAGTTCATTTCACGCTGATGAAGTTTATCTTCTGTCAACTTGCGAGACGTAATATCCCTCGCCTCTAGCAAAACATTCGCATCCGTCTGGTCATCAGAAAGCATAGGTTTCAGCGACAACTCTAAAATAATCAGACCTTTGTTTTGCGACCACACATCCGCTTCAAAAGAGACGATACTTTTCTGACCTTGGACAAACAGCGCTTCGAGTTTTTCAGCCGTCATATTTTGCCAATGTTTATATAGCCAGAATGGTTTATCCAGTTTAATGCCTTGATGGAAAAACAGCCCTTGAAGTTTGCTATTGCTTGAAATGAGTCGCCCATGACGATCAAGCATGCCGATATACTGGAAGCTTTGATCAAATACGGACTCTAATAAGAGTTGACTCTTACGCGCGGCGACTTCACTATTTTTGATTCGTCGGAGGTAATAGACGAGAAATATGATCACTATAGACATCACGATAAACACAACACCGAACGTCTGTAGCGCTTCTTGATTTCGACTAAAAAAAGTTTCAGGCTTATTCAACAGTGCAGAATGTTCCACGTCATCAGCCATTAATTCCCAACGAACGAGTGCTTCATAATCCAACTTAATTTCAGGGGAAGCAGAGGTCACAGCTGGCAAAGGTTGGTTTAGGTTACCAAGAACCTTAAGTAGTAAATCACCCGTAGCTTTCCCTTGGATTAAGCCACTTTGCATGATCCCCCCAACCGCTCCATAACCTAACCCAAGATCATGAATAACAAACAAAGGGGCAGAAGCCACTTGGTTTAATTTTTTCCATTGCTGATTGTCACTTACCCAACCATTAATATCGCGATAGTAAACCCAAAAGAGAATGCTATTTTTTCGATCAAACGACGCTGTTCTAGCGAGAAGCTCTTCATAGGTATCTGGAACATAATGTTCAATTTTTTTCTTATAGATTGGGTTTTGTTCTATGAATTTATCAACTTGCGATCGAATTTCATGTCCGGTGACTGAATGATCAGATATAACCGTGATCTTCTCTGCATCAGGCATCAAGTCTTGAATCATCAAGATATTGCCCATCAAATTAATATCTTCCGTCACACCCGTCGCGTTCAGGCTAGCGTGCATCTCTGGACGATAATTATTGATTCCACCAAAAATAACGGGGGTGTTTTTTAATTCAGAACTTAAACGCTGCATTAAATTAAGCGCGTTATTATCACTCACGACAATCGCTTGAAATTCTTCATTTTGAAATTTGGTTTTATAGAGTTGATAAAGTTGTTCTAAATATTCAGCACTTTGGAAACGCTTCGTGTCTAAATAAACCACTCGGTAAGGGATGTTTCTTGTGTCGAGTCGAGATTGAAGCCCAGACTGAAAGGCATCAGTCCAAAAAAAGCCTTGATGGTAGGAGTGGATGATTAGTACATCTTTACTTTGTGCAGAAGCAAAAAAACTACAGAATGCGACGAAAATAAAAAAGATGGCACGCACTAATGTTATCCCAATAAAGTTATATTTGTTAATACTATCACCCCTGATGATAAAATATACTTTTACCTGTTAACATAGTCTAATTACGTAAAATAAGGAGTTAATATGCATGCATCTAATAGTCGCCTTGATGATTTAGATCGAGCGATACTCAAAACACTGATGGAAGATGCTCGGACCCCTTATGCTGAAATGGCGAAACAATTTAATGTTAGCCCCGCGACCATTCATGTTCGTATCGAGAAGATGAAAACCGCTGAGATCATTCAAGGCACAGAAGTTGTCGTTAATACCAAAAAACTCGGTTACGACGTATGCTGCTTTATCGGCATCAACCTTAATGCCGCTCGTGATTATCATTCTGCGATAGCGAAACTCAATGCCCTTGATGAAGTTGTTGAGGCTTATTACACCACTGGTGCTTACAATATTTTTGTGAAACTGATGTGTAAATCCATTGAAGAGCTGCAATTTGTTTTGATTGATAAATTACAAGCCATTGATGAAGTGCAATCCACTGAAACACTGATCTCTTTGCAAAACCCTATAAATAGAAATGTAAATCCATAATTCAACCAAACCAGAATATAAACATAGACTTAAATGCAAAAAAGAGCCACCAAAGTGACTCTTTTTTAACTAACGACACCGCCTGAATTACGCGTTAATCCCAGCATGACGCAACATGGCATCAATTTGAGGCTCGCGGCCACGGAAACGTTTAAAGAGTTCCATCGGCTCTTCGCTTCCGCCCATTTCTAGGATGTTATTAAGGAAGCTTTGACCCGTCTCTTGATTAAAAATCCCTTCCTCTTCAAATCGAGAAAAAGCATCCGCTGAAAGTACTTCTGCCCATAAATAGCTGTAGTAACCTGCGCTATAACCACCAGCAAAAATATGGCTGAAGCTATGAGAGAAGCGGTTCCATTCCAAACTTGGCAATACAGCAACTTTCGCTTTTACCTCTTGGAGCGTTTCCAACACGCGAGCACCCAACTCAGGATCAAACTCGGTATGAAGTGTGAAATCGAATAACCCAAGCTCTAGTTGACGCAAAATAAACATCGCTGACTGGAAGTTTTTCGCCGCTAACATCTTTTCTAGCATCGCTTTCGGCAGTGGTTCGTCCGTCTCAAAATGTCCTGAAATAAACGCCAATGCCTCTTCTTCCCAACACCAATTCTCTAAGAACTGGCTTGGTAGCTCAACCGCGTCCCAAGGTACGCCATTAATCCCAGAAACAGAGCCGATATCCACTTTTGTTAGCATATGGTGAATACCATGACCGGTTTCGTGGAATAGGGTCACCACTTCATCGTGCGTGAATAAGGCTGGTTTATCACCGACAGGTTTATTGAAGTTACACGTCAGGTAGGCGACGGGAGTTTGCAGATCACCAGATTCAGTCAAACGACGTACGCGACACTCATCCATCCATGCGCCACCACGTTTGTGTTCGCGAGCATATAGGTCTAAGTAGAAACTGCCGCGTAGTGTGTCGTTCGAATCAAAGATATCAAAGAAGCGAACAGAGTGATGCCAAGTATCCACGTCCTTTCGCTCTTTTACTTGCATGCCAAATACACGATTCAACACTTCGAACAATCCGCTAACGACTTTTTCTTCAGGGAAATAAGGACGCAACTCTTCATCTGAAATCTGGAATAAGTGCTGCTTCTGTTTTTCGCTGTAGTAAGGGATATCCCACAAGTTCAGCTCTGTTACGCCAAACTCTTTTTCTGCAAATTGACGTAACTCTTCAACTTCTCTTTCACCTTGTGGTTTCGCTTTTACCGCAAGATCATTTAAGAAGCCAATCACTTGAGACGTGTTTTCTGCCATTTTGGTCGCCAACGACTTTTCACTATAAGTGTTAAAACCTAGCATCCGGGAAATTTCATGGCGCAGTTTCAATTGTTCCGCAATCAGCTCAGTATTATCCCACTCGCCCGCTTTGGGACCGCGATCAGAGGCGCGCGTGACATACGCTTCATACATCTCAGCACGTAGTGCTTGGTTATCACAATACACCATCACAGGTAGGTATGATGGCATTTCAAGTGTCAGCAGGTAGCCATCAAGCTCTTTAGACTCTGCGGTTTCTTTCGCCGCTGCAATTGCTGATTCTGGCATACCCGCCAGTTCAGCCACATCGGTAATGTGTTTGTTCCAGCCCATAGTGGCATCAAGCACATTATTGGAAAACTGCGATCCTAGCTCCGACATGCGTTTGCTGATCTCACCATAGCGATGCTGCTCATCGGCAGGTAAGCCAATGCCCGAAAGCTCAAAATCACGCAGTGAATCGGTGATGGTCTTTTTCTTCGCTTGCTCTAGTGAATCAAAAGCATCACTCGCCTTGATGGCTTTATAGGCTTCAAATAGCCCTTTATGTTGCCCAACCCAAGTGCCATATTCAGACAGCAATGGTAAGCAACTCTCATAAGCATCACGCAACTCATCACTATTGACGACAGAGTTCATATGACTCACCGGCGACCAAACTTGGCTTAATTTATCATCCACATCTTCGATAGGTGCGATTACATTATCCCATGTTGGCGTGGTGTTACTTTCTAATACATCGTCAATTTTTGCTCGGCATTCAGCTATGACCGCTTCAACAGCTGGCTTGATATGCTCAGGTTGGATCTGAGAAAACGGGGGTAAATCGGTAAACGTCAGTAGTGGATTAGACATGAGGCATCCTTTTAAATTCGTCTTTTTATCATTATATACGTCTAATAAATGTAGGCAGCTTATGCAATTTTCAATAGTGGCGTATAATCATTCACATTAGTTTGTTTGGAGTATCAAATTTTGAGACTTCACGGTTCATTCAGTTAAGCGAGAAATTATTTTGCTCAGTTATCGTCACAGCTTTCATGCTGGCAACCACGCAGATGTAGTAAAACACATTGTACAAAGCCTTATCCTTAATTCTCTTAAACAAAAAGATAAGCCTTTTGTCTACCACGATACTCACTCAGGCGTTGGTCGCTACGATCTGACTCACGAATGGTCAGAAAAAACAGGTGAATACAAACAAGGTATCGCACGCTTGCACCCAATGGAGCAGGATCCAAAGGTGGACATTCCTGAAGATATTCAAAGCTACCTAGATGCCATCCGAGCATTGAATGATGGCGATGAGCTGCGTTATTACCCAGGTTCACCGCGAGTTGCCCGCGCACATTTGCGTCAGGGAGATCGTATGGTGCTGACTGAACTTCACCCGAGTGACCACCCACTGCTTGAGCAAGAATTTCATCGAGATCGCCAAGTCAGTATCTACAAAGAGGATGGTTTTCAACGTTTAAAGGGTAGCTTGCCACCGAAAGAGCGACGTGGTTTGGTTCTGATTGACCCTCCTTACGAATTAGCAAAAGAGTATCGAGATGTCGTCACGGCTATAGCACAAAGCCATAAACGCTGGGCAACGGGCATTTACGCCATTTGGTACCCTGTGGTTAATCGCTGCGACATTGAAGATATGATCGAAGGTTTGCAAGGTTTAGGGATTCGCAAAATCTTACAAATCGAGTTAGGCGTGTCGCCAGATACCAATGAACGCGGAATGACAGCATCAGGTATGATTGTGATTAATCCTCCTTGGAAGTTAGAAGCCCAAATGAATGAAATTCTACCTTACTTGAAAGAGGCCATTGCACCAGCAACTGGGCATTTCAAGGTTGAGTGGATTGTTCCTGAGTAATAGCTCCTGAATAATGAATAACTCTGGGTTGTTCCTAAGAAATACGTCCCAATCTATTCATTAATACTGAATTGAAATAAAAACTATAAAACGGAGAAAGTAATGGCAACACATTTTGATTATATCTGTATCGGTGGCGGTTCTGGTGGTATTGCATCGGCAAATCGCGCCTCTATGTACGGTGCAAAAGTCGCAATCATCGAAGCTCAAGATCTTGGTGGTACTTGTGTAAACGTAGGTTGTGTTCCGAAAAAAGTGATGTGGCACGGCGCTCAAGTCGCTGAAGCAATCAACTTATACGCAGAGGACTACGGTTTCGACGTTGAGCTTAAAGAGTTCAAATGGAACAAGATGATTGAAAACCGCCAAGCGTACATTGGCCGTATCCACCAATCTTACGACCGCGTTCTGGGCAACAACAACGTCACCGTAATCAAAGGGTTTGCTCGCTTTGTTGACACCGAAGGCGCAAATGTAAAAACGATTGAAGTCAACGGTGAGCTTTATACTGCTGATCACATCACGATTGCTGTTGGTGGTCGCCCAACGATTCCAAATATTCCAGGAGCGGAACACGGCATCGACTCAAACGGCTTCTTCGATCTGATGGAACAGCCTAAACGTGTTGCGGTTATTGGTGCGGGTTATATTGCCGTTGAAATCGCAGGTGTATTACACGCATTAGGTACAGAGACTCACCTGTTCTGCCGTAAAGAGTCACCACTACGTAGCTTCGACCCTATGATCGTCGAAACGCTGGTTGAAGTGATGAATACTGAAGGTCCAACGCTTCATACTCACTCAGTACCAAAAGAAGTGGTTAAAGAAGAAGATGGTAGCCTAACGCTTCACCTAGAAAACGGTGAAAGCCAAAACGTGGATACGCTCATTTGGGCGATCGGTCGCCACCCTACAACAGATGCAATCAACCTAGGCGTAACAGGTGTTGAAACGAACGATCGTGGTTACATCAAAGTAGACGAATACCAAGAAACTAACGTGAAAGGCATCTACTGTGTCGGTGACATCATGGAAGGTGGTATAGAGCTAACACCAGTGGCAGTGAAAGCAGGTCGCCAACTTTCTGAGCGCCTATTTAACGGACAAACAAACGCTAAGATGGACTACAAATTGGTGCCTACGGTGGTATTCAGCCACCCACCAATCGGTACGATCGGCCTAACGACTCAAGAAGCAGAAGAGAAGTACGGCAAAGACAACATCAAGGTATACACCTCTGGCTTCACGGCTATGTACACAGCGGTAACTAAGCATCGTCAACCTTGTAAGATGAAGCTAATTTGTGCAGGTGACGACGAGAAAGTTGTCGGCCTACATGGTATCGGTTTTACAGTTGATGAGATGATTCAAGGCTTTGCTGTCGCAATGAAAATGGGCGCAACTAAAGCTGATTTCGATTCAGTTGTCGCAATTCACCCTACGGGTAGTGAGGAATTCGTTACCATGCGTTAGGCGCTAATATTGAGAAAAAGGTCAGTAATTACTGACCTTTTTTTTTATTTTGTTACCTAACGCTTATTGAGAGCCGCTTTGCCATTCGAAATTAATATATTTTTCTAAAATATATTATAAACTTAGCCAAACAAAATAAAAAAATAATAGTCGTCGTGCAGCTAGGTTCCAGTTCAACTCAAGTTTTCTACAATCTGTTAGATCTTGATGAAGTCGAAAGAGAAAAGCAGTTATTTACTCTTAAGATTCATCAACCCAATCTATATAGGCAGTTACAACCTTTACTTAAAACGGTCCCTTCAGAGCCACTCACTCAGTTGCTCGGCTTCCACGCGCAACAAGCAATCAAACAAGAGTTAAATTTCTCCGATCAAATCATCGGTAAATACCAACTTCGTCAAGAGATAGGTCGAGGGGGGATGGGGATTGTCTATGCAGCAGAGAGAGCAGATCATACTTTTGAGCAGCAGTTAGCCATTAAGTTTATTCAAGCAGGGTTGACTGACATCTTAGGCAGAAGAGCACTGTTTGATGAAGCACAACTACTCGCAAGGCTCAATCATCCTTACGTGGCAAAAGTATTTGATGGCGGTGAACACCAAGGCTATCTCTATATCATCATGGAACGGGTTATTGGTGACACACTGAATGCGCACTTGGAAAGAAATAAACTGTCTAAAAAAAGAAAGTTGCTACTTTTTACTCAAATTTGCCAAGCCATTGAGCACGCCCACCAGCAACATATACTCCATGCTGATTTAAAGCCAGAGAACATCCTTGTTGATAGCGATGGAAACCCAAAGCTTTTAGATTTCAACATTACCCAAAAAGTGGCCACCAATGACAGTCACAGTGATCTTCTACTTGCGTACAGTGAGCACTATGCCAGTCCAGAGCAGATGGCTGGCGATTATTTGACGAACCAAAGCGATGTCTATTCGCTGGGGAAAATACTGTCGCTAATGTTTCCAGATGAACATCCGCGATCTGATGTTTTCTGTATCATTCAAAAAGCGACTCAAGAGCAGCCAGAGCAGAGGTATAAATCTGTTGAAAAGCTGCGTTATGATATAAAAAACATTCTCACGCATCAGCCTATTTCCATAAAACAAAATATGCCGTTTTATAGCACTCTAAGACTATTTCAGCGTAAGCCAATTCAAATGATGCTTGGGGGGTTATTAATAATATCTGCCGCGGCTTTTTCGATCACTCTCATTCAAAAAAACCACCAGTTAGAGCAAGAAAAACAGGTCGCTGAAGAGATGATGTTTGAAGTGGCCAGTTTAATGTTTCATAGCAAAGGGGATGTGAATGCACAGATGTCCGTACAGACAATGCTTGAACTCACGAGACGAAGGATCCTTGCAAACCCCAACTTACCTCAACACATAAAACAAAAGATGCTATTAGCCATGATGACGCCGGTCCCTAAAAAGAGCAGCCTCAATTGCGCGCCAAATTGCACAAAAAAATAAAACAACGTAGAAGAGAATAAACATGAAGAGTATGGCTTTGCTCGGCGCGTGTATCACACTTTTTAGTGGTATTACCCACGCTCAATCAATCCCTAGTACGGGGTATTTTATCGATGCTCCGGTTAGTGGTTTGTACTACCAAACCAGCTCAGGGCTATCTGGAGTCACCAACAAAGGGAAATACCAATATAACCCAAGTGATGTGGTGAGCTTCTTTTTAGGGAGTGATGAATCAAGTTATTTGCTGACTACGTTATCTAGCCAGAAAATCATCACCCCTAGTCTTGCGACGACTCAACCAAGCCGTAGTATCAATATCACACGCTTGCTTCTCTCACTGGATAGCACGCCATTGAATCAAGAAGAGATTGTGCTTGCTAGTCGCTTATTATCCGATCCAAACTTTCAGCAGAAGCTTAAAAATATTGATTTAAGCTTCTTAAACAGTTCAAGCCAAGATCTCGGTATTCCACTGGTTAGCGTAAAAACCGCCGTTGAGCACCTTAATCAAAGCCAAGAGTACATTCAGAAGAACTTCACTTCTGATGATGTTATCTATCAGCCACTCAATACTCGCCTAAGTAATATCATCATCAAGAAAAAAGATTGGTCAGGTAAGTTATGTGCTTATGATTTACGTTATCGAAAACATCCAAAATACACCCCGCCTTTCGGCAGCATGTCTTATCAAATTACGAATGACAGTATGATCCAATACCCTAGCGT
Source organism: Vibrio clamense (assembly GCF_050337905.1). NCBI lineage: Bacteria > Pseudomonadati > Pseudomonadota > Gammaproteobacteria > Vibrionales > Vibrionaceae > Vibrio > Vibrio clamense. The sequence goes on along the minus strand of NZ_JAKJTJ010000022.1, from coordinate 13,450 downwards.
GGGTGACTACTTTAATGGCTGTTATTTAGATCTCAATAAACAATACAAAGAGATCGTAATCGAGCCTATCGGCAACTTCGCTCAACAACAGGGCTTAGTCGGATGCGCTCAAGATGGTTGTACTCGTAATGATCTCAACGGCTTTTCGATCGAAAACTATAGCGATGAAGGAAAGTGGAAATATCGGACAGTTGCCTTAAGTTTTGACCCAAGCACCCAACTATTAATGGAGAAAGTCCAAGGGCTAGGTCCGACTGAAAAGATACAGCATAATAATCAAACTGAAATGCTTTGGTTTACCTACCCAGAAATCAAAGGTAACAACATCTCTTACCAAGGTATTTGGCAAAAAACGCAATACCTTAGCGATAACACGACTCAGCAATGTTTACTTATAAAACAGCGTAAAATATTCCTAACCGAAAAAGAAAATACAGATTGCCCAACAGATATTAGCCAGTACAGCATCGACGTCACTGACCAATATCCAGATATGTGGTGGCTAGAAAGCTCACAGGGTTCAGCGACTCTCGCTCAAATGAATATATTAGTTCGTTGGTACAACAAAGACTCCCAACCTCAATACACCACTTGGGAATATTTACCTGCTGGGGAAAGTTGGGATCAAGGTGTGCTTTATCGCTATAGACAAGAAAAAAGAATACAACAAGACGGCTCAGAGCAATTAGAGACGTTCAAAATCTCCGAGTTCAAAAAAATTGCAGGAGCAGCATAATGGCAAACTCACTGACCCAAATTATCCAACAGTGGCAATCTGGCAACAAACAAGCTGAAAGTGAACTCTATCAATTTGCCTATTTGCAACTCAGAAACATCGCCCAACAAGAGCGTGACAGAAGCGCAGTAAAACATGGCATTGATAACGAAGTGCTTGCCGACAGCGTGAATAGCACAACCGCCCTCATACATGATGCGTATTTAAAAATGAGCCACTCAGATCTCAGCGATGTATCAAACAAGCGTGAATTTTTTCTGATGGCCGCGAAAGTTATGCGCCAAATATTGATAGATAACGCACGTTCGCTCCAAGCGAAAAAACGCCAACAACTGACGTCCATTCCGAATTTGCATGACGATAAATTCGAACAACTGATTATTGTCGATAAAGCGCTGGATCGGTTTAGTGTTCAGTACCCTAGACAGTCCAATGCGTTAAAGCTGAAATATTTGATGGGTATGAGAAATCAAGAGATCAGCCAACTACTCGAATGCAGCGATAGCTTAATCGAAAAAGATCTAAAATTTTCGCGCTGTTGGCTACAGTCACGCATGGCTTAATCATTATTCAATTTAGAGCGTTAATAACAATGAACAAACGTCGGCTTCTATTATGTGTCACTTTATTCGGGAGTGCCGCTTGGTTATGGATCTCATCGACCTATAGTGAAGAGTTAACAGCAACTCTGAGTGAACGATCAAAACAGCCTCAGAGTGCGGATTCAAGCCTTGAACAACCTCACCCCGAGGTTTCAAACGCTACCTTGAATATGGTGAAAAAGAATCCAAAAAACATTCCACTTACCGAAAAGTCCGATGATGCGAATGTTCATGCTTCACCGTTAAACCAAGAACAAAAAAACTCTGAACAAGCGTTGTTAGACGCCTTTGAACCAAACAGTACGACGGTGATAGTCAGTACCGATGATAACAATGACGGAACAGGACAAAACCGAAAGCCGGAACTCAACCAACAAATTCATCAACAGCTACAAACGGTCATTTATTCATGGCAACTCACTCAAGGTAGTCCTATCAGCTATGAGTTGAACCTAAATCAGCTGTTTTCAGATCCTGATGATGATTTTTTAACGACTCGCATCGACCTCAGTGCGTCAGGGCTCTCTATATCCAATAACGGTACTTTACTCATTCAGGGCACACCCGAATTACAAGCCGAACCTTCTAGATTAACGGTATCAGTAAGAGACAGTTACCATGGTGATGATCAGCAAGCGTGGGTTTCGGCACATTTCTCACTACCAGAAGTAGAAGCATCAACTGAAGAACAAGAACATCCGCTCATTGGTGACATTGTTTATCGCTTAGAGTCAGCCAAACAGCACGCAGGAGTCAGTTACAACTATGAGGTGGTCTTCTGTGAGGCATTCAAATTCATTAATGATGTTGTTTATTACGCCAAATCAACGGCCAAAACTTCCTGCCCCAATGAAAATCAACTGCGTGACATTGGGCATTATCAAATAAACGGCAACCAACTCATTATAAGCAGTAATGAGTCTAGCTTTCATGCTCAGCAGATATGGGATTTAAAGAAAGAGTACTCATCGGTACAACAAAAAGGTGTGACGAACTATTTCACCACAATTTATGATAGTGAAAAATACGAAAGCTACACCTTACAGAAAAGTAAAGCGGCAATGGAAGCAAAAATAAACATTCATACAGGCCAATATGAATACCAATCAGCCACTTTTGATTATCTTATTCTGACACCAAAACAAGAGTATCTCCTTGTTTATGCAGGTAACTACATTTACCAGCGAGAGAATATTGGTAGCAATGGTGAGTTTATGGATTCCGACCTTAATATTCACGGTTACGATATCAGCCTCAATTGCCAATATGTCGGCCCATTTTTCCAATCTTCAGTGATGGCAGGAAAAGGTAATTACGACATTGATATCGTATCCTCAAGCACTCATCCCGAGAATACGTACTCTTTTCATTGTGGTGAGTTCCCTTCAAATCAGCGTTTTTCACTTTTCACTGATCTCACATACAGTCCCTATGATGAGTTCATTGATGGCAACGTATACAGCTATATTTTTAGACCAAAACCTGAGTACGCACATTTGTATGAGGAACTAAAAATGAATTTTGTCTACCACTCTCCAACCAGAAATAAATAGATCGATTGTCTTAAATAAAAGAAAAACGTAAAAAAGTTTACGGTTTTTTTCATGCTTTCCGTGTCTTGTTATTGCTTATGAAAACTCGTAAAAAACATGCCTTAAAGATTCTAATATCGGCTTAAAAAAATAATCAGTGGTAAACAAGGAACTGTGGGTCATCCACACCTTAAATAACAAAGGATAAATAATGAAGAAGATTACTTTGCTAGCAGCGTCAGTAGCAGTGGCACTAACAGGTTGTGGTGGCGGTTCGAGCGGTTCAGATGGCGCAGCGCCTAATGGTGTAACGATTACAGGTTTTGATGGTTACTTTAACCAAGCGGTTGTGTTTGATGATAAAAACAAAAATGGCGTTTTGGACATCAATTCAGACATCATCTTAGGGCTAACAGACTCTGAAGGTAAGCTAAGCCTATCTGACGACGAATTCCGCTCTGTGACTAGCTTAGCTTTGCAAACATTAACGCCTGGTGGCGCAAAACAAGCAGCGCTTATCGCAAGTAACCCACAACTGTTTGCTGGTAAATACACCATAGACATGGATCACCCAACTCAAGCAATGGAACATGAAGTCGTATTCAGAACTTTGCCTGGTGAAGATGTCATATCTCCTTTAACGGATCTAGTGGTACTTGAAGCAGGAGCTAACCCAACTGACGCTGACATTACCGAAGCTAAGAAAACCGTCAACGTATCATTAGGTTTACCCGAAAACAGCGAAGATGCCTTCGGAGACGTCATTGCCAATGATAGTGCAGAGCTTCATAAAACCGCTCAAATCCTAACAGAATCTAAAGCTAACGACCCTGCTGGTTATGAGGCTAACCCAACAGGTGTTGCAGAAGAAGCGACTGAAGTTGTAGAAGATAACTTAGATAAGATCGACGACGAAAACTTCAAACCGATTGTTGATGGTAACCCAACAACAGAGCCAGTAATTAACACTAAGCTTGTCGTAAGCAAAGATGCTAAAGATCATCTAAACGCGCAAGCTGATAAATTAGAGCTAACGACTCACGAAGATCTGGATATTTCTTTACCGCTTTCTTTTGAAGAAACAGCGCTATTTAGCGACGCAGATAACAACGACATCGTAATCAACGCATCAATCACAACTAAGATGCAAGAAATCATTACGGGCGTAACTTTGACTGCCGTGAATGGCGGTGACCTAGTCGTTACAGGTACGCCATCACTTATCCGTGATACTTACATCGTTACACTAGCGGCGGAAGATAAAAATTCTACAAACAAAGTTGTTGGCTCTGCAACAACAACACTTGAGTTAGAAGTTGATCTAGAAAATGAAGCTCCAAGCGTTATTGCTGATAAAAAAATAGAAATCCAATCTTGGTTTGATGAACTTGAACTCGCTCAAGGTGTCGCTCCTTCACTTGATTATGTGATTATCAGTGATCTATTTAATGATAAAGACGTACTAGCATATGATGCTTACACATCTGTGAATGGACTAGAAATATTTATCGACGATCAAAGCCAAGTTGGTGCAGACGCAACTCTTCAACTATTAAAGGCTCCAACTTACGCTTATCCCGCTGGTGAGAGTGTAACCATTACGGCTTACGATGGCGTGAATACAACTTACGTTACATTCACACTTCCTGAAATCCAAGAGCAAAATATTAAAGCCGATCCAGAAGAAGTTGCAGAATTACAAAAGTACATCACTCAACTTCTCTCTAATATGAAAGTTGGTGAAGAGATCGATGTTCATAGCATTGCGATTGACGAGTTATTTGAAGATGACTATGTCTCAGGTTCAGTAGAATACTATGTTGGCCTAGAAAACGATCAAGAAGGCGCGACAAGCATTCCCGGCGTTAAAGTAGCGATCGAAAATGATGTATACCTTAAACTCTCAGGTACACCAACCAAAGCTGTCACAAATGGCCACTTTATTATGATGGCAGGTGTAAATGTAGATAACGATGGTGAAATTATTTCAGAACCAGTTAGCTTCTCGCTACCAACAGTTGCACCAAGTGATGAGGTGACACCACCTGTCGATCCCGATCTTCACCCTCTAGTAGGTAAACCATTATATTTCGTCGAAACCCCAGAGTCTGATGATAAAGTTAAGTTGAACCGCTGTGAAACATTCTACTTAAATGACGGTAAAGTATATTTTGGTAGCGAGTCTTACAGTGGTGATGTCAATACAAGCTGCGCACCTGTATCAGATACAGCAAGCGCAACTTACAGTATTGAAGGCGACGTTATCACCATCCTAGAAGATGACTATGCCCCAATGACTCTAGAGGTTAAACACACATCTAAACTTGGTACTTCTTCACGATTTACCGTAACGAGTGTGGAGAAAGAAGATGAGGATGATGACTTCGGAACATTTGAAGCAATGACTTCTAAAGCAGAAACTGAAAGTCGCCTCAATTCAGTATCGACCGGAAGTTGGGATAACGTAGCTCAATTAACAACATTGTTTATCAATGGTGAGTATGTTGAGCTATACATCACTCCACAGATGCAAAACAAAGGTGATGGCGGTAATGATGGTATAGCAGACGCTGATTTGTTTATTGATAATCCAAATGGAGATATCACGTGTGCTGATCTACAAAACTCATTTGATACGGGGTTCTTTGGTGAGCAATGGGCAAGCTTCACTGAGGGTGATAATTGTTGGACTAATACAGAAAAATATAAATACGTAACCTTAGATTTTGACTACAAAACTAACTTTGCAAACCCAAGCTCCCACCGCATCCATTTAATGGGACTGACAGATCAGCTACCATCATTCAATATGAATATTAAATACATTGGTGATAGCTCGTACGAGTAAGCAAAAGCTAATAATTGCAGATAAACGAAGCCCCGCATTGCGGGGCTTTTTTATCACTTTGTCTTGTCTCTACACTACTTCACACACAATACGTTCAGCAATGATGACCCCTTTAGCTGGGTGACTCTTCCGTTGGTGAATAATCCTTTCTTCTGATGGCCCCAATATGGCAGATGCATTGGCCAACTGTCTTTTTCCATCACATTTGTCGCCAGTAATTTTTTCCACTCATCTTCTGTTACTAAACGCATTTTAAGTTCGCTACAAACTTCCCCTGCGTTGTCATAACTTAAACGGTTCCATGCTTTGCTGTGCTCCATATAGAACTGGTTATTATCATCCAAAACATATGGCACAACATAAGTTCGCCCGTCTACTTGCGTTTGAACTCGGACGGAAATATCGGTATTTGTGGTTAGCTCAGATGTCGCTAATACCTGCGTTGATTTAGGTTTCATTGTGTTCCGCACAGACGGTGACGCTTTTGCTTTAGGCTCTTTTGTTTTAGCACCTTTAGCTTTAAGCGCTTTATTTTTCGCGGCTGGATCGGGTTTTACTGACGGTTTAGCTTGAGGTGCTGACTTATCAACCACTCGAATAAAGGCTTCTTTATAGGCTTTAAGGCTTCTGACTTGCGAAAGCTCTTTCTTCGCATCCGGGAAGTTATCGTAAGGCCCAATCAGGCATCGATATCCATTCCCTTCGGGCTTCATCCACACGTCCGTAGATATTTTCTGGTAAAGCGGTTTCGCAGTAGCGAGAGATAACGTCTTGGCTAACATCCCACATTGAATCCAAAACGTTGGATCCTCAATGTTTTCATTCGGCAACGCCTTGCCCCATAAGCCTTTACCAATAGGGCAACTTTGGCTCAACTGTGGCAACTGATTTGCGGCAGCTTGTGTACCATCACATAAGAATGACTCTGCGTGAGAAATAGTGGTGAAACTCAAAGAAGCGGCCACTATTAAGCCTAGGCTGTAGGTTTTATTTTTAATACGTGGCTTTTTTGCCATTCTAAACTCCATACATACTCTAGCTGATTGATAGAGAAACCGTTGTTTTTTCCATACCAATCACATTCAAGGATTTGACGATAATGCGATACCCTAGATTACATGCAAAAAAAGAGCCGTAATATCTTACGGCTCTTACTTTTCATTATTAATTAGCTAACAATCCAATTATTCAGTTACCCTTTATAGATCTTAGGGTTGAATACATCTCGCAACCAGTCACCGAGTAAGTTTATTACCAACACAAGGGTAACTAAAAGTACACCTGGGAATGCGGTGATCCACCACGCGCCTGAGAAGATGTAGTTAAACCCTGTGCTAATCAAGGCACCAAGCGAAGGCTGATCAACCGGTAGGCCTAAACCAAGGAACGACAATGCCGCCTCAGACATGATGGCATTCGCTATTTGTACGGTAGAAATAACCAAAATTGGCGATAAACAGTTCGGCAAGATATGACGGAACATGATGCGTGGCGCTTTAAAGCCCATCACTCGTGCCGCTTCTACATACTCTTTCTCTTTTTCAGCCAATACCGACGCACGAATCGTACGAGCATACTGAGGCCACTCGGCAATACCGATGATCACCACCAGCATTAGCACTGCGTATTGACTATAAAAGTCACTACCAAAACTTGCCTTGAAAATCGCAGAGACAATTATCGCGACCATCATTGTCGAAAATGACAGCTGAACATCGGCAAACCGCATTAGGAAACTATCAATTCGACCACCAAAGTAACCTGATGATAGTCCAATAATAATGCCCAAGAACAGCTGTAAACCAACTGCTAAGAAGCCAATCGTTAACGACAAGCGAGAGCCGTAGAGCATAGTTGAAAGAATATCACGGCCTTGTTCATCGGTTCCGAGCAAGAAACGCTCATCCCCCTCTTCCATCCACGAAGGAGGAAGTTCGGAGTCCATGATATCAATAGAAGTCACATCATATGGGTCCATCGGTGCCACGAGTGGTGCCGCGAGAGCCATAATCAAAAAGATAGAGAAAATGGCAAAACTGAACATCGCCACTTTATCGCGTAAAAAATAATATAAAAAATCTGACTGTTTAAAACGTTCCCAAGTAGACGGGGCAACGGCAGTTTGAGTATTGCTCATGACTATGCTCCTTTACCTGTAAGATTAACGGTCGGGTTAATAATTCCGTACAACAAATCGACAATCGTATTTGTCACCACAAAAATAAGCCCAACAAAAATAACGTAAGCAGTGATCAGAGGGGTGTCCACTCGATTGATCGCTTCTAAAAATAGGAAGCCAGTACCCGGCCACTGAAACACGGTTTCGGTCAGAATGGTATAAGCCACCATGGTACCAATTTGCACACCACCAACCGTTAACACTGGAAGCAGAGTATTTTTCAGAGCATGTTGATAGTAAATTTTATTCAGAGCCAAGCCTTTCGCTTTAGCAAATTTTATATACTCAGAGCTCAACACTTCTAACATTTCAGAACGAACTAAACGAATAAACAGCGGCAGCATAATCGATGCCAACGCAATGCACGGCAACACTAAGTGTGCAAGACCGTCGAGACTAAAGAAGCCAGACTCCCAACCCAATAAATTGTACGTTTCTCCGCGTCCAAAAGAGGGAAGCCAGCCTAACTCAATAGAGAAGACATACATCAGCATAATCGCGGTCAAAAATACCGGCACGGAGATCCCGATACTACTGCCCGCCATAACGACTTTGGTAAAAAAACTCTTTGGGTGGATGGCGGTATATACACCAAGAGGTATCGATAAAAAAACAATAATCAACGCTGCGCCGAATACCAACTCTAGCGTCGCGACTAATTTATCTAAAATCACGTCAACGGCTGGACGCTTGAAGAAATAAGATGTGCCAAGATCGCCCTGAACAGCGGCGCCAATGAAACGAGTATATTTAGTAATGAAGGGATCGTTGAGACCTAACTCATCGCGCAAAGCTTGACGCTCCGACTCAGAAACAGATTGCCCAACTAACTCACGTAACGGATCACCCAGATTATCCTGAATGGAAAACGCCACCAAACTGATCACAAACATCACTATCAGTGCCTGAAACAGGCGCTTGACCAGAAACGTAAACATTCCTTGCCCCTTAACTATCCATGTATTTCTATTGCTAGAAAATATAATTCAGCCTTTAAAATGATACACCGCCCGACTGAAATAAGAGGGTATACAAAGAGTAAACAAAGAGCCGCCAAGTCGACGGCTCTTATTTAGCAAGTAATAAAGATTACTTAACTACAAGGTCGCCAAAGTAAGGCATAACCATTGGGTTAACTACCGCAGCTGCACCTACGTTAGATTTCGCACCCCAAGCTTCACTCTGCCAATGTAGTGGTACAAATGCTGCGTCTTTATAAAGTGTTGCTTCGACACCTTTCAGCATCATTGCACGTTTCGCTGCATCAGTTTCAGAGTTAGACGCTTCAACAATCGCATCCATCTCAGGGTTTGAGTAGTGACCACAGTTATATTGACCACGGCCAGTCTCTTCGTTACGAGTCATCGTTAGGAACTCATTAAAGTTCGCCGAATCTTCTGTATCTGAGTGCCAACCAATCATCATCATATCTGCAGCACAGACATCGAATTCAGGCCAGTATTGCGCTTTAGGCATGGTTTTAAGATCAACTTTAATACCAATCTTAGATAGCATTGCCGCTGATGCTTGTGCCACTTTCGCATCATTCACATAACGGTTATTTGGAGCCATCATTGTTAGAGTAAAGCCTTTCTCGTAGCCCGCCTCTTTCATTAGCTGCTTAGCTTTTTTCAGGTCGTAGCGAGGAACAAGAGATTCATCGTGTCCTGCGTAACCTGTCGGGCTTTGCTGGCCAGCTGATGTTGCAAATCCTTTCATGATCTTCTTAACGATACCTTCGTTATTGATCGCATGAACGATAGCTTGACGAACGCGCACATCTTTTAGCGCTTCGTTGCTGTTTTGGTTCATTTGGAAAGTGATGATACGTGTACCAGGAAGGGTAACCAAATCGACCCCTTTCGCATTCTTAACACGCTTGTGATCATTTGGCGCAACAGGGTGAATCATGTCCACGTCACCAGAAAGAAGTGCTGCAACACGCGTCGCATCTTCTTTAATTGGCACTAACGTTAGCTTATCTACGTTACCGTCAGACTTTGAATCCCAGTAATCATTAAAGCGTTCAAATACCACTTTAACGCCCTGCTCACGAGACGTTACGATGAACGGGCCCGTACCTGAAACGTTAGTCGATGCAAAAGAGTTACCATGCTTAACCACTTCAGATTTTTCTTTGCCATCTGACGTCTTACCTGAATAGAACTTGCTATCCATAGGGAAGATGTACGTTGCTGTTTGAAGAACCAATGGGTATGGCGCTTTTGAAATGAGTTCTACAGTGTAATCGTCAACTTTTACCAATTTTTCATACGGCGTGAAAATTGATTTAAAATCAGGTGAATTTTGAAGACGCTCGAATGTCCATACTACGTCGTCTGCGGTTAGCTCGTTACCAGAATGGAATTTTACACCTTTACGTAAGTTGAAACGGAAAGTTGTATCGTTCACACGCTCCCAGCTTTCAGCTAGGCGTGCTTCAAAGTCCATTGACTGAGAGAAGCGAACTAGAGGGTCAAATACCATGTGAGACATTTGCAGTGTGCCGCCAGATAGCTGCTCATGCGGATCAAGTGATACAGGGTCAGCTGCATAGCCAACGGTAATATCTGCTGCCGCTGCGCCAAAACTTAGGCCAGCTGCCATCAAAGCGACTGCTAACTTGCTTTTCATGGTTTTCATTGCATAACTCCTTCATGCGGGGACTTAAATCCCTATTTTATGTATTTGCTTTGTTTTATATCCAAGCGAACTTGGAACCACTGCCTTTTCTTACTTTTTTATTTCGACTTTTATGCCGATTTTACATCTTCTCTCAATCCCAAAAACTCAGGCATCAAGGAAATTAGGTGTTGGCTGTACTCATGTTGAGGGTCAGTAAATAGCTGCTCTGTTGGTGCTACTTCTAGTAATTTACCCATTTGCATCACACCTACACGATCACACATTTGACGAATAACAGGTAAATCATGACTGATGAAGAGCATTGTGAGGTTAAGTTCAGCTTGAAGGTCTTTTAACAGGTTGAGGATTTGAGCCTGTACCGACACATCCAGTGCCGAAGTCGGTTCATCACAAATTAATAGGCGTGGACGTGTTGCCAGAGCTCGGGCGATAGAAATACGCTGACGTTGACCACCAGAAAATTCATGAGGATATTTAAGCCCCGCCATTTTTCCTAACCCAACATGATCCAATAAATCATGCACAATTTGACGTGTTTCATTTTCATTGCGAGTCAATTTATGAAAACGAATCGGCTCGGCAATAATGTCAAAGATCTTCATTCGAGGGTTCATTGATGTATATGGGTTTTGGAATACCATCTGCATTTGACGACGCATTGGGCGACGTTCTTTTTCTGATTTGAGGCCAGTGAGGTCGATACCTTCAAAGGTAACGTGCCCTTCGTTAGGCTTGTACAATCCAGCAATAACCCGTGCAATGGTTGATTTACCCGACCCTGATTCACCAACTAAACCAAACGTTTCACCTTCAAACACCTCAAAGCTAACGTTATTCGAAGCTTGAACGTACTGACGGCGACTCTCAAACATCGAATCTTTAGTGATGAAGCGTAAGCTAACATTCTCAACATTTAGCAGTGGGCCAGTGTACTCACGGTGATCTTGACTTTGACCTAACCAATGATTTTTGACGTCCAGTTGCTCCATTTCATGCGCTTCTTCGATATAGCTAACAAGCGGGAATCGGTCGAGTTTTACATCTGAACGAGGGACTGCGGAAATAAGGCTGTGCGTGTAAGGATGTTCTGGTGTTCCTAAAACTTTCGCGGTTGGGCCAAACTCAACCAAATCACCACGGTACATGACCGCCACACGATCCGTCACGTTCGAAACAACACCCATATCATGGGTCACTAACATACAGCCAACGTTATTAGTCACGCATAACTCACGGATAAGGCTTAAAATCTGATCTTGAATTGAAACATCTAATGCGGTCGTTGGCTCATCAGCAATAATAAGATCGGGTTCACCAGCAAGAGCAATGGCAATAACAACACGCTGTCGCATACCGCCTGAAAATTGGTGCGGATACTGCTTTAATCGGTTTTCTGGTTGAGGAATACCCACTTGGTTCATTAGTGACAATGCACGCTCAGATGCTTCTTCATCTGTCATATCCAAGTTCGCGTGAATCGTCTCTTTTAACTGATGTTCAACGGTGAATAATGGGTTTAACGAGGTCATCGGGTCTTGAAAAATAAAACCAATCTTAGAGCCACGAACTTTACGCATCTGCTCCGGAGTTAACCCCGAAACTTTTTCACCATCTAAGAAAACCTCGCCATCAGCAATAACCCCTGGAGGACTTAATAGATCAATAACCGCGTTACCGACGGTGGACTTACCAGCGCCAGATTCCCCCACAACACCGACGATTTCACCACGTTCAATATTAAACGACAGCGATTTAACTGCCGCATGAACACCGTGACGAGAAGGGTATTCAATACGAAGATTTTTAACTTCTAAAAGTGACATTACCAGACCTCTACTGCTATGGCAGCTCTCTGCCCTGTCTGCAAAATTGGAATCCATTCACTGCCAGAACAATGTTCTGCCAATTTACAAGTCCATCAATTTGGCAAATATTTCACAGAAAAGCAACAAACATAGGATAAAAAATCGAGATTGCGCAGTTTTAAAGCACTTAATAAATATAGTTATGCCGAATTTGTGAATAAATTATCACTCTTTATTATTAAATGCTGGGCTTTCATACTTTACATTTATCTATTTTCGTACTTAATAGCCCTATTTCCTAAGAACAAGCGCCTATTCTCAGAGAAAAAACCAAACAGTTTTATTCACCATTAAGTTTTAACATTTCAAATACATAAACCATATAAAAAACTAAATACAACCAATAGGACTACCCATAAGTATAAATATAGTCATAAAAACCATATTCACATGGCGATTTAATACAAATAGTTTCAATCGAGAAAATACATAACGGGATTGTTCTCAATGAAACCAGCTTCTACACGAATGTAGAGCCGAGAAAATATTCATGAACATCAGGCGAACCCCTTCTGTTTCTCTTCTATAACCGACAACTAAAAATCATTAATTCCACTGCTCGCTAGACGAAAAAAAACCTCATCATTTCTGATGAGGTTTCTTCAAAAGTGATCAGTGAAGAGACATTCTTTGAACATCAGGCGAACCYCTTCTGTTTCTCTTCTATAGCCGAYAACTAAAAATCATTAATTCCACTGATCGCTAGACGAAAAAAAACCTCATCATTTCTGATGAGGTTTCTTCAGAGGTGATCAGTGAAGAGACATTCTTTGAACATCAGGCGAACCCCTTCTGTTTCTCTTCTATAGCCGACAACTAAAAATCATTARTTCCACTGATCGCTAGMCGAAAAAAAACTCAGCTTTCTGATGAGGTTTCTTCAGAGGTGATCAGTGAAGAGACATTCTTTGAACATCAGGCGAACCCCTTCTGTTTCTCTTCTATAGCCGATAACTAAAAATCATTAATTCCACTGATCGCTAGACGAAAAAAAACCTCATCATTTCTGATGAGGTTTCTTCAGAGGTGATCAGTGAAGAGA